>JANPHT010000412.1:0-3383 GCA_031424595.1 Planctomycetota bacterium
TCCTGCGGGAATTTTTTTTGTCCGGAGACGACAATGTCAAAACACTGGACTTGAGACGGTGTTACGCAAATACTGCTCCGCAACCATGCCTTGGGTCTAAACGGCCGTATCTGACGGAACTCAGGCTCCGGCCTTCGTGAAAAGTTCTATCGCCAATGTCAATCCAACTCTCGCTTCACCTGCGGTTTGCGTTCCTGATTGTTGCAGCGGCAACGTTCCCGTTTCTTGCAGGCTGCCGTCCCGCTACCGACAGGAGCGAAGAATCTTCCACGCCAACAATTCCGCAGCCAGCCGATGCTCCACCTTATAGTTCGTCGCTGATGGCAGACTTGGATTCCCCGCCTCCCCCGATTTCCGTTGAAACGGCTTCGCTGGATGTAGTTTTTCCAATCCTCGCTGATATTCATGACACGCTGGGCATCGAATTTGTTTACGAGAATGGCCATTCCTCAACTCGCCGCATGAATGAGTCTGCCGGCGGTGGCGCGGGTTGGCTGGATTTTGATTTGGATGGATTGCTGGATCTGTACTGTGTCCAGGCAGGGCCGTCGGATGCGGTGGAACGCAGTTCGAATCAGCCTGACGTCCTGTTCAGAAATCAAGGAGGACGCTTTGAGGAAATCGGGGAACTGGCCGGCATTGAAGACAGGAAGTACGGTTATGGGATCGCCATCGCAGATTTTGACGCGGATGGCTTTCACGACATCTACGTGACGAACGTCGGTCGCGATACGCTGTATAAGAATCTCGGCGACGGGACGTTTGCTGACATGACCATGGAATGCAACACAATAAACTATCTCTGGGGATCAAGCGCGGCCTGGTCTGATCTGAATGCCGATGGCTTGCTGGATCTCTACGTTTGCAATTATCTGGACTACGATCCCGCAAATCCCATCGCCTGCTACGACGATAATGGAGTCCCCAGAATCTGTCATCCGGACAACGTGGGTCCAGTTCCCAATCGACTCTTCATCAGTAAGGGGGATGGCACCTTTGAAGAGTGCCTGAAGTCCCGTGGTATGGACGCTGAGAACAGTAAATCTCTCGGCGTCGTAGTCGCTGACTTCAATCAGGATTCTTCCCCCGATATTTTTGTTGCCAACGATACAACCTACAACCACTTGTTCCTGAACGATGGGACCGGTCATTTTCAGGAAAACGGCGTCGCTTCCGGCTGCGCCGTGAGTGGTCGGGGACAGTTTCAGGCCAGTATGGGTGTGGCGTTTGGGGACTACAATCGAGACGGTCTTTGGGATCTCTATCTGACTCACTTCACTTCGGACTCCAATACGCTTTATCGGGGCCTGGGTGGCGGCGGTTTTTTGGACGTCAAGCGGGAAGAATCGCTTCATGAGCCCACACTGGCGTTCCTCGCCTTTGGAACGGTCATGATGGATCTCGATTGCAATGGCTCAGATGAGCTATTCGTCGTGAATGGTGATGTGGATGCCTCTGATGGTGATGCCTGGAAGATGACTCAACAGTTATTCGTTTACAACGGTCGATCGTGGATTGATTGTACAAATCGGGCAGGCGAGTGTTTTCGGAAAGAGTATCTTGGTCGCGGAGTTGCCGTCGGAGATCTTGATGACGACGGATACGCGGAAATTGCCGTGATCAATCAGGGGGATGAGGCCTGCATTCTTCGATCTCAGGAACGCAAAGGGCACTGGCTGAATGTCTCCTTTCTGTCAGAATCCGCAAACCGTCATGGGATTGGAGCCGTCGTGACGGTGGAGCAGAGCGGAGGGAAACTCGTGCAGGTTCTGGCGGGGGGAACAAGTTACTGCGCGAGTCACCAGCAAAAGCTTTTCTTTGGGCTTGGCGATAATGGATCGTCCTGTTTGATTCGTGTGCGGTGGCCGAATGGCCGGGAACAGGTTTTAGAAAACGTTGCCGTGAACCAACACCTTGTCGTCCGCGATCGAGGGATATAGACGATGGGCAGAAAGTCGATGTCGAGAATCATTCTGATCTTTGCAGCAGCAGCCATTCCGCTTGTCGCTCTGGGATGGTTCTTGTTTCTTCTGATTCAAAACCCGGTGGATGTTCTGGTGGAAAGTTCCAGATCGTCAGCCACCGTCGCAGGCAGTTCTGGAAAGAATTCCAAGGGTGCCGTTGTTGCTCAAAATCGCGTCCCCCGCCAGTTTCATGGCGCTCACATTGGAAGCGATGCCTGTCGTGACTGTCACAGTGAGATTTCAGACAAATACGCAACGCATCCGATGTCGCGGTCGCTGGCACTGACAAACAATGCGTCACCACTTGAAGATTATACGGAACACACGCGGTTCCGGAGCATCAAATCGGCCTTCTTCACCAGCATCCTGGAATACCAGATTAAGCGAGATGAAACGGGTGTGCATCATGAAGAGCTGGTGTTCGACGAAGCTGGCAAACAGATTGGTCAACTGTCGTTGGCGGCAGAGTACTCGGTCGGTTCGGGGCGACGAGGGCGATCGTATCTGATCAACCATGACGGCTTATTGTATATGTCTCCAGTCACTTGGTATTCCCATGAAAACTGCTGGGACCTTTCGCCCGCCTACTCGAAGGACAACCAGCATTTTGAGCGGCGGATTGTTGATGGTTGCGTCGCGTGCCACGCTGGTCGCACGGCATGGATCCCAGGTAGTCCCGATCGTTTCGAAAAGAAACCCTTTCATGAACTCTCGATTGGATGCGAGCGTTGTCATGGGCCCGGCGAAACCCACATTGCCGTTCACAAAAAGTCAGCGGCTGCGGGAACCGTGGATGAAATCATCAATCCGGGATCGATCGATCCAGCGCGTATGAACGCACTTTGCTTCCAGTGCCATCTGCATGGTGTTGGACGAGTTCCCCACCATGGTCTCAATGATTTTTCCTTTACGCCGGGCGATAAGCTTTCCGACGTCTGGACAATTCTTGTAGAGCCCAGCAATTCTGGCACTGGTGAAGCAGCAACACAGGGAGAACAGATGATGGCCAGCAAGTGCTTCACAGGTAGTAAAGGCCAAATGACCTGTATTGCCTGTCATGATCCTCATAGTTCGCCGACGCCGGAAACACAGATTACGTTCTACAATTCCCGGTGCCACTCGTGCCATGACGACTCCTCGAGCTGTGCGGTGCCGCAGGCAGAACGAATTCAGACGTCCCCCGGCGATTCCTGTATTCAGTGCCATATGCCACGCTCAAAGGCCAGCAACGTGCCGCACACGGCATTGACAGATCATCGAATCCTTCGAAAGCCTGCAAGCGACTCGAAGGTGAAACCAGGTCGTCGAACGCTGGAGGTCTTTGATAATGAAGATGGCAGAATTTCCGCAGATGAAACAAAGAGAGCGCGGGCTATTCTTGCGGTTCGAAACGCCGAGGCTTCGTCGAATCAGTCTCAG
>JANPHT010000413.1:0-2702 GCA_031424595.1 Planctomycetota bacterium
GTGCCGGTCAGATCATCCGCCATTTACTGTCCACAAGTACTGCCAGCACGGAAATCGTTGGCTTTGACCTTTCCTGGGAAATGCTGAAGAGGGCTCGCGGACGACTGAATTCCGATCGTCCTGTCTTTGTCGCCGCTGACATGCGTGCTTTGCCTTTTCGCGACGCTTCCTTCGACTGCGTCACTTGTGGCTACGTTCTGGAATACCTTCCTGATCCCAAAGATGGTCTTCGTGAGTTCGCTCGCGTCCTTCGCCCGGGCGGGACAATCTTACTGCTCGCGACCGAAGACTCATTCTCTGGTCTCATGACCAGTCACACGTGGAAGTGTCGAACGTTTAATCGCGAAGAGCTGAAGCATGCTGCCGAAGCCATTGGTCTCCATTGGGGCCAGGTGCATTGGTTCACGCGGTTTCACGAAATGCTGAAGCTGGGAGGAATCCTGGTTGAACTTGAAAAGCCCGAGCTCTGACCCGTATTCCAGCGACCGGTTCAAGACCCATTGTGGAACTTACCGGGAGTTCTGAAAACGTGCCGGACCTGCAAATCCGGCAACGAGCGGACTTCGCCTCAGGTTTTACAATCTGCAATCACAAACCACTGCGTCGACTGCCCAGTTCGCGTGGAGTGTTTCGTTGGCCGCTGCGATGATTGGTCCGAAACTCACGAGGCGTTTCGCCGACTTCTCGTTTGAAAGTGACGGACAAATATTCCGCATGCGGGAATCCAGCAGCCTGAGCAATCTCGGTGAGCGGTAGATCGGTCTCTGATAGCAACTGGCGGCATCGCTCAATGCGAAGTCGAAGAATCTCCGCGTGGGGTGAGCGGCCAATCAATTTCTGAAATCGATTCTCGAAGACGCGGCGAGACATCGGAATCTGCTTCAGGATCTTCTGAACATTGAGCCCATCACAGGCATTCGTTCGGATGAGTCGCAAAGCGGCAACGATGTCCGGGTCGTCAATGGCCAGCACATCGGTCGACTGTCGAGTCTGCACGCCAAGCGGGGGAATGAGCCTGGGTTCGTTGCCTACGTTTTCTCCCGACATCATTCGATCCAGCAGCGATGCCGCCTCGAAACCCGCCTTCCACGAATTCGGGACAACACTGGAAAGCGGTGGATCACACAACTCACACAATCGCCGATCATTGTCGACCCCAATGACGGCCACCTCATCCGGCACAGCAATTTCCTCATCGCGGCAAATCGCCAGTAACTGCTGAGCCTTGATGTCATAGCAAGCCATGACTCCAACGGGTCGCGGCAACTTCTTGAGCCAGTTAATCAGACTTCGACGGTCGCGATTCCATGAGTAATTCGGATCATTGCGGGCGACTGACTGATGCAGAAAGTAATTTGCTCCGGCCGCTTCGACGGATGATGCAAATTGACGTTCCCTCAGAGTCGACCATTTGAAGCCGGGATCGCCACAGAATGCAAGATTCCGAAATCCACGCTCTATTAAATGCTCAGCAGCCAGTGCAGCAATCTTCTGATCATCCGTTTCAAGCCACGGGATCTCGTCCAGGAATCGACCGGCGCTTACATCGACCACGGGTAGTCGAGTGGCTCGGACGGCACGGGCAATACTGTGGTTTTCGATGCGGGCGATGATGCCATCACCTTTCCACCGTCGCAGCCAGTCTGGTGGATCCGCACCTCTCTCCTGTTCCGGCAGGTAAACTGACCATCCTCCATGCCTCTGCACAAACCCGATGATACCGTCGAGCAGCCCTCTGGAGTATGCGTTGGATGTCTCCAGCAAAAGGGCAACGGACCGATTCCTCATAATAATGTCCTCACTTCTGAACGTTAATCAGCCACAGAGCCCGCTTGGCACTCAGGTCTCGATCTGTACACTCCGCCCCGGAACATGTTTGCCCCCACAATACGCTTTCGTCGTCCATCCGACCGACGCATCAAATCGCCAAATGGTGGTCATTATCAACCGGGGGATGCCGTCCGTTTTTTTCCTGCTGCGCCATCCCAGACCAGCGACATCGCAAACAAAGATGGCGGAGTCGGTGAAAAAACTCAAGTCTTTTGCGCGATTTCTCATGGCGAATTACTGCTCTCAACGGCACCATCTGACACACTGTGATCGACCAAAGTTAGTCTTCGCGTCGGGAGCGAAAAACTTTTTCTGCAGAGTTCAGTGCTGAATCCCGGAGTCTGCGATAGCCAGATCATGGAATTATCTACCCACCAACAGGAGCAAACGATGGCGAAACAGTTCAATGTGGCAATGGTTGGTCTTGGATTCGGGGCCGAATTCATTTCGATCTATCAGGCTCATCCGAATGCACATGTTTCGGCCATTTGCCGACGCGATCCGGCGGAATTGAAGAAGTGCGGTGATCAGTTCGGAATCGATAAGAGATACACCACTTACGACGAAGTTCTGGCTGACAAAGATATTGATTTCGTTCACATCAACAGTCCGATATCCGACCATGCGTGGATGTCACTGAAAGCTCTCAACGCTGGCAAGCATGTCATGTGCACGGTGCCGATGGCAACGACCATTGACGAGTGCCGTCAAATCGTTGAGACGGTCAGGAAGACCGGTCTTAAATACATGATGGCGGAAACCGTCGTTTACAGCCGCGAGTATTTGTTCATTAAGGAGATGTACAAGCAGGGCGAGCTTGGCAAGATCCAGCACCTTGCCGCATCACATCCTCAGGACATGGACGGCTGGCC
>JANPHT010000414.1:0-17527 GCA_031424595.1 Planctomycetota bacterium
GCTTGGACTCGACCGGACGAGCCTGTTTTTCGAGGCTCTTCAAAGCCGCTTCAACAGCCTTTTCAATCCCCTTGCGAACCACCGTGGGATTCGCTCCGAGAGTAATGCTGCGAAGACCTTCGTTGTAGATCGCCCGCGCCAACACAGTGGCGGTTGTCGTGCCATCACCAGCAATATCACTGGTCTTGCTGGCAACTTCATTCACCAGTTTCGCCCCCATGTTTTCGTAGGGGTCTTCAAGTTCAACTTCTTTGCTCACGGTCACACCGTCTTTGGTGACAACCGGATTCCCAAAGCTCTTGTCGATAATCACATTTCGACCGGTTGGCCCCATCGTGACTGCAACGGCTTTAGCCAGCGTCTCCACGCCACGCTGCAGTTTGATGCGGGCTCGATCGTCGAATAATAGTTGCTTTGCCATTCAAAGGCTCCTTCAGCGATCTGACGCTGCAATGATTGAAAATGATTTCAGAACAGGCAATGCGGACCGCTTCCGGATCCACCCATTGTACGGCCCCGACCTGAACAAAGTCGGGCTCCGTGAGATCTGCAACTAGACCAGTTTGCCCAGAATATCGCTCTCGCGAAGAATCTTGACGTCTTCGCCGTCGACTTCGATTTCTGTTCCGCCATATTTGCCAAACAGAACCTGATCTCCCACCTTAACACTGATCGGCGAACGCTCGCCACTGTCCAGCAGGCGACCTGGTCCAACCGCGATCACGGTTCCCCGCTGCTGCTTTTCTTTGGCAGCGTCCGGCAGCAAGATCCCGCCAGCAGTCTTTTCTTCAGCTTCGTTTGGTCGAACGACAACACGGTCATCAAGAGGATTGATTTTCATAATTTACGGCTCCATAGACTTCTGAGACTCGCTCAGAAACTGATTGAGAGAATATTAAGTTCAGACTGGATTCAGATTTCAAGGCAACACAATCGAAGGAAAGCAGCCCGGCTCCTGAAAAACCGGGCAGTTAACCCTTCTGCAGACTACATCATGCCAGGCATACCCATTCCGCCCATGCCGGGCATTCCTCCGCCCATGCCACCCATGCCGCCCATGCCACCGTCGTGATGATGATCATCGTGGTGGCCATCTTCGGCCTTTTTCGGCTCATTGACGACAATGCAGTCTGTCGTCATTAACAGAGATGCGACACTGAAAGCATTCTGCAAGGAGGTTCGAACAACCTTGGTCGGATCGATCACACCAAACTGAAGCATGTCACCATAGGTGTCGTTCAATGCATCGTAGCCGAAGCTGACCTTCTTTTCCTTGCGGACGCGATTGGCAACAACGGCTCCGTCCAGCCCTGCATTTTCCGCAATCGTTCGCATTGGCATTTCAAGCACGCTGCGAATCAACTCAACGCCGTACTCTTCGTCCCCTTTTAACACCAGGCTATCCAGGGCTGTACCGCATCGCAGCAAAGCGACACCGCCGCCCGGGACAATACCTTCTTCGATCGCTGCTCGCGTTGCTGCAAGAGCATCAACAAACAGATCTTTGCGTTCCTTCATCTCAGTTTCAGTGGCAGCCCCGACATTGATCTGAGCCACTCCGCCCGCAAGCTTTGCAAGCCGCTCCTGAAGCTTTTCGCGATCGTATTCGCTATCTGTAACATCGATCTCCTTGCGAATCTGCTCCGCACGGCCCTGAATGTCACCCTTCTTGCCGCCACCTTCGACGATGACCGTCTTGTTGGCATCGATATGAACCTTCTTCGCCTTCCCCAGATCGGACAGCTGAATATTCTCCAGCTTGATCCCCAGATCTTTGAAGAACGCCTTGCCGCCCGTCAGAATTGCCAGATCTTCCATCATCGCCTTGCGGCGATCGCCGTAACCAGGAGCCTTCACGGCCGCCACCTTGACGATGCCACGCATCTTGTTCACAACAAGAGTCGATAACGCTTCGCCTTCGATATCCTCGGCGATAATCAACAGCGGCACATTACCCTTGGAAATCGCTTCCAGAAGAGGAACCAATTGACGAGCACTGCTGATCTTTTCTTCATGCAAAAGGATTCGACAGTTTTCGAAAACAACTTCCTGCTCGTCTTCATCGGTGATGAAGTGCGGAGACAAATAGCCCCGATCGAACTGCATCCCTTCCACAAGATCGACTTCCGTCGTCACATGCCGACCTTCTTCGATCGTGATCACGCCATCCTTGCCGACCTTCATGAGAGCGTCAGCAAGAAACTCACCAATCTCCGGATCGTTATTGCCAGCGATCGTCGCGACTTTCGCAATCGATTCACGATCGGTTGCCTTCACAGGCTTTGACATCTTCGCCAACGCCTCAACAACCGCTGCAACAGCCTTCTGAGCACCACGACTCAGTGCCATCGCATCCGCTCCGGCGGCGATGTATTTCAATGCCGAACGATAAAGTGCCTCAGACAGCACAGTGGCTGTCGTTGTGCCGTCGCCAGCAACGTCGTTGGTTTTGGAAGCAGCTTCCTTCACCAACTGAACAGCAACATTCTCGTAAGGATCTTCCAGTTCGATGTCTTCGGCGACGGTCACACCGTCCTTTGTCACCTTCGGCGCACCCCAACCCTTGTCCAACACGGCATTCCGTCCGCGAGGGCCCAAGGTGCTGGCAACTGCCTTCGACAGTTTCGAAACGCCGGAAAGCAAGCTCTTGCGGGCCTCTTCGTCGAACGTCAGTAACTTAGCCACGGCTTCTCCTCAAATTTTTCATCACAATTACGAATCAAAGCTCTTCAGTCAAAACACACTCTTCCGCCTGCAATTTGGCATCAACGACAAGAGTGGCAGAGAATTCAGAATGGCTCCGCGAGATTGCAAACTGTGTGCCGCCACTCAATAACACGACGCAAACTCTTTGAAATAAAGCACTTAAGAACGACGATCGCAAACAGGAATTCTGGCACCGGCAAACTGTCAGTCGTTTTGGCAGCCCAGTTGCTGAGTGGATGAAATTCACTCATGTGCCTGTATCAAGTGGCCGTTCTCCTACCGAAAAAACAGACAGCAGCAACCAAAACCAAGCCGCCCTACCACCTCAGGCGCCTTGGCGAGCCATGAATGAGGGAAACTCCTACCCTCATTTCAAAAAATATTGAACATTCCAAGAGAACTTAAGGGAAAAATCACACTCAAGCGGTCTCTTACAAAGCGTAGTTACAACGATGTTGCAGAAAATGCCGAAATGTACATGAGATTTGCATGTTAGTTCCGAACAGCGGCAACGGTTCAGGTGTCGATGTGGAAATTCTGCCGGACGCAAGGAAGAACGGTTCAACTCGCTTTCGGATTTTTTAAAAGGGTAAGGGAGCAGGCAAGATGCTAGTTCTCAGTCGAAGAGTTGGTGAGTCGATTGAAATCGCTGGGGGAATTCGGGTCACTGTGACCGAAGTACGAGGAGGTCGAGTGAGACTTTCCATCCAAGCGCCTCCGGAAGTTCGTGTCTTCCGCAAAGAAATCCTTGATGCAGAAGCCTCTAAGGAATTGAGATCGCCTGCGAGGCATTCCGATCAGCAGAGTTCTTGATACCTGCCGTATGCCCCGCTCGATCTCAGTGACGCGTCAGCGAGTGACACGTTTATTGCCAGCGAAGCCCCAGATGCGAATGAAGTTATGTTGACTTCATTGGTATTTCGGGCTTTTTCACTGCGCGGCGGACAGATGTTGCTTGCTGCTTGAGAGGTAATGCGGCAAAGTTTGTACAACGAGAACGCATGATTATTGCTTTGCAGGCCGCAGTTGATGATTATCCGAAACGTCGCCGAGTTCCTATTTATTATTGTAGTCTGGGCAACGTTTCAGGCAGCTCTCGACCATCGGTGGATAGCGTCAACGGCCTTGCCCCTGGCGATCGTCGTCAGCCTGGCGAAAACGGCATTTTTTGGTGCAGAGAATATCCGCCAACTGTTTGACGCGACTCGATGCAACCTGGCCTATCATCGCTTCATGTTGCTGATGTTGGTCAACATGATGCAAATCATCCTCTCCTTTGGGCTCGATTTTCATTGCCTCTATCGAATCAATGAAGCCAGCTTCAGCGTTGAGCTGGACAACGCAACGCGCCTTGAAGAAGTGTTTGAGTTCACTTACTTCAGCACTCTGAATTTCACTTTTTTTGGTTACGGAGACGTAACGCCTCAGAACATTCCGGCAAAGTGCATCACGATGACCGAAGTGTTGCTCGCGTTTGTCACAGTGATTTTCCTGCTCTCAGATTTCATCAGTCTGAAGGAGTCTTTGGGTCATCCAGCGGCTCGTTCGTCCGTCTCGGCAACGGCGGATGATCATCAGCGGGCATCACATGCATCTGCCGCAGCGAAACCACCTCTGTAGTCAGCGATTCCACTGTTACTGGCTGGAATTCTTCAACAGATTCAGTGGCCGGAGCCGTTTTAATGCAAGTTTTTCGATTTTGACACATGACAACGCAACGTCCGGCACTAAAACCTGCGGTGTAATTATGGCGATCCAGAGAAGGCTTATTTAACCAAGGAGCAAAGACATTATGGCTGATTGGCTCGAACCGCCCGCAAAGGCACCGGCTTTTTCATTGAAGGCGACTGATGGTTCAACCGTGAAACTGGCAGACCTCAAAGGCAAGCCTGTCATCCTGTACTTCTACCCCAAAGATGACACTCCTGGTTGCACTAAAGAAGCGTGCGCATTTCGCGACCGACAAAACGAACTCACTGAACTAGGTGCGATAGTTCTTGGGGTCAGTCCTGATGATGTGGCGAGCCATAAAAAATTCTCCGAAAAGTTCAGCTTAACTTTTCCCTTGTTGGCCGACATCGATCACAAGCTGGCTGAGAAATTTGGTGCTTGGCGCGAAAAGAATATGTACGGCAAGGTGTCGATGGGTGTTCAGCGATCCACATTTCTGATTGATGCTGACGGAAAGATTGCGAAAGTGTGGAAGAAAGTCTCTGTCGATGGACACGACGAACAAGTGATGGAAGCTCTGAAAGAATTGGGCTCCTGACGTTAGCCATCGAGTAGGGTGAGTCGGGGTCGCGAAACCGCGACTCAGCCCTCTCATGGTTCTCACTTCAGAAATAGATTTTATGAACGCAGTCTTGGGGCACGACATTTGCGCCGCCCGCGCACAAGACGTTCGTGCGCTGCCTTTATGTCAGGTGCCAAATCTTGTCTGCCAATGATGAGATGCCCGCGAAGTGGCAAGAACTGTAGGGCAGTCGCCGTCGGTGGCAGAACCTGCCGCTAAATCCCTGCCGATGACTTTCCGAGTCGGCGAACAAGACAAGAATTCGTCAAATCCTCTTATGTCAGCCGATCCCGGCGTGGCATACTCGCCGCCCAGCCGCAACGGAATCAGTCGTTCGCCGGTTCGATTATCACGACAGGATGACGCCGTTTCGCAAGTTTTGGCCGACCTGCCGTCTTTCAAAAAGGATCACGGGATGAAGCACTTCCGAAACCTCGTCATGTTCCTGCTGGCTATTTCACTCGCGGGCGGCAGTCTCAACGCAGATATTAAGAAGCCGGTGAAGGGCAAGCGTTACACTCTGGCTAAAAACCACGGTCCCTGGATGCTGATGGTGGCATCCATTCGCGATGTGGATGATGCCTCACGTCGGATTGAAGGCGGTATGTCCGCCTGGGAAGTGGCCGACGAAATTGTGTTTGCATTGCGTGAGAAGAACATTCCGGCTTACGTCTACGCATTGGAAGAAAAGATGGGTGAAGTCAGTTCACCCCGTGTCGATGCGGGAGGAAGAAAATACGTTGCTCAGCGAGGTTATGTTTCGGTGCTCGCCGGAAACTTTGAAACCAGTTCCGACGGGAAAATTGAACAACTGAGAGACTTCATTAAGAATAAATTCAACCCTCCGTTTTTGACTGATCCCAAGAATGGCGGAATCCTTCGAAAGACGCCTGGCCGTCCGTCGCCCTTTACCACGTTTCTTACCGTCAATCCGTTGTGGGAAGGTGAGGTTCGGGACGTGGAACAGGATAACTTCATCGCAGAATTGAACGACGATCAGAAGTATTCGCTTCTGGACAACAAGGGCAAGTACACACTCGTGGTTGCCACATTTCATGGAACCAGTGTGCTGCAAGTCGGAAACAACAGTGCCACGCAGGCCATGGGATTCTTTGAAAAACATTTCGGCACGAGCCTGGATGGTTGTGCAGAGAATGCGATGCAGTTCACAGACAAGCTTCGCAACGCAAAGAAATACGGTTACGACACGAACTACGAGGCCTGGGTTTTCCACGACAAATACAAGTCGGTCGTGACGATGGGTTCGTTTGACAGCAAAGACGATCCACGAATTCGGACGATGGCCACACAGTTCGGTGGAAAATCGGCGCGGAACCCGAATACGGGTGACGACGTAATGACTGGTGAACAATTCACTGTGCCACGCGTTCCAAAACGAAATCAACTGCCGACCTTCTCGTGGGTCTTTGACGCAGAGCCGAGATTGATGCTGGTTCCCAAAGTGAATTAGTGAATTGGTGATTCTTTCTCTGATCTGAAGTTGCTGTACTGTCTGACGATGGAGTTTCTGCAGGCCTGGGCGCCGGGCCGCGACTGGATTCCGCTGTGAAGTTATTTGATCGCGAACAGTTGTACTCGGATTTGTCACTGCGAGGCCATTCCGAATGGGGTGAGAAACTTCGCGCGAAGACTGAGCATGCTCTTGCCGAAGACCGGCACGGAAAACTTGGCGAATGGATTGCCGCGTGGAAAACAATGCCGGACGTTCCGGATGCGGCAATCGATGGCAGCGACGATGCCGTCTCCGTGCATGGGACGCTGGCACAGAACGACCGGGACAGTCTGACGAAAACACTGCAGGCTTTTCATCCCTGGCGGAAGGGCCCCTTTAATCTGTTTGGCGTAGCGATCGATACTGAATGGCGATCCTGTCTCAAATGGAATCGACTGGCTCCTCATGTCAATCTGCTGAACAGAACCGTCCTGGACGTTGGCTGCGGCAATGGCTACTACGGATGGAAGATGCTGCATGCCGGGGCAAGAATGGTACTGGGGCTGGACCCCTTCCTGCTGTTTCTGATGCAGTTCGAAGCTGTTCGCCGATATGCCGGTTCTGAATGTCCCCACTTTGTGCTGCCGCTGACTGATGCAGAACTGCCGGAAAAGCTGCAACTGTTTGACGTCACGTTCTCGATGGGCGTTCTTTATCATCGAACCAGTCCGATCGACCACCTTCAGTCCCTGCGAGAATCATTAGTTGCAGGCGGAGCACTGGTGCTCGAGACCCTTGTGACAGCAGGAGAAGGATTGTCCGTTCTGGTGCCGGAAGATCGTTATGCCAAAATGAGGAATGTCTGGTTCATCCCCACTGTGCCCATGTTGCTGTTGTGGCTCAGGAGATCTGGTTTTCGCGACATCCGCGTCATTGATGTTTCACGCACAACAACAGACGAACAAAGACGAACCGACTGGATGACCTTTGAATCGCTGGGCAATTTTCTTGATCCCACGGATTCGACAAAAACGATCGAAGGTTATTCGTCACCCCTGCGCGTCATGGTCATTGCCAGAAAAAGTTGAACACAGATTCGGCTGGCCGTCTATCGAGGCTGAGATGCGAGTCTCCAGTCATGAAGCTTCACGCCCTGATTGCACCACACAGACAACAGTGCATTAATTTCGTCAAGGCGATACGGTTGTTGCTTCCGGAAGAAAACGAACGCGATTGCCAAACGCTTCCAGATCAAACATGCCAGCCCGGTGTGACAATTGCACGTTGGGCATCGGATACTGAGACACAACAGAGTATGAGAACCGTTTCGCTCCGGTGGTTCTGGAAACAGCATCGATGACGTATTTCTGCCCAGCCTGAATGGGCAATCGTGGAATAACACCTGCGTTCGCTCGCGGTTTCCCGGATGACCGGATGAACAACATGACTGACTCCGCGCCGTCAAAGCATGTCAAAGTCGAGTCGTTCACGGGCTGAACCCAGGCAAGTTGTCCGGTCCTGCGGCTGATGGCCCTTACTTCATTTTGAACCTGTTCAGCTCTCAGACCATACATCACCTGAGGCATATCATTACTTTTCTGGTAGACATAATAATTTACGGCATCAGCGGTCACGGAGATTTTCGAAAGTTCTATGGTGGTACCAATTGGCTCCTGCGAGTTTGTGAGAAGCAGAGTTCTGAATTCGCCGGTCACGAGATTTAAAGTGCAAAGGCTTTGCTGATTGGTCACATACGCCAGCGTTTCTGAGTCAAGGAACTGAGCGTACTCAAGATTCTGTAGCGGGATTTCGCGAATCAGCCTGTCAGTGATCGGATGCATCCAGGCGATAGAGGGGCCTGATTTGTACGAGTCGAGGATCGAACAACCGGCAATACTTTGCCGCATCCACTGAAAGGCCAGCGCTCCATGGACCATAGATTTTGAATTCCAGACAGCCAGAGTATCACCGGCCCCGCGAATGGTTTTCCCGGTCGATCGAGCCCTAAACCAGCCGCTGGGAGCGAAATTCATTGTGTGGCCATCCAGGGGATTCAGCCTTGAACCGTCCATACCAAAACTGCTGATGCACAGGGCCGAATCGGAGACGGCGATATTGTTGGTGGCCTGCAGTTCGTCGATGGCCCAAAGTCGATTGCCCGTAAAGGCATCGATGACTTCCATGCCGTTTTCTGTTTTCAAACAGATCCACCTTGGGCTGCCTCCAATGATACGTCGGCCGAATCCCGCCATAGTCTGGATATTGGTCGTGGAATTGAAGTCTCGAAATGGCTCGTTCATCATCGCCGCAATACGCCGACTGGTGCCGCCTGGCATTCGTCGGGTCCACAGCCACCGATGATCGGTTATTGAGAAGCCTGAAAGCCCCGTCATGTTCTGGTAGACCAGAACGCTCCCAAAACGACAAACCTCATCTTCTGTCTGAAAGTTCGCCGTTTCGCTTCCGGAAAACTTCAGTTCCCACGCCGACTGGTCAGAATCGCCGATTGGCTGACACATCAATGTTCCTGGCGAACCGCGAAGCGACCAATGGAATGCCCTGAGAAATAGATCACCGTCTGTAAGGGTATCGACAGGGACAGTTGTCGGTGTTCGAAAGGCGGCCTGACCTACAGTGCTGACAGGCAGCATTCTCATCGGGCTTTCATTCTCTGAACTCCATCGTTCGGCAACATCTTTACGAAGATCTGTCGGCGGGGACACAGCGACAGAAATCACTCGATTCATTGACTCGAAACGAACCACCTGCAGCAGCTGACGCAGCATCATCAAGCGAGTCGTATTCTGCTCGGAATTCGCCTCAGTCACTTCCAATGCCTTGTCAAAGGCACTCAGAAGTTGTGCCGCAAACGGCGATTGAACTGCCTCTGTACCGGAGCTTGAATCTTCACGGAAATCCGCCGCTGCCATCAGCAGTTGAAAAGTGGCCTCTTTAAACGTTCCGCCTGCCAGATGAGCTTCCGCACGTCGGAGATATTCCCAGGCAAGCGGACGGGAATGAATCTCAAGAACAATCTCGTCCGAGAGTCCGGCAAGACTCAGGATCAGTTCTTTTCGGCGTTCGTCGCCGGCATTGGTCATCGTACTCCCCAACTGCTGCAGCAGCCACGCTCGAAACGGAAGGTGCCTTGTGCCTGCGCCGGACTTCATTGTGCTGATTGCGAGAGGATCTTCTGTTGTGGAACGGTTCAGCAACTTCTGAATGGAGTCCACATCAGGGATGTCAATCTTCTGCACCGCGACATCTGTTTCGAGAGCGGCTATCAAAGCGGGGCCGGCGGACTCAGGCGATGACTTCATGAGGAAATCCAGCCGCAGTACCTGGCTAATGGCAATTTCCGGGGGTGTCGTCGCGAGCGAAGCAATCTCTTCGAGATCGGAGACCTGCGTGGCCATTTTCGACGCCAGTGTGCCTAAAGCAATTCGAAACCGAAGCCGTCGAATCGCATCCTTGTTCAAAGCATGGCTCTCCACTTTCGACAACGTTACCCGGGCATCGTCCAATTTGCCGATCTCGACAAGAAAAATCGCTTTTTGCAATCGGTCGGGATCATCGGTATGGTCGGCCGGAACATTCGAAAGGAGTGCCAGGTGATCTGGCCCATAGCTGATCATATCGTTTCCGCACGGATACAAACCGCCGGAACTGAAGGGCGGTCGAAGATGCTGCAAGCTGCCTGTCAGTCGACCGTTCTTCAGGTTAACGACGTCGATTGCACCATCCGTCATAGCGACGAAGATTTCGTAGCCCGAACGCACGGCAGGACCCACAGGACAGACAGCTCGATTGCGAGCGTTTAACGTCCAGATCGGCTCAAGGTCCGGAAGCGACACAGCGCGAAGAGTGGCGGCGGAGGCTGTCACAAGTAAGTCTTTGTCCGCATACAACACGAGCGTTTCCAGAGAGTTCGCCGACTCCCTCGGAAGCCTCAGCACCATGGCAAGGGGATTCAACGAATCGCCAGGCTCGACGACGGGTGCCAATGATTGCCCATTTCGAGGATCGAGGAAAATCAAACTGGTGGACCCCGTGTTCGTGACGATCAATTTGTTTGAAGCAAGAATCGGTGGCCGGGATCTCCATGCCTGCCCGAATGGCGTCATGCTGCTTTGCAAGTACGTCGCGGTGCGGAACGAGCGTACTAGTGGGGATGCGTCTGTTCTGTTCAGCAACCGTCTCGCCCAAAGGACAGAGCGGGTGAGAGTATCAACACAACAAACCCAGCCGTTCGTTGTCGTGATAAACGCTATCCCCGCTTCAACATGAATCTGAGCCGCAAGGACTTGCCTGGAATCATCCTGAGATATGTCAAGGTCAGGATAGACCAATGGAAGCTTCCAAAGCAATTGCCCCGTTGCTGCACGCAAACAACAGAACTGCACGGTGGCGTCTTTTTCCACGACCTGAAAAAGATCATCCCCGCTGACGGCCGGCGGACCTGCAAACCAAAACATGGCCAGTTCATTTCCCAGCTTCTCTTCCACGGGTTGCCCACCCTGCGTCCACATGCGACGTCCGGTGGATTTATCGACCGCAATCAGCTCCCATAAACCCAGACCGAGGTTTTTCGACCGGCCAAGGATCTGGCGTATTCGGAAATTTCTATCTTCCGGTGAAACGGCCATTGGTTCACCAGTCTGGCAGACAGCAAAAAGTCGCTCGCTATCGGACGTCATTCGGCCAACGATCTCATTCCGATGCGCCAATTGGATTTCAGAGGAGTTCAGATCCTTATTCGCGTTATTGGGTGACATCAATACCGGCATCAGGGGAATATCGTCAACCGGCGCTTCGTAGTATGGCTTTTCCGTAAGGATGGTGCGTGTCCAGATGTGTTTGCCAGTGTGCCGATCGTAAGCGGAAATCAGGTGAGGCGTCCGGACATACACGTGTCGGTCATCAATCTCAGGCTGCCACGCCGACCAGGGAACGATCCCGAGCTGAGGGGATTCGCGGACGAGTTCGCGGGAACGCTTGCGAACATTGGCGGGAAGTGGCAGTGAGTTCATCCAATGCACGTAACGAGCCGTCGGTGTCTTAATGGGAGTCGAATGAGTGCGATCCTTAGCGGCTTTTCCAGAATCCGATTCCTTATCGGCGACGTTTTTCTCCGTCGCTACGTCAGCCTGCGATTCCGTAGCTCTCAAGCCCTCATCAGGCGAATCCGCTGAGAAAATTCCGATCGCCGTCGCGTCGGCCTTCTGAGCGTTGACGGCTATGGGACTCTTGTCGTCAACAGGAGGCTCAACAGCAGGTTTTGGCTCTCCTTGAGGCGTAGTGGCGTCGTCAATCACAGCTGCGGAACTGTTCGGTTTGGCCTTCTGGCGCATGAATGCGAGTTTCGATTGCAACTTTTCGGCGGCACTCCTGAGGTTGGGATCGCGCTCATTCGTCAAAAGCGGAGCAAGCCAATACTCGGCCGCCAGATTGTGTCCGCGATCCGCATGAATCGTCGCCAACAGCAAATGGGCTTGAAGGGAAGCGACGGTTCCGGCATAGCCTTGAAGAAACGCAATCAGATCGGAATGGGAATTATTTGTCAGAATCTGATGGAGCTTGACCTCCGCCACGGCATTGTCCTGTCGCAACGCACCCTGCATCTCGACAGTAAAACTCTGGATCCGAAGCACCAGGTCACGATGCAGGGGAATAAACGACATGGATGGCTCCTGAATAAACCACATCAAAGGAGCAACTGTGCCGTTTGGAGCGAGGCACACGCTGACGGCAAACGTAGATCCCGGACGTTGCACCATCAGTAATGGATCTGCGCCGCGCAGGATTTCGATAAAGTCGCGGACTTCAGCGGACTCTCCACGGCTGGCTGCCAGAGATAACTCGTCCAATTGCCGCACAACACGTCGGTCCGAATGAAGACGCTGCAGATCGTCCGCAGGCTCCTGGCCGGGCAGATCAAACTCCGAAATTGGCAACCTGACTCTGGCCGGCAACTGGCCGTACGTCGCCGACGAGACAAAAAGATTTAAGCAAACAGCAAGAGCCGCGACGCTGATGTTGCAGAGAGTCAACGCCCGCAGCGAGGGACTTCTCGTCGAGCCGTTCAACACGCGGTTCAGGTCTCGCATTGCTGTTTCCGTTTGCAGTCCCAGTTAACATCCATGCCACAGCCGCGGCGATGGAAACGTATTCGACCATCCGCAGGCGAATTCGACAGAACGAGTACGACGACTCTCATAGCTTGCAGTTCTATTTCTTCGGTGCGGTATCGAAGACTTTCAGACCGTCAGCTTCCGCCTTGACCTTCGTGCTCAGAAGCAATTTTTTACCCGGCTCATCGACGATCAGAACCAGAGGATCTCGTTCCTTGGCATATTTCAGGATGATCTCATGCAGAGCCGCCTGAGCGGTGACGCTTCCCAGATCAAAGGTCTGCGGCATGTTCTGAGTGAACCCGGCTCCCTTCAAGGCATCGCCATCAATCGTCACTTCCGTCTTAATGGATTCGCCGATGTATCCAAACGCTTCCTGCAAGGGAGTTCTCCGGAAGTCAATCAGTACTTTCATCTGTAGTCGATCGACAATCTTGTCGGGGACTGATGCTCCATCAGACTTTGACACTTTCACTTCATCATTGAAGTTGGTCAGTAACGACTGGTTCCATGTCAGCAATGCTCCTGCCGCCAGATTTGCAGACGCATGTCCCGGCAGAATCGTGATCAGGCGAGCACAGCTTGGCGCAACGTGAGCCGTCGTGCCCACGTCCAGAGCCTGAAGCATGGCAGGGAATCGGCCGATGATTTCCCGCTCGCCGATTGACTTGGGTTTCATCTTGCGGACACCTGCCAGCATGTCTTCGGCCAGTTTGCTGAACTGCAGCTGAGCATGACGCTGAACCTTCATCACCGAACTGTCCGATGCGTTATGCAGCAGTGTTTCCATATAGAAGTTGGGCTTCAGATGCATGCTCCACGAGACTGTTTCGACATCACTGCCAAGCCAGAGGACGAACTTGTCCGCCAGTTGCTGCATCTGAATCATGAAGATGTCTTCTCGATGAGAATCCAGAAGCTTCAGGTCGAAAATCATTGTGACGTGTCGATCCCGATCTGACTCCTTTAACAAGGGTTCCATGGCCGGTGAAGCCAGCGCGGCATCGTTTCGGGATAACGCCAGGTCTTCTGACATCGCCAGCGGAGCGACCGCAAAGGTTTGGTTATCGATGAGCATGAAACAGAGTTCAGTCGACTCGTAGATTTCAATGTTTGGATCCGCACGTCGCTGGCCCTTAAACTGCTTTTGAAAATTGGATTTGGTCTGAGGCTCCTTCAGCCGCACCACGGCCGCCACATCCGGCTTTGACATGCGAGGACCAAAGTTGACGGCGAACGTCAACTCTGCGATTTCTTCCGGCTGGAAACGGGTTCGAAAGATAATCTCTTCCTTCAGCCATAATCCAAGATTACCCAGCAACGCCTGAAACTCTGCCGTCTCACGATCGCGACCTGCCCACAGGTCGGCCGGATGCAGATGACATATCAAATGCGGAGTGAATGGAAAGTAGTCGAGCGCGATGTCCTTGCCTGACGTGGGGCTCAAGGATTCTGCCGACTCATTGGAGGCAGCGAGCTCAACCTTTTTTTGCTCCCAGGCAGGATTGACCGCAGGGGCTGGCTTGCCCTGCGCCACTTGATTCTTGTTGGCGAAGAAGGCCACCGAGACGCCCGCGACAACAACAACCGCAAGGACAGACATGGCGATAAGCCCGGTCTTATTTCCGCGTCGACGTTTCCTCGGCACCGCCTTTGCCGACGCCGCATTTGCTGGAAAGGCGTTTGCCAACGCCGCGTTTGCTGGCGAGGCGGATGCATTCTCAGCCCCTGTGGCGGACCCGGACGCACCAGCGGAAAAATCAAAAACGGCCGGTGCTGCCTGCGGTGCCGTGGGGAACACCGGCAAATCGTCAGGCACCCATTTCGCAGAAGTCCCCATTCTGGGAGCCAGCGGGAGAACGGGCACTTCCGCCAACTGCAGAGGTACCTCCTCTTCAGCGGGCAAAGCCAGAACAAACCGCTGACTGCACTTTGGGCACTTGGCTTTCTTGCCGAGCAGACTTGTGTCCGGCAACTTCAGAGCAGCGCCGCAAGTGGGGCAGGGAATCGAGATCGCAGGCATAGCGATGGTCTTCGTTCGAAGGAATTTTTAGTGCCAGAAACTGCCAGGGGAGAATCGCTCCTGACCACCCAGCAACAGGACTTCCTCAAGTTTGACACGGAAAGAAGCCGCGAGCAAGCAATCTTCGGGGCTGCGACGCTGAGACGCTGAGCGGCGTTTGTTGTCGGAGCCGCCTCCAGCTCCGGTTTGAGGCGAAATGGCCCTGTTTTCGCAAAACCTGTGCGGTCAGCATAGGTGAAAGCCTGCCAGTTTGATTACCATGCCCGACCCGGTAAAGCTCGGACAACGCCAAAACGGGGGGTGCGTTCTGAAAAGGATAACCGTCCTTGTGAGTCGCCATTCCCCCGTGTGACTTTCAATCTGATCCTCGAAACAGACGCTCATGACGAAATTGGAAATTGTTCTTCATCCTCACCCGGCTCTGCGGTGGAAGTCTCGTGAATTAACGAAGATTGATGCCGAACTGAAGCAAATGGTCGGGCAGATGTTCGATCTGATGTACGCGGCCCGCGGTATCGGCCTGGCAGCCAATCAGGTGGCGTTGCCCTATCGACTGTTTGTCATCAATCCGTCTGGTGATCGCGAAGACAAAGACCGGGAAATGGTTTTCATCAATCCTCAGATTAGTCGCCGAAACGGCAGCGAAGAGGATGAAGAAGGTTGCCTCAGCCTTCCCGAAATTTTCGGCCCCGTGACTCGCGCGACGAGAATTATTGTCGATGCCTTCGACCTTGCGGGGCAGCAGTTTGAAGTCGAGCTGGAAGACCTCGACGCTCGCGTTGTGCAACATGAATACGACCACATCGAAGGGATTATGTTTACGGATCGAGTCGCTCCGTCGTACATGCCGAAACTCCAACCACTGATTGCCGACCTGGAACTTCAGTTTCGTAACCGTCAGAAAGAAGGCACGATTCCGTCGGAAGAAGAATTCAAGTCCCAGCTCAAAGCACTACAGAAGGCCCGGACTGCAGGTTAGTTTGGCTTTGACAAGTGGGTTGAAAAAGCTGTGAAAAGGAACACGCCGCTTTTTTATGAAACAATGCACTCCCGTTCAGAGTCAACCGGGATCTGGAGAATAAGCGAGCATCCTGTTCAACAGAGAATTGTTAATCTTGATATTTTCATTGCTCCCTGGAGTGAAGCGAGGGACGGCATCGATCACAATCCGGCACTTCACGCTGGGTAATCTGCGTCTTCAATAAGCGTTCGCATTATGACATCGTCACTTTTTGATCTGACTGGGGAAACGGCCGTCGTTTTGGGCGGCACGGGTGTACTTGGCGGTGGCATGGCCTCCGCGCTTGCAGCTGCGGGAGCAAAGGTTGCTGTTGTGGGTCGCAACGAAGTACGTGGAATGGCTCGCGTTCACGAAATTGAAGCTGCTGGTGGGTTTGCCATCTTTCAGAGCGCCGACGCATTGGATGCCAGTTCGCTGATTGAAGCTCGCGATGCCATCGTCAACAAACTCGGATCCGTGACCGTTCTGATTGCGGCGGCTGGCGGAAACCGGCCTGACGCCACACTGCCGCCGGGCAGTGATTTCTGCAAATTATCGCGAGAAGGCTGGAATGCGGTTTTCGATCTGAATCTTGTAGGAGGATCACTCCTGCCTTCTCAGGTCTTTGGGGAAACTATGCTCACCCAGAAAAAAGGCAGTATTATCAACATCGCCTCAATGGCTGGGATGATTCCACTGTCCCGAGTCGTTGCTTATTCCGCTGCCAAGGCGGCTGTCATTAATCTGACGAAATTCCTTGCTCGTGAATGGGCAACACGAGGTGTTCGAGTGAACGCACTCAGCCCGGGATTCTTTCCCGCCGAACAGAACCGTGCGTTGTTGTTCAAAGAGGACGGGTCCTACACGGAACGAGGCGGTCAGATCATTGGTCATACTCCGATGGCTCGGTTTGGTGAGGCTCACGAACTGGCCGGTGCCGTGGTGTGGCTGGCGTCGCATAAGGCGTCATCGTTTGTGACCGGGCAAAACATCGTTGTGGACGGAGGCTTTTCGTCAACGACAATTTAGTGCAAAAAAGGTGTCAGGAACCAATAGCCAAAGAGCCCGAAGGGTGCTGCGCCCTATTGGTTCCTGACACCTTTGCTAACTCCGTAAAGAGAGTTGAAGCAGGAAACTCGATTCACGTTATTTCATCATGGAGGATCGTCGGTTGTCGGCGCGTAGAGCGCCGGATGGGGTCTTGAACATGGCGACAACAACTTCCAGGTCCAGAAAATCTCTTCGTGACTTCTCGGCCAATCGTCGAATGTCGGACGGGTTGAGAAAGGCCATTTCAGCAGACGATGCCGTCGCTTTTCAGGCTGCGTTCTTAGCCGATTTGGCCCGACCCCTGAAGCGACTCCGGAAGCAGCTTCATCGAAGTCCGCTGCTGGCACTGTGGTCGGAAAGCGCGATCGAACTCAGTGGCCGCGAACGCGAGCTTGCTGCAACACTTGATGAAATGGATGCCACGTCCTCGCCGAATCGAGACCGCAGGAAAAGCAAACGCCAGAAAGTGGAAAGTCCCTATGAGGAAATTCTCGCAAACTGGCTTGTGGAGTCTTCCGGAATCCTCGGCCCCTGGGAAGCGATCGTCCTTGCCGAAATCCTTCTTCGCGAAGGCCACCGACTGTCAGCAGACCGCTTTACGGCCACACTGGGCCTGTTGTCAAACACGGTGTCCCACGAATCGATCGGCGGCCTGTTCGAAGGCAGCGAGAACGTTGCAGGCAGCGATGATGCAATCCTGCAAATGATCTCCACGGGCGAGCGACAATGGCTCTGCAGCCTGCTCTTATTGCCACTTCACCCAGTTCCCTCACAGCAGAAAACAGCCAGGGATGCTCTGGAAAAAGTGCTGACAGAAAGTACTGACACCGACGGTCTGGTTCACGGATCGCTGGCCCGTCGCCTGCCCGAC
>JANPHT010000415.1:0-4670 GCA_031424595.1 Planctomycetota bacterium
TTTAAAATGCGTTGGTCGTAATCCTGAAAACGGAAAAAACATCCGCGCAGGTATGGTGCCTCACAAAGACCGCGACCAGAATGGTATGGGATGCAGCCTTTTCACCCGGCGATATTTTGCTTTTCGGGAGTGAATCTCGCGGACTGCCAGCCTCAATACTCGCCGAAAATCCTGTTCGAAACCTAAAGCTTCCGATGAGCGATCTGGTCCGAAGCCTCAACCTTGCCAGCACAGCCAACACTGTTGCCTACGAGGCCGTACGACAGTTCGGAGGGCTGTAAGACTGAAACAATTGCAATCGCACTGGTCCCCCCACATTTCATTCTGGGGCTCGAACCAGGTAACCCACTGTGATAATGGCCTTTTTGCCCCCAATCTACCAACGAGTCTTGCTCCAGATCCAAACGAACTCATCGCTCAATGTTCACAGACGCTGCGGTCTATCCGATTCTCACGATGCAAACAGCAAGATAGATCGCAACTCAGTCCATCGGAGACGGAGCCCGCAACCGGTGCGGTTCTGAAGCAGGCCCAGCGAAATCAGACAAGGCGTTCAACTGCTCGAAGGGGCAGTGAACGATTGCAGCGTCAAAGTTTGGGCAATCCACTTGCCCGATTCCAGACTCGACACAATCGTTCGATCACCACCGCGGCGGCGAGCTTCCGACATTGCCTTGTCGGCTTCACGGATCAACGCATCCGGTCGAGCCATTGTATCCTGCTGAGGCGAATAAAATGCCGCTCCAATACTGCAAGTGATCGTTCGTTCGGGCTCGGTGACCGACAACTCAGAGTGAATACGATTTCGAATCTGGTCGGCAATCAGAGTCAGCATGTCCAGATTCACATCTTTGAGCGTAATGACAAACTCGTCGCCGCCATATCGCACAACGGAGTCAGACAGTCGCACACTTTGCCGCAGGATTGCCGTGGCTTTCTGTAACAACGTGTCTCCGGCTGACGTTCCTGATTCGGCATTGAGGCCCTTGAAGTTATCGAGGTCCATGAACAATAGTCCAATCGGCACCTGATGCTGGTGAGCTTGTTCGATGATTGACCCCAAAGCCGGCTCCAGCCACGCTCGGTTGAATGCTCCCGTAAGATGGTCTCGCCATCTCAGATCTTTCTGATGATCTGCTTCGGCCGCCTCGGGTCTTAGTCGTTCCGCACGCGAATTGCCAGCGCTCACGAGACGCAACTGGCTGGCGATGGCAATCTGCCCAAGCAACTCCTGAGCTTCAGCCAGAATGGATTCGAGAGATGGTGATCGTCCCACGTCGATCCCGAAAGTGGCGCTCAACTCTCCAACGCGTGAATCGATATCCGCCAAAACTCGAAAAACGTCGTTTGGCCGCATAGCGAAAACCTGCATCAACAGACGTTCGATATGCTCGCGGCTGCAGCTCAGATTGTGACTGATTTCTTCAAGATATTCCGCGACATGAGCGGCCGTAATCAGGGCCGCAGGCATCGAGGTACTGGACACGAATTTCAAAGGCACAACTCGATGGGCGGATGCATGATGGACTCCGATTGCGTCAATGATTTCAGGGTCCAGATTCCAGCGTCGGCAAAGCCCCTGACTGACTTCCACATGAGTAAATCCGAACCATTCCTGTTCTCGCTGGCGTTGTGAGCGGTCGTCTTCGGGCTCCAGAACATGTTCAACGTACTCTTCGCGGCAGGTGTGCAACAGAGCCAGTCGGCCGATATCCTGAAGCAAGCCGGCAAGAAACCAGTTTGCAGGATCAACCTTTCCGCCCTGTCGTTCCGCAAGCGATTCAGCAACAGCAGCTTGAGTAAGGGATTCTCGCCAGATATGTTGGTAATACGGGCGCAGGTTAAGTGAATTCCTGTTCTGGTACTCGGCAAGACAGAAACTCAGGACAAGTGTGCGAACCATTGTTGTACCCAGCCGCGGTACTGCCTGTTCGATCGACGCGGCTCGCGTTCTCATTCCCATCAAAGCTGAGTTGGCCGTTTTCAGAATCCGGCCGGCAATCGCGGGGTCGATACGAATCGCTTCAATCAGCCGATCAAAGTCCGGATCGGGGTCTCGGGCAATTTCGACAATCCTCGCGGCCACTTCTGGAAGACTTGGGAGACGTTCTGACGACAAAATGGCTTCGAGAGACAATGGCACATTGAGCTCCACAGAATTGAGCGTGGTGGAAGGAACGATGCGAAACAATATGCACTAGCTTCAACCTGGCTCACCAAATGACGCGGTTGAATTTTTGCAGCAGCGCTATCGGGTAAATGCCCACCAACTTGCAGAACACCTCGCGACGGATTCATGAATCAGAAGAATCTCGCAGGTTATATCGATTGTATCCACTGTGCCTTTGTAAGGACGCGGGATGTCAGTCCTTGCCCGTGTTCAAAACAGCTTCATGTGCTGCAAGTCGCCTGACGTTTCGCAGGGTCTGACATTAAAATGTCGGTATTGTGTGGGTCCATAAAATGCATGAACGTGTTGATCATTATGGCATGGACCTGCCGTGCTCCTAATCCGAAGTTCTATTGGGTGATGTATTCGGCGACAATCTCAGGCAAAAAACTGAATGCCGTTGCCACCGCACATCCTTAGTATTCTGAAAGAATCCTGCCTTCGAACGCAGTGTGCAGCCTCCACCGCTGAAGTGCGTTGACTTGGGAGATTCCAACTGGCGCGGTATCCTTCGTTCAGGATCTGTCTTCTAAGAGGCCTCGAAGCTCAAACCATCAGCTTCGCGAGGATAAGCCGCTTCTGATCCAGCGCAGTCACTCATCGCAGGAGAAACAAGGATGTATCATTTAAACCGTTTGGTAGTTTTGGCCGTTATGGCGTTCCAGCCAGTAGTGTTTAGAGTCTGTTTGACTTTGACGGTAAGTTTTGGCGTGTGCACCACACAACAAGCCGTCGCTCAGAAGAATGATACAGGGAAAGAAATTGCCAAAGGATTGTTGCGGGCATTGATTGAATCGCAGCTTGAGCGACAGGGACGGGAAGCCTATGGTCCAGGACGACCGGTACCGCCTGTTGTAAGTGAACTTCCAAGGCCAGTTCAGGCGACTCCGGAGACGATTCAGCTTCGGCGAACACTGGCTTCGCTGACTCAGGAGTCTCATACATTGTCTGATCTTGCCGTCGATGAGGCCAGCCGAAATCCCGAACTGCGCAAGCTTGTCCCAGACACAATCAGCTTTCATGCATCGACCACAGCGACGCAATTGCGAGCGGATCGGGAAAACAATCATCTGGCCATTCAGTTGCCCGTACAATCGCTTAGTCAGTCGTGGAAGCTGCTGGCTCATAAGCTGTCGACCACACGGGGCCTAAGTCCTGCGATTCGCCAGTCTTCCGATCGAGTTTCGCAACTCGAAGCGCAGCTTTGCAGGACACTTGGGATTCGAGATCAATTCAATAGTCGCGAACTTGTGAGAGCTGCCGATCTTCTGGCCGCAGATCTGCATACATTGACGGATGAGGTGGCATACGCCGCCGCCACAACCAACGATCGCAATCGGCTGGTGGTGCGGATGAGACGTCAACAGGATCAGGCTGCATTATTCGCCAACCTTGCTGCTTCAGGTGCTCAGTTTCCAGCCGTGGTGGCAGAGTATCAGAATAACTTTCAGGCGTGGCAAGTACTCCGCCCTGAGATTGACCAATTCTCCGTTCGAGGCGTCAATCGTTCCGTTGCGAAAATCCAGGAAACGCATCGCACTATCCACCAATTGCTCCGGCTGGAATTTGGACTCGATCAGGCACTCATTCAAAAAATGGCTGAGGGCGTCGAGCGCGATCTGAATGAACTTTTCCGAATTATCACGCTCGAACAATTGATGTCACTTCCCGACAGCCGCTCCTTGCCGGCCTCGGCCGACGCTTTGTTCGGCACAGCACAGAACCTGGCTGATGTTGTGACCCGCCGCGAACCACTGCAGGCTGTGGGAGAAGCATGGCTTTACCTTGATGAACGATGGCATTTGTTTGAGTTCTACCTGCAGCCGATTCGTTCGGTCGAAATTCGTCGTCGTATCGAAGGCATCAGTCAGTCAATCGATTCACTGCAGGATGCTATCGGAGTGACCGTCTCATTTGATCGCCGAGCCGTTCTCCAGCAAGTTGCTACACTGGACGGACTGGTTGAACATCTGCAAAGCACTGTTCGTCGCTGGCTCACTCATCCTGGTCAGCAGAACATAGCGATGGCCAATGAAATGCAAAGCCTGACAGACCGCTGTCGCGAGCTGGGAGTGCTGGCTGGAAGTAGTCAAAACCCAACGGTACTTGCCAGTAAATGTGATGAAGTCATCACCATCTGGCAGCAGCTTCGACCAAAGCTCGGTGCCTGTCAAACCGATGAAAAAGAGTCCATCGAACAGACAATCGATTCCCTGATACCAATCCTGATTCAGCTCCGAACGATGATGGAGAACTAATGCAAAAGGAAACAACGAGTGTTGAACGATGAATTCGCGTCAAACCGACAAAGAGTCTGGGTATTAATGTTTGATCGACTTCCGTTCGATCGGCCAGTTTCACAAAGCCAAGTTGTTCAAGATCCTAGGAGTATTGAGGAGACAACTCCTGTTCAGTATTCATCAATCGATGATCTTGACCTGCGATCGACATTTTTTGAACAATATCTCATCCAGGATGTCAGCGAGTCTGCTTCAGTCGT
>JANPHT010000416.1:0-1828 GCA_031424595.1 Planctomycetota bacterium
CTAGCCTGCATTGCGCACCACGCCCCAACGAAAAAGCCTTCACGTGCGTATAAGTGGTTGTAACATCATCACTTAACACGCACGGAAGGCAGATCGATGTCCGAGACACAGTGTACGGAACAGTTGCAGCTTTTTGAAGTGGGACGGCAGCAAGTTACGATGACATTTGATGGTGGTCAGGTCGTCAGCGATGCTGGCCTGCTTCCGATTCGCGAGCTGGATCAGAAGCTCGGCATTTTGGCGGAAGCGGCGCGGCGGTTGCCCGACCCGAGGACGGAAAAAGCCGTCACCCATACGACGGAAGAGATTCTGACTCAGCAGGTCTATCAGATCCTCGCCGGCTACCCGGACGGCAACGACGCACAGTTGCTGCGAAACGATCCGCTCTTCAAAACCATCGTCGGCAAAGATCCTCGTCGTGAAGACGAATCGCTCGCCAGCGGCTCGACGATCAATCGGTTTCAGCATGCGTTCACACGGCGCGAAGCGGAGAAGCCCGCGGAGGAACGCGATGTTATCTTTGAGGTGCGCCGCGCTCAGGTCGAACGCATTAACGCGATCAATGATTATATGATCGACCTGTTTGTGCGCACTCGAAAGAAGCAGCCCGCGCACATCATCATTGATCTCGATCCCACTGCCGATCCGACACATGGACAGCAGCAACTCACGATGTTTAATGGCTTCTATGATCAACACCAATATCTTCCCATGATGCTGTTCGAAGGCACAACCGGATTTCCACTCGGCGCATGGCTGCGTCACGGAACAGCGCACGCGGGACTTGGCGCGGTTGAAATGATTCAGCGAATTGTCGAACGCGTGCGGCAACACTGGCCCGACATCATGATCTTTGTTCGTGGCGATGCTGGAGTGGCCAGCCCCGAAATGTATGAGTATTGCGAGTCCCACGGGATTCTCTACGCCTTCGGTTATGGTACGAATTCGCCATTAGAACACAGGGTTTCTGAGTTGGAACTGGAAGACAACGCGCGTCTGTTGTGGTGGATGACGGGTCGCAAAGCATTTCAAATGTTTCACACGTTTGAAGACTATCGCGCACGATCGTGGTCTCGGGCGCGGAAGATTGTTACGAAGGTCGAGATCACGCAGTTGGGCAGCACGAATGTTCGCTTCGTTGTCACGAACATGAGCGGACATGCCGGCGGAATCTATCAGGGGTTTTATGTTCAGCGGGGCAATGTTCCCGAACGTCCGATCGGTGAACTGAAGAATGGTCTGCACATGGATCGGTTGAGTTCGCATCGCTTCCTTGCGAACGGTCACAAACTGATGACGCACCTGTTGGCGTATGCTCTGTATGTTCTGTTTCGTGAAGCGAATGAGAAGACGCCGGAAGTGAATAAGATGGAAGTGAGCACAGCGCGAACTCGCCTGTTTAAAGTGGGTGCTCTGGTGCAGGCGACTCATCGCCATATCTGGTTCCGAGTGGCGAGCCACTGGCCCGGCGCGACGCTGCTGACTCGCGCGGTGAAGGCTGTGAATTCCTATGTGACGACGACTCTCAAACGCTGGCAAAGTCAAAACCTGTACGCGGATGTCTCAGGAACAGAGGCCTGCAATCGATCGTGGATTTCCTTCGCTCCACTGCCGCTCAAATAGCGGTCATGCGACGAACACTCCGGAATCGGTTCGGCCGGTGCCGCGTCTGAAGGTCCGCGCAAAGAGGGGAAGAATTGACCAGTCCTGGCAGAAAGAACGGAGCCGCACGCACCCTTGAGGTCGTTGAACGGATCGACGGTCGACGATTCGGAAAAGCAAAAAATTCCCCGCCCAGCCACGGGGCGTGGTGCGCAATGCAGGCTAG
>JANPHT010000417.1:0-4419 GCA_031424595.1 Planctomycetota bacterium
TGCACGATGACGTTGTCGATGTGTTGCCTGCGAGTACACTTCCTGGCCACTCTGAGCTTCCAGCACGGTCAGGTTTCCATTTTCCATGCACAAGTAAACAAGATCGTCGATGATCAGTGGCGTTGGAACATCCGGAGTTCGTTTCCACGACCAAAGATGCTTGTCAGCGACTGTCGTAATATCGCCCTGACCATCGGGACGTATCGCCAGCAGCGGGTGTTGTTTGGCGGAGGGCACCACAATAATGCCGGGTGCGGAAACCGGAGAAGCTACAAATCGCAGCGTGGGATCGTAAGGCAGTACTGTGTCGTCGCGTCGATTTAATCCTCCACACCGCCAGACTTCGTGGCCGTCCTTTAAGTCATGCGCCACGATGAAGTCTGCGCCGTGACTCAGCAGGAGTTTTGTTTCGCCAGCGTGATAGAGCGTCGCTGAAGCATAGGAATGCTCATTTTCTGCTTCTGCATCACTGGGGCGATCAACCTTCCAGATTTCCCGTCCTGTGGCACCGTCAATCGCGATGACGCGGGCTTCTCGAGTCTTCGGATCTCCTTCCCCGTGAATCAGCTGCGTATAAAGAACGCCATCGTCCAGGACAGGAGTCGAGCTCATTCCAAACTGAATGCTGAATTTTCCGTAACGGTCCTGCAGATTGAATTTCCAGACTTCTTTGCCCTCGACGGTGTAACAACCCAGTGTCCCATCGCCCATGAAACTCCAGACATGCTTGCCATCTGTGACCGGGGAAGGCGAGGCTGAGTTTCCTTCGTCACCGCGAGCCACCTGGTTACCGGTGGCGACAACTTGTTTCCAGAGCTCCTTACCGTTGGTATCGACGGCGATCAGGAGTAATTCTCCAGTCTCGTTCGCGGAGGTCAAAAAAACCTTGTCACCCCAGACAACGGGCGACGCACCTGCGGAACCGGGAAGCTCCAGTTTCCAGGCTATGTTTTTCGTGGGACTCCAATCAACGGGCAGATTCTTTTCTGCGCTTTGGCCATTGCCGTTTGGGCCACGCCAACTTGGCCAGTTGTCAGACCACGCTGAATTCGTGACCAGGCTTAAAGCGGCGACCATAGCAAAATTGCGAAGCGAAGTGACCACGGCGGAGATTCCTGAGGAGGGAAAATGATAGACGCAGCGCGAAGCAGTTTGTCGGGCATTCTCGCGGGCGTCAATCGAACAACGTCATGCTGAACATGGTCACGCATGCGCTACTCGTCGGCCTGGAATCCGGTTTTCCGCTGGCTCAGTTGTCGCCAGTATTCCGGGGAATCAATTTCGGTCCTTCTTCAGCTTTCGACTCGCCTGAATCAGGATGTTTCTTTCCCGTGCCGTCAGGCTGGCCTCGCCTTCACGGCTGATTTTTTCGAGGATGGGATCCATCTGAGCGTCCAGATTAGATTCGCTGCCAGCCGGAGGTGCAAACAGCTTCAACTTGCCTTTGTTGCGACGATTCATGGCAATTCGCCCGGCAAATCGATCCCACCAGCGAGTAAGATTCATGTGCGAACGAACATAAAGGAATCCAAACAACAGCCCGCCAAGATGGGCTGCATGTGCCACTTTGGAATTTCCCGCGCCTCCCATGAGAATTGGCAGTGTGTCAAAGGCTACAAAACAAGCCAAAAGCCAGCGCATTTCGATCGGAATCACGCCCATCAACAAAAGACGTTGCCGCGGATAGTGCATTGCAACCGCACAGAACACCGCATTCACAGCTCCTGACGCACCAATGATCGCAGCGGGAATCCCAACCAGCGTATAAAACACGACTGAACTGATTCCCGAGAAGATTGCTGCGACAATATAGAACCAGAAAAACTCACGAGGACCCACGAGATTTTGCAGCATTCCGCCAATGGAATACAAGACCATCATGTTGAAGATCAGATGGAACAGATTCTTCGGATCATGGCAAAATGCGTAGGACACAAGCCGCCAGATCTGGCCTCGCTGGTACAAATCTTCTGATGTCAGCTGAAGCCATTCCGTGACCGAGGATGAACCGCCGGAACGCGTGAAAAGAGCCTGAAAAATAAAGCCAATGACCGTGGCGACGATCAGTTTCACAACGACGGAGGCAGATGAAAGTCGCAGGGGTCCAGGACCATCACTGTATTCATCGCGAACGTATTCTCTATTCTCAATGCCCATGATGGACGTCTCGACAGCAATTCTGCTGCATGAATGTGGAACGCCGTCGGCTCAGATAACAACAATCCGAGCCCTGCAAGCTTGTCATACGATCTTAGGACGAAAAAGTGAAGTGGTCGACGGGACTTCTTGCTTGAGTTGAGTTCTGGCATGGTTTGAAGCCGCTGGTAAACACGGGTCGCAAAGTCGCCGCGACCACTACCATCGGTTAATCTGAATTACAGGATTGTGCGATATCGTTGGCTGTTTTATTGCTGTCAGACAGAATTCTAAGGCGGCTGGCTGTTTCTGAGGGCGGGAAAGGTGTTCGAGTTGCGTGAAATCCATGCTCTTCCTCTTTCGAAACGCAAAAATCGTCGATACCATCCGCGATCTCGAAAACCGAGACGATGTACATGTGTGCGCGCTGATGGCTGGGCTAGATTGATTTCCCTTGCCGTCTTTTGTTAGCTCAGTTCGTATCCTGCCGGTCAGCCGGTGACGGTTTGCGGCAGTGCGAAATGGTGACCTGATCGCAGTCGACGGGATCTTTTCAGATTCGGTGCTGCGAACGGAAGCGGGTCAGGCGTTTCTCGTCGCTGCTTCCGTGGGGATCGAACCTCCTGTGGCAGAGCACGGGATGCGAACACTGAGCATCATCCAGGCATGGCTGATTCTAAGCTTCTTTAAACGTTGGAATCGGCGGTTTCATTTTTTCGTGTTTGTGCGGCCAGGCCGCGGATTCTGTACCTAATTTCCAGTTTGAGGATCGTTCTGCAATGACTGACATTACCCTGCTTCGCAACATCGGGATTTCGGCCCACATCGACTCGGGGAAGACAACCTTGACCGAGCGAATTCTTTATTACGCAGGGCGAATCCATAAGATTCGCGAAGTCAAGGGTGGTGATGGCGGGGCAACCATGGACCACATGGATCTCGAACGCGAACGCGGCATCACGATTACTTCGGCGGCAACACGAGTTGAGTGGAAAGACGAGGAGCTTGGAACCACTCATCCGATTAACATCATCGATACTCCTGGCCACGTCGACTTCACCGTCGAAGTTGAGCGTTCACTGCGAGTGCTCGACGGGGCCATTCTGGTTCTTTGTGCCGTCGGTGGCGTGCAGAGCCAGTCTCTGACGGTCGACCGCCAAATGCGTCGTTACGGCGTGCCGCGAATTGCGTTCATCAACAAGATGGACCGCATCGGCGCGAATCCGGCCAAAGTCATGGTGGCCGTGAAAGAAAAACTGAAGTGTAATGCCGTTCCGCTGCAGATCCCTATGGGTTTGGAATCGGCATTTCAGGGTGTGATCGATCTTATTCGCATGGAAGCCGTTTACTTCGAAGGCGAAAAAGGCGGCGACGTCATTCGCAAGCCGATTCCAGCTGAGTACCAGGACCAGGCGGCCGTTGCTCGTCGAGAAATGCTGGAAGAGTTGTCAATTCATGACGACAACTTGATGTCTGCTCTTCTGGAAGAGTCTGAAATCGGCATCGACCAGATTCGTGCGATCATTCGAAAGGCGACGCTGGCTCAGGCGATCGTTCCCGTTCTGATGGGCACGGCGTTTAAGGACAAAGGGGTTCAGGAAGCGTTGGATGCTGTCGTGCGATACCTGCCGTGTCCGCCAGACCGCGACAAATTTGCCAATGACTATAGCAAGCCCATTGGTGAAGACGGAAAACATCCTCGAGTTCTGCTGAGTGACTCTAATGACGCGCCAGTGGTTGCGATGGCTTTCAAGACGGTTGTCGAAAGTTTTGGCCAGTTGACATACACCCGCGTTTACCAGGGCAAAATTATCAAGGGGCAGGCCTATGTCAATGCTCGTACTGGCCGGTCAGTGCGATTTGGTCGACTGGTGCGGATGCACGCAAACGACCGTGAAGACATCGAGTACGGCGAAGCGGGCGACATTATTTCGATCGTCGGTGTGGATTGTGCCTCCGGTGATACGTTCACCTCTGAAGGGTTGCACCTGTCACTGGAGAATATCTTCGTAGCGAACGCGGTTATTCGGCTGTCCATTGAACCCAAGAAACGCGAAGACGCCGACAAACTCAGCAAGGCACTGGAACGCTTCCGTCGCGAAGATCCAACCTTCCGAGTGCTGACCGACGAAGAGACGGGCCAGACACTGATTGCCGGGATGGGGCAGTTGCATCTGGAAATCTACGTTGAACGCATCAAGCGTGAATACAAGTGCGAATGCATTGTCGGTGAGCCGCGAGTCGCTTACCGTGAATGCCCGACGAAGGCTGTTGAATTTAACT
>JANPHT010000418.1:0-3955 GCA_031424595.1 Planctomycetota bacterium
GTAATCAATGCCGATCGACAGATACTGCAGATCGGGGCCGTAACGAATGCTCTTGAAAAGCGTGTCCCTTCGGCGGCAAGGCGGTCTGCATTTGGAGTGGAAATCGTCGTTTCGCCGTAACACGAAAAACTCGCCGACATATCTTCCACGATCAGCCAGACGATGTTGGGTCGCCGGCTTTCTTTGGCGTTCGGCAGGCTTGCTGTCAGACTCGATTCGGACGGAGAGGTTGAAGTCGAAACCTTAGAGGCTTTGCCCTTCTTTTGCTGCTGGCGATTCTGTTTCTTTAATGCTTTGTTCTCCCCTTTGGCATCCTTCTCTACTTTTTGCCCTGAACTTTTGGGTTCGACAGCATTCACGTTGTTGGTGGGAAAAAACGCCGCTAATTGTTTCTTTAAGACGTTATGTTCAGCGACTGAAGCCAGATTCGTCCATTCATACGGATCGTTGTTGTGGTCATAGAGTTCTTCGCCGCCGTCTGCGTATCGAATGTAACGCCAGCGATCAGTTCGGACGGCATGATTGTTCTGGCCGTAGGTCGTAATTGCTGCGCCATCAAAGTCGGCCTTTGGATTAACAAGCAGAGCTTTAATCGAATTGCCTTCGACATGGGCGGGGATGGGAACGCCGACGAGATCGCACAGCGTTGGGTAGATGCTCATAAAATCAACCGGGCGATCACAAACACGCCCGGCAGTGGTGATTCCGGGTGCCACCCAAATCAATGGTGCGCGAGTGGCTTCTTCCCACAGTGCGAATTTTCTCCAGTGTTGCTTTTCACCAAGATGCCACCCATGATCGCCCCAGAGGCAGATAATTGTATTGTCTTTGTGTGGCGATCCTTCCAGGGCATCGAGAACTCGACCCACCTGACCGTCGAGATAGCTGATCGCTGCGAGGTAGGCCTGAACTGCTTCCTTCCAGCGACCAGACTGAAGAATTGTTGCATGATCTCCCAGTACCTTCGCCATGTTTAATCCGCCTGCCGGAATATCATTCAGATCGCCGTCCTTTGTTGGAGGCAACTCAATCTGATCCAGCGGATGCATGTCGAAGTACTTCTGAGGCACGTTCCATGGCATATGCGGTTTATGGAATCCGAGAGTCAGAAAGAATGGCTGATCGTGCGATTTGACCAGTTCAGAGATTCCATAGTCAGCAATCTGAGTATCCGAGACGGCCTCATCACCTCCATTTGTCACGCCAAACTTGATACCCCCGATGCTGCGATCATCGACGCCGCCTGCATTATGGCCCTTGTTTTCATTTCCGCCCGTTTCGCTCCACTGTGAAGGAAACCCCAGTCCTCCGTGCCACAATTTCCCCATACCCCGTGTGGAATAACCAGCATCTTTCAACTGCATAACGAGCGATTGTTTGGCATTAACGGCTGATTCGTAAGGATTTCCATTGTCGTAGATTCCAGTTGAGCCTGGCCGCATGCCGGATAGCAAAGCGGTTCGCGACGGATTGCACACCGGTGCGGCACAATGAGCGTTGGTAAATGTGACACCCAACTTCGCAAGTCGGTCCAGATTCGGAGTCCGGGTTTGCTTGTTTCGTCCCAGGTGTCCCACCCAATGATTCAGATCGTCAACGGCGATGAACAGAACATTTGGCTTTTGTGCCTGATCGGCACGAATTATTCCCGAAAACATCAGGATGCAACTTGTCAGCATCAGTAACGTGCGGGGGTGGAAAAGCATGTGGGATCGCCTCCGGTGGTGACTGCAAACAGGATGTGGTAGGATTCCGAATTACCCAACGCAGCCGCGATCAGGAATTCGCGGCATGACCCCTTTGAGCATACTCGATTCCCTATGGCTGGACGATCCGAAGCACGCCGTTTTGTGCTGCAAATGTTGTATCTTGTAGACCAGAATCCTGACGCAGATACCGATCGAATTCAGGTTGAACTGCGAAAGGAATTCACCGATTCGGCTTTACGTGATTTTGCGTGGACGCTGTTCAAAGGTGTGCTCGCAAATCGCGATGAACTGGACGAACTCCTGAAAAAAACTGCGGTCAACTGGCGAGTTGATCGCATGCCTCCCACAGACCGCAATGTTCTGCGCATGGGACTCTACGAAATGACATCGATGGGAACACCGTCAGCCGTGGTGATCGATGAGGCCATTGAGATTGCTCGCGAATTTGGCACTGAGAATTCGCCATCCTTTGTGAACGGGCTACTGGATAAATTGATGCCGAAAGACCCTGCTTCAGCCGTATCACCTGCGGAAAAGAATTCGGAATGATGTTTGTGGATGCGGCATCGCGACCTCGGCACGCCTGACATTAGCCGTCCAGCCTGCGGGAATACGGCCAGACAACTTCCGCAACCTGACATTCCTCGTGTTTCAGAATCTGTCAGCAAGAGCCCAGAAATCCGCCGGGGGCTCTGTACGAAAATGCATCCATTCACGGAGGATCGGATGCAGAAAGCCAAGCGATGCTGCATGCAGGGCGTGGCGTTCCTCAGTGGGATCTTCGCCGTGGAATCGGGGAGCCTGTCGAATGGTGCCGTGGGGGCCATAGTATTCGTCGCCCACGATGGGATGTCCGATGTGCGACAGATGAACTCGTATCTGATGGTTGCGTCCGGTGAACAACAGACATTCCACCAATGAGTGTTTCCTGAATCTCTGCATGACCGTCACTCGTGTCTTCGCCGATCTGGCGTTCTTCGCATCGGGCCTGGCAGACATCAAAACACTGTTTCCGCCAGGACGCTGGCCAATCGAATATTCAAGCGTGCGAGAATCAAAATCGGGTGATCCTTCGATCAACGCCACATACGACTTGGACAGCTTTCCCTGCTGGAAATCAATCGACAGCAATCGATGTGTCAGATGTTCCTTGGCGGTCACAATCAATCCGCTGGTCATGCGGTCCAGTCGATGCACCACACCAGGCCGCAACAGGCCTCGGAATAAAGTGTGCTTATCAAGGTGGCTTTGCAGAACATTAGAAAGTGTTCCGTCCTGAAAATCTCCAACCGGATGAGCCACCAGGCCAGCGGGTTTATCAACAACAATTAGCCAGGGATCTTCGTAGACAATGGAAACGGGAGCAGGCTCCGGATCGAGCAGCTTATCCGGTGGCTCGATCAGTCTGATCGATACTCGTTGTCCGCGAAAAACGCGGTTCGCAGGGTCGGCGGGCTGGTCGTCGATCTTTGCCAGCCCCTCGCACACCATTCGATGCAGACGCCAGGTTGTGTAATTGCGAAGGTGCTTTGCCAGAAACGAGTCGATGCGGACGCCTGACAAATAGGCTTCTACGATACATAACACTGTTGGCGGAAACTCGATCATAGTCCGGGAACTGTGTTTATTCATTGACGATCTGGACCGGCTCTGGCGGCCACCAGTCTTCAATATTCAGCAGGCTCAGCATATTGGAACGCAGCGTTTGCATCAGTGGATCACTGCCGCGTGGTTTCTTGCCGGGATCAACGGCAATGGCTTCACCGATGTTGAATTCCACTTTCCAACAGGGCTGAACCGTCGTGCTGTCTGTGAGGTCTTCCTCCAGTCGATGAACGGTTTCTGCAATTCGCTCCGGAGTCACAAAGCCTCGATTGCCGTCATCAAGGTAATCCACTGGATACATCGATAAAGTCTGAGCGTAATAGACATCCGTTAACTGCCTCCAGCGAAGCGACTTCTCCTCGGTCGGCAAATTGCCTCGAAGCAGTTCGGGCACGATTGCCGAACGGATATCCTTCACACGAGATATGACGTCGCCGGTTTTCGCTTTTCCGAGATACTGAAGCTCGCAAGGCTGCAGAATACTATTTATCAGGTGGGCAATTCGAGGCCGAAATGGTCCGGAGCAACTGTCTCCAAGGACTTCAATTTCCCGAGTCGCCAGGTGCGCGCTGGCCAGATTCCGAATTCGTGTCGCAATCGGAAGATGATCATGACACTTCCAGAAGGTTCTTTCTTCCAGC
>JANPHT010000419.1:0-3590 GCA_031424595.1 Planctomycetota bacterium
GCCCTCCAGCGATCCGCCTACGGCTACCGAGATCGTGATTATTTTATCGCTAAACTCTACGCTCTCCATCTCGCTAAGTTCGAACTCATCGGATAATCCCCCGTTTCTATGCCGCGCACTTCATTTGTCGTTGAACCGAAATTACGTCGTCAGCAGCGTGGGCTGGGATGGCGTCGGGGCCGCGGATGCGGGGGCCGTGACGTTTTGCGACGGCACGACGGGTGTGAGCGGCGTGATCACCAGTCTCAACAGCCTGGTCGGCTCCACTGAAAGTGACATCGTCGGCAACAAAGGCGTCACGGTGCTGACCAACGGCAACTACGTCGTCGGCAGCGCGGCCTGGGATAACGGCGGGACCACGAATGTGGGGGCCGTGACGTTTGGCAGCGGCACGACGGGTGTGAGCGGCGTGATCACGAGTGCTAACAGCCTCGTCGGCTCCACCACGTTTAACACCGTCGGCAGCAGTGGCATCACGGCGCTGACCAACGGCAATTACGTCGTCAGAAGCCCGCAATGGGATAACGGCGGCACCGCGAATGTGGGTGCCGCGACGTGGGGCGACGGCACGACGGGAGTGAGCGGCGTGGTCAGCAGTGACAACAGCCTAGTCGGCTCCACCGCGAATGACCAAGTCGGCAGCAGTGGCATCACGGCGCTGACCAACGGCAACTACGTCGTCCGCAGCGCGAACTGGGATGGCGTCGGGGCCGCGAATGCGGGGGCCGTGACGTTTGGCAGCGGCACGACGGGGGTGAGCGGCGTGGTCAGCAGTGGCAACAGCCTCGTCGGCTCCACCGCGAATGACCAAGTCGGCAGCAGTGGCATCACGGCGCTGACCAACGGCAACTACGTCGTCGTCAGCCCGAACTGGGATGGCGTCGGGGCCGTGAATGCGGGGGCGCTGACGATTGGCAGCGGCACGACGGGGGTCGCGGGGCCGATCACGACTGCGAACAGCGCGATCGGTTTGGCTGCGAGCACAAATCTTCAATCGGTCGTCGTCGACAACACCAACAACACCTTCTTTGGGAGATTCCTGAGCGAAGGTGCAGGCAAAGTGCGGGTCGGCTCGCAGATCAGTGGATTCGCGAACGCAGCACCCGTGCTGGCGAGTATCGAGACTTCGGCGTTGCCGTATGCTCCGAGTGCCGCCGCGGTGGCGATCACATCGACGCTGACTCTGGCCGATGAGGACAGCGGGAATACGACCGGGGCGACGGTGGTGATCAGTGCGGGCTTCCTGGCGGGCGACGTGCTGGGATTTGTCGATACGACGAACATCACCGGGATCTTCGCTGCCGGTACGCTGACACTGACCGGCTCGGATACGAAAGCCGCCTACCAGGCGGCATTGCGGTCGGTGACGTTTGTCAGTTCGACGGGAAATCCGGCGGCACGCACGGTCAGCTTCCAGGTCAACGACGGCAGCGGGGTGAACAATCTCAGCAACGTGCCGACGCGGGTGGTAGGTGGAACCGCACAACTGGTCGGCAGCACGCTGAATGTCTACGGGACTTCGCTGGCCAACACCATCAGTCTCACCCAGCCGGGCACATTGGATGTCAATGTCGACAGCGTCGTGACCTCGTTCACTTCGGCCGCCGTGACGGCGATCAATGTATTCGGGTTCGACGGCAACGATACCATCACCGTGAACAACGCCATCACCCAGGCCGCCGCGATTTCCGGCGGGAATGGGAACGACACACTGACGGGCGGCGGCGGCAATGACATGCTGACCGGCGGTGCGAACAATGACACATTGAATGGCGGAGCGGGCGACGATTCTCTGACCGGTGGCTTGGGAAACGACACCTATATTTTCAGCACCGCGACCAGTGCTGAAGTGGATGGGATCACAGAAAACTCGAGCCAGGGCACAGACACGGTCAGCTTTGCTGATCTGACAACTTCCGTGTCCTTCAGTCTGGCGTCTGCGTCCGTTCAGGCGGTGCATGCCAATCGCACGCTGCAACTGAGTTCCAGTGTGGCGATTGAAAATCTGATTGGCGGCTCGGACAACGACATTCTGTCAGGAAATCTGCTGCCGAATGTGCTGACCGGGAATGCAGGAAACGACCGACTCAATGGAGCCTCCGGCAATGATTCACTCCTCGGTGGCCTCGGCGACGACAGCTATCTCTTCGCGACCGCGACAAGTTCTGAAGCGGACGTTGCGACCGAGAGTTCCGATGAAGGGACCGACGTCGTAAGCTTCCTGGGCGTGACAACTTCTGTCTCGTTCACTCTGGGGTCTTCGGCCGTGCAGTCGGTTCATAGTAATCGAACACTGCAACTGAGTTCGGCAACAACGTTTGAAAACGCGATGGGTGGTTCCGGGGCGGATACACTGACTGGAAATTCACTGGCCAATGTCTTGAATGGCAGCGCGGGTCATGACACGCTGAATGATGGACCGGGCAGCGATTCTCTGGTGGGGGGACCAGGTGACGACAGCTTTGTCTTCGGCGATGCGACCGGTTCGGAAGCCGACACCGTGACCGAGGCTTCCGGTCAGGGGACTGACACGCTCAACTTCTCGAGTGTGACCACTGCCATCAGTCTGGATCTGGGAACGTCTGTGATTCAGGCGGTGCATACCAATCGCACGCTGAAGCTCAGTTCGTCGGTCTCGTTTGAGAATGTCATCGGCGGTCTGGCTGGCGATACGCTAACGGGGAATACGGCCAACAACATGCTGACTGGCGGCCCGGGCGACGACGTTTTGACAGGGAACCCGGGCAATGACACGCTCAACGGAGGCGCCGGACTGGATCAGTTGACTGGCGGACCGGGTGACGACAACTTTGTGTTTGGTGATGCGTCGAGTTCGGAAGCCGACACCGTGACCGAGGCTTCCGGTCAGGGGACTGACACGCTCAACTTCTCGAGTGTGACCACTGCCGTCAGTCTGGATCTGGGATCGTCTGTGGTTCAGACGGTTCATACCAATCGCACGCTGAAGCTCAGTTCGTCAGCCTCGTTTGAAAATATCATTGGCGGTCTGGCGGACAATGTGCTGAGCGGGAATTCTGGCAACAACTCGCTGACGGGCGGACCCGGCAACGATGTGCTGATCGGGAATTCCGGCAACGACACACTCAGCGGAGCAGTCGGACGTGATGTGCTGATCGGCGGTTTGGGACTGGATATGATCAACGGCGGCAGCGGCGACGACATTCTGATCGCCGGACGTACCACCAGCGACCGCAACATCGCCGGTCTGATCGCGTTTCGCACCGAATGGATTTCCGATGTCCTTTATGCCACTCGGATTGCAAACCTGCGATCCGGTGTGGGATCGCCAGCAGTGTCGCTGAAGGCCACAATGAATGTGCTGAACGATGGCGGCGAACATGATGTTCTGACCGGCGGCGATGAAACCGACTGGTACATCAAAGCTGTCGATGACATCATCACCGACCTCTTCGGTGCAGAAATCACCGACGTGCTTTGAGAAGTCTTCGTTTATCCCCTGGTCGCTGATCCTGGTGAGAATTCTGTATCCGCGTCGCGTGTCGGCATTCATCCTTCGTCAAGACCGGCATCCGCGCATTCGCCCGGTTCAGCACATGATAAACCCAACC
>JANPHT010000420.1:0-4729 GCA_031424595.1 Planctomycetota bacterium
AAAAGACTTACGCGCATCCATGGACCGGCACGTTAAAAGCTCAGTACTTCTTTAACCCCGATTTAGTCGGCTACGCATCGATCGATCGCGCTTATCGGGTCGGCGCCGCCAACTTGCTTCATGATCATGCCAATCAGCGGACCAATGGCGTTCTGTTTGCCTGCACGAAAATCAGTGGCAGCTTCCGGCTTACTGGCCAGTGCCGCAACAATCGCAGCGTCCATAGCACCGGTATCACGCACAATCTCAAGCCCGCGTTCCCTGATCAGTCGGTCAACATCACCAGGGCCGATCGGTTGGTCATTGGCAGCGGCCATTCTCAATGCCGCATAGACATCACGAGCACTCTTGTTGGTGATGCGAGCCGATTGAATGCACTTGAGCAGCGTTCCCAGAATCTCTGCAGTGATGGCAAATTTTTCAATCGACACGCCATCCGCATTCAAGTCTCGCAGAATATCCTGAGTGACCCAGTTCGCGGCGATCTTGCCATCGCCGCTTAATCTGGCAACCTCTTCGAACCACGCTGTGAGCTCCGGGCCCTGCGACAAGATGACATTCGCATCATATTCCGTCAGACTCAATTGGTTCAGGAATCGCTCCCGCCTCACCGATGGCGTTTCCGGCAATGACTTGCGAACGGCTTCAATCTGTTCCACGTTGGTGGTCACTGGCAATAGATCCGGGTCGGGGAAGTATCGATAGTCTGACGATTCTTCTTTTTCACGCTGAGTGAATGTTTCGTTCTTCTCGGCATCCCAGCCTCGAGTCTGCTTAGGGGCGTCGCCAATTTTCTGGCCCGTCTTCTGCCATTGCTTCCATTGTCGGCGCGTTTCGTACTCGACCCCCAGTTCAACATTCCGGAAGCTATTCATGTTCTTCAGTTCGACGATCGGCGTAGCCGTGCGACTTCCGTCGGCATGATGAACATGAAGATTGACGTTGGCATCGCATCGAAGACTGCCTTCCTGCATGTTGCAATCAGACACCCCGATAAACAACAGCAAAGACCGTAGATCTTCGAGATATCGCCGAGCCTCCGACGCGGTCCGCAGATCCGGCTCACTGACGATTTCCAGCAGCGGCGTTCCCGTGCGGTTCAGATCAACTCGGCTGTCTGCCCCAAGGCCGGATTCATCATGAACATTCTTTCCAGCGTCTTCTTCAAGGTGGGCACGCGTGATTCGAATTCGGCGTGGTGGCTGATCTGGTTCGTCCGCCGCGATGTCCAACCAGCCTTGCGTGCTGAACGGCAGGTCGTACTGACTGATCTGATAGGCCTTTGGCAGATCTGGATAGTAGTATTGCTTCCGATCCCAGCGAGTGTACCTGGCGATCTCGCAGTTCAGAGCCAGGGCTGTCTGAATGGACAGGTCAAACGCATGCCGATTCATCACAGGCAATGAACCCGGTAGTCCGAGGCAAACCGGACATGTCTGAGTATTGGGCTCATCCGGACGAAAAGCCGTTGAGCATCCGCAGAATAGCTTCGAATTCGTTCGAAGCTGCACATGAACCTCGAGTCCAATCACAACGGTGTAGTCAGGGCTGGCCATTTTTCAAAGGGTCACTAAAGTCAGGGCAGGAAACCGTGCATTACGAGCGCGGAGTGTAGTGACGAGACACCGTTTATTACAGCAACAACTCGCTCGCATGCATGGCCAGAAGTTGTACGAAAAAATGACGGTCTATTTGCGAGTTTTCACAGTGCGACCACTTCGTTCCGGAAGTCATGTCCCTGCCACCACGCCGCGAGTAACCGCCAAGTTCATTCAGACTCTCAGGCCACACCGGCAGTATTCTCGGGGAACGCGGACCACATTCTCAGGTAACAAAGATGGAATATCTAAAGACAATCTGCGCTGCGACACGGCAATGGATTCCCTTGTTTGCGGCAGCCAGTGCTCGTTCTCACAGTACGGCCCATTGCCAACAGCAACTCATCGTAAAACACCTTGAAAACAAACACCCCGGCGTCACAGCAGAAGCCACGTCAAAAAAAATAATTCATGCACTCTACCCATTCGGCACTGCTGTGAGCTGAGAAGGTCACTGTCTCAATCTTTCGCATCCGGTGACTTTGCATCCAGGCGGAAATCAATATTCGCTTTCACTTCTTCCAGAGTTCCTCTTATAGTTCGGCCGTTGACTTTGCAGGCGTAGTTTTTGTGAATGCCCGGCCTGCCGCCTGTCGCCTGCGCGAAGGAGTGATCTTCTTTGATCTCATGATCTCGATAAGAAATTGCGTTTTGTTTGCCCTTAGCCATCGATCTGCTTTCCTTCATTCATTTTCGGTGTGTGTGCCACTTGAATCACCATGCACCATGCAGTGAACTATTCCCCGCCAACTCCGCCAAGTTCGCTCCAATCAACCAGCTGAATCTCCGGCTGAATGAGCTCCACAAAGCCCGTCCGTGAACTTGTCTTCACGCCACGCCCGCCTCTGGAAGTGACCTGGTACTTGGTCTGACCAAAACTTAATACGCTGTCGTTGTCGTTCTTGATCCGTAAAGCATCGCTGGGTCGGGAAAATTGTACGACTCCCAGCAATTCATCGCCAGCTTCCAGCTTCAAACCTCGCACTCCCTTTCCAGCTCCACCAAGCACAGGCACTTCGTCGATCCGGAAGTGAAGGATGCGTGCTTTCTTTGAAGCCATCATCATCGTCTCGGCCTCTCGCACCAGATCGACATAAGTCACCTGATCAGTCTTTGCCAGACGACAGAACTTGCGCCCGGCCTTCGTTGAGGGAGTTCGAAACAGTTCAAAGGGCAACCGCATTACCTGGCCCGATCTTGTGGCAATCAGAAGTGTCAGGCCAACACCGTCACCGACTTCATCCAGACCTGGCACAAACCGAGCGTCAGTTGTTAATGCGGCGATCAGGCTTGCACCGTCGCCCATTTTGGCACGTTTGGCGAGTGGCTCTCCATAACCCGACGACACGGGAAGCTGATCAATCGGCAGAGTGTAGGCAATACCATCTCTCGCAAAAAAAACGACATTATCAAGCGTGCTGCCAGGCACAACCGTCAATACAGAATCACCCTCTCGAACCCGAGTTTTCGACACGTTGCTAAGCTGCCCAACGCGTTTTATCCAGCCCTCTTTTGTTACCACAACATTCGTGTTCTCTTTGACGATGTAGGCCGCCGGGTCAAACTCAACGATTTCCTCGGCGGAACCCAGTTCACTACGTCTTCCGTCCGCGAAATCATCCGCCACCTGTTCCAGCTCAGAAGTGATCAGTTGCCACATCTTTGTCTTCGACTTCAGAATCGCTTCCAGGGCGGCCGCTTCCGCTTTTTTTACCGCAAGTTCCGCGCGAATGTCGTTGATCTCCAGCTTTGAAATACGATAAAGCTGCAGTTCAAGGATAGCTTCTGTCTGGACTTCATCCAATGGAAATTCGGCCATCAGCTTCCTGGCAGCATCCTTCTTCCCATCGCTCGCTCGAATGATGCGAAGTGCCTTGTCCAGTCCGTCAAAGACTATCGCAAAGCCCTCCAGAATATGGATGCGTTTGCGAAGTATCGACAACTGATACTCGATACGTCGGCGAACAGTTTCGTACCGGAAGTTCAGGAAGTGTTGCAGCAGATCTTTCAGGTTGAGAACTCGGGGAACCGTGAGTCCGCGGTCTGCGGGAATCAGGCAAGTCGCGTTGTAACCAAAATTCTGTTCCAGTGACGTGTGTTTGAAAAGGTAGGCCATTACGGCGTTCGCATCGGCACCAGTCTTCAGTTCAATGGCAATCCTCAGACCATTTTCCTCATTCGTTTCGTCGTTAACGGATTCCAGCTGCGGTAATTTGCGAGCGGCAATCAGTTCGCCAATTTCCGCCATCAGCGGTCCAGTAGTGGCACCATAAGGAATTGTGTAGACAATGATGCGGCTGGTATCTGGTTTCTTTCCCTGCTGGTCAAATCTCCATTCACCACGAATCTTGATGGAACCCTTGCCCGTCTCGTACATGTCCCGCAGTTCGGCTCGATCAGTCATGATGCGACCGCCGAGCGGAAAATCAGGTCCCTTGATGTAACGCATCAGTTGTGCGACCGAGGCCTCGGGATTCTCAATCAGATGAATGGCCGCTTTAATACACTCACCAAGATTGTGAGGCGGCATATTGGTCGCCATACCCACCGCGATGCCCGACGATCCATTGACCAGCAGCGCTGGATATCGAGCGGGCACGACGACAGGCTCTTCGTCGACGGCGTCGTAGGTCGGACGCATATCGACGGTCTGGAATCTCAGCTCATTCATCAGGTTCTCGGCCAGACGCGAGACCTTGGCTTCCGTGTAACGTGACGCGGCAGCGCGCAGCCCCATGATGGAGCCAAAATTCCCCTGGCCAACAATCAGCGGATAACGCAGTGTGAAGTCCTGAGCCATGCGGACAAGAGCTTCGTAGACCGCAATGTCTCCATGCGGATGGAAAGATCCGGTGGTATCCCCGCAGATCTTCGCGCACTTTCGCGTCTTCTGATCAAACGACAATCGCAGTCGATCATACATCACGTACAAAATTCGACGCTGAACGGGCTTCAGACCATCGCGGACATCGGGAAGGGCTCGCGAAGTAATGACGGACATCGCATAGTTGAGATACCGTCGCCGCGTTTCGTCGCTGATCGGCACAAACTGCACGTTTGCATCAGGAACGGCATTTTCGTCGAAGAGCGAGCCGTTTTTGTTGGAAGATTTCCGTCGTGCCACCAGAGGC
>JANPHT010000421.1:0-4216 GCA_031424595.1 Planctomycetota bacterium
GCCTCGGCCAACTATGTCGGCATGTTCGGAACGTTTGAACCAGGTGTCGGTGGTGACGGTGTGTTCTTCCGGAACAGCTCCATCAATCTGAGAGACATCACAGACGGATCGTCGTCAACACTGATGGTGGGTGAGCGATCATTTCGTTTGGGTGAAGCGACATGGACCGGGGCTGTGACAAGTGCCGTGATCGTTCCAGACGGCAGCGACGGAGTCGGCACAGGACCGCCCGAATCAGCATCCAGCCTCATTCTGGGACACTCCGGAGACGGGTACAGTCCCGGTGATCGCCGTTCTCATGTGAACCAGTTCTACAGCCTGCATACAGGAGGAGTCCATTTTCTGTTCGGCGATGGTCATGTCAGTTTCCTCAGCAGTTCCATCGACTATCGTGTGTATCAGTCATTGACCACGCGAGCCGGTGGCGAAGTGATCTCTGACGGTTTTTGATTCCTTGTTCTAACCTTTTGCGATTTGGAGTTTGTCATGCGAGGACTGTGTATTTTTACGTCCGGGGTGTTGTTGCTTGCGACCGGTTGCGGCGAGATGTTCGAAGAAACGGAAATGGTTCCGATCGACAAAGTCCCTGAATCGGTGATGAAAGTCGCGAAAGAGGAGTTGCCCGACGTCAAGTTCGATACCGCATGGACAGAAAAAGAAGGTGATACGACCGTCTACGAAGTTCGGGGCAAGTCGGCAGATGGAAAGACGCGGGATATCAAGGTCTCGCCCGATGGTAAGGTTCTGGAGGTGGATTGAGAACTGAAAAGATTATGCAGCGCAACACGTCGTCACATGCAATGTCCGCAGTCCGCACCAAAGTTTGGAATTTACTCCTGCTGATCGTCTGGGCAGTCTGGTGGGGTGGACTTTGTTTCTATGCGATCGTTGTCGTGCCCATTGGGACTGAACTGATCGGCAGCGCTGAACAAGGCTTCATTACCCAGCGCGTCACCGGCTGGCACAACGTCCTCACGGGCGTGTTTCTTGCATGCCTGATAATTGATGCGTTCCGCAAGCATTCCAGTGTACTTTGGTCTGCCGTCATTATGTTGGCGATCATTGAAATCGGACTTGTCGCCTGGCATTGGCACCTGACCCGTATTATGGACTTTGACAGCCAGTCAGTCCCTGGCAACTTTTACGCTCAGCACGCCATTTATCTTTGGATCACCGCCGCCGAATGGTTGCTGGGGATTGTCATACCGATCTTTTTAGGGCCTGTGAAAATCGATCAGCCAGTCGGTCACTAGACTCACGTTCAATGCGTTTTTTCGCCAGCGCTATCCGTATCAGCAACGATCTTCACCGGACATCCTTCCGGAAGTTCGTAGCCTCCGGACGTCGCGACTGTGTCATTCTCTGACAGGCCTTTGACGACTTGCACGAAGTGGTGAGTCATGGCTCCGAGTTCGACCTTGGTCTCATACGCCCTGCCTTCGCGGATTACACTGATGAAGAAGGTGCTGCCACTGCCAACTTCGATGCAGAGCGACACAGGTTTGCAGCATTGTTTCCCTTTTCAGATATCCGCTGGAAAACGGCGTCAGAAACAAATAAGGATTCCGCGATGCGGTAACGGAGATTCAGATTGTGAGCCAATTCCCCAGAGAGTGACAGGCGAGAGCCAGTTGTAAGCCGATGTTCTAATTTTGCAGTGCTTGCTGACATAGATGTCGATCGTTGATCTTGTGGAAGGACTCCACACATCACGCCCGTGCCCTAAAATCAAGATGAGTCGCAGAATGAATGATTCCATGGATGGACCCTTTGTGGTCGCGCTGCTGTTGGCGGCAATCTTTGCGGTCTGATTCGTCTCCTATCCGCTTGTGTTGTTGGAAGTCCGCAAAGTGGTCACAGAAATCGACGGCTTGCTGCTGACCGGAGCACTCAACCCGGCGGAACTTGGAACTGCACTTCAGGGATCAGGACTCAGACAGCAGGGGCTGTTAAATCAGGTTCGGGAGTCCTCGACTCAGTCCGTCCTTCCGGCGGCGATTCAGGCGGGTGCCGGTGGACCGTAGCTGGCGATCTGCCAAACCGCCAGAATACCGTTGGCAACAAAAACAATGTCAGCAGAGTTGACGAAATAATTCCGCCCACGATCACGACTGCCATTGGATGTTCAATTTCGTGGCCGGGCAGATTGCCGGAAATTACAAGCGGAATAATGGCAAGCACCGTCGTTCCGGCTGTCATCAGAATTGGAGCGATGCGCTCAACAGAGCCTTTCAGTATCAATTCCTGGCTAAACGGTTCGCCGCGCTGCAACAGATGCTGATAGTTGCTGATCAGCAGGATGCCGTTACGAACGGCAATGCCAAATACCGTGACGAATCCAACAAGTGATCCCAGTGAGATGTCGCCACCGGCGAGGTACGCGGAGAACACGCCACCGACGCATGCCAATGGAACACTCAGCATCACCAGGAGACTGTTGCGCAGGCTTCGAAAATCGAGGTACAGCAGCACGAGAATTCCCAGCAGCGATGCGGAACTCAACCAGATCATGCGTTGTTGAGCTTCCGCTTTGGCCGTGAATTCACCGGCGTACTCAAAATGGTAGCCGTCCGGAAGCTGCACCTGGGACTGCAGTCGCTGTTGAATTTCCGTCATGACAGTCTCGACGTCCCGACCTTCGGCATTGCACGTCATCAGCAGACGCCGTCGGCCTTGTTCGCGGTTGATCATATTTGGGGCGAAAGAAATCCCGACGTCAGCGATCGCCCCCAGAGGTACCGGATGTCCCAGCGGCGTATCGAGGGGGATTTCTCGCAGGCTGCGTGGATCGCTGCGCAGATTCGGGGCGGCTCGAACGACAATGTCGATCACCGTATCGGCCTCGAACACCTGCCCAACTTGAGTTCCACGGAGCAGCGTCTGAATTGCCTGATTCGCGGCACCAACGGACATTCCAAATTCTGCCGTGGCCTGCGGCTTGAGCAAGACGTCGATCTGCGGAACATTGACCAGTTGCTCGGTGCGAAGGTCGGTCACGCCATTGACACGGCTCATCACATCAGCCACCGCGACCGATTCGCGGCGCAGAATCTCCAGATCCGGGCCGACGATACGGACTAGCAAATCGGCCGTGCTGCCGGTCAGAACTTCATCGATGCGTTCCCGAAGAAACTGCTTCGCCTGAAACGCATACCCCGGCGTTTCGTCGAGAACCTCGCGAATGTCGGCAAGAACCTGATCGTAGTCGGCATCATCAGACAGCGAGATCCAGACCTCACTGATATTTGGTCCCCAGGTGTCTTCGGACAGATCCGCTCGACCGATTTGCTGAGCGACCGAACGCACGCCCTGGATTTGCAACAGCTCCTTCGCAAGTTTTGCTCCTACCCGCTCTGATTCCGCGAGTGAACTGTCTGGTTTGCCGGCCATGAAAACAACAAAGTTGGATTCACGAAAGTCGGGCAGGAATTCACCACCAAGAAATGGCACGGCGGCTCCGGCAGACGCCAGCATAAGCCCGGCGAGAAACAGCACTGCGAGTGGACGTTTGAGAAAGATTGGAAGCGTGCGACGATAAAGTGCGTTGCAGCCCCGCACCAGCCAGGGTTCGGAGATAGGTGATGAAGAACCTAGTAACGCTGATACGGAACGCAGCATGAGCAGACACAGCGCCGGCGTCACGGTCAACGCGATGGCCAGCGAAACCATAATGGCGACAACGTACGAGAGTCCCAGTGGACCAAACAGTTTGCCCGCAAGTCCATCAAGGAAGAAGACTGGAAGAAAAACGAGCATGACAATGAAGCTCGCGTAGACTACGGCGCTTCTCACTTCCAGCGAGGCATCAAGCACGACGTCAAAGAACGGTCGAGGCAATGCGGCAAGTCGGTTCTCATGCAGTCTTCGTAGAACATTTTCGACATCCACAATGGCGTCGTCAACCACTTCACCAAGAGCAATGGCCAGTCCGCCAAGTGTCATGGCATTGAGCGAAACTCCGCAGCCAAGCAAGACCAGAATCGCTCCCATGAGCGAAAGCGGAATCGCCGTCAGACTGATAAACAACACTCGTACGTTCATCAGAAACAGAATCAGCACAATGGTCACAAGAACGCACCCGATCATCAGAGAATGGTTCAGGTTTGCAATCGCGCGTTCGATGAACGCCGCCTGGCGAAACAGCAACGGGTGAAGCTCGACGTCCTGTGGCAACGCCATTTGTACCTCGTTCAGCGCCTTTTGAACGGACGCAGAC
>JANPHT010000422.1:0-16777 GCA_031424595.1 Planctomycetota bacterium
CTCTGTTTCACCGCAAAAGTACAACTAAGAGTTCAGCACGATCTGATGACACTGCTGATGACACTGCTGCTTCAGCAGGTCCTGTCTGGTGGGCAGGACTTCGCGGCGTGCCGCGACTTGAGTGCAAATGAAACGGCAGGAATCAGGCTGCCAATTCATCAGTCGTTCGTCTCACAAGTTCGCCTTGCGGCAAAAGTCTTTTCCGGCAGAAACGACCTCCAGTTTGACCTGTCCGACGTGCCTACTTTCGATTCTCCAGGGCGTTGAAAAACGCATCAATCCCGTCGCGAAACTCGGCCGGTGTCTGGTCATTGTTTGTGCCGGTTGCCTGTCGAACTTCGCGAGCTTCGATTTGAGCATTCGGATCGGAACCCGGTCCATAAAGTTCCAATGCGACCTGATCAGTACTGCCTTCACCTCCGCCGCCAGGAGTCGAACCACCTCCTCCACCACTCTTAGGATTGGCTCGTCGGGCCTGCAAGAGAAGTTCAATCACCTCAGTTTCTGCAGCAATTGCCTCTGAACCGGTGTCAGGTTGACCGAGAATATCCGTCGCATCGGATGCAGCTCCGCCGGCTTCAGTCAACAGTTTGATTTCCTTGCCGAACTTCTGCTCACCCAAAGGAAGGGCTTTGATGTCGGCCACGACGTTCACCAGTCGATTATAAATCTTTCGCTGCGTCTCGGACTGGGCTTCCGCCTTGTCCTGATAGGTCACAGCTTCAATTTCTTCACGCACTTGTTCAAGCGATCGCGTTTCTTCTCGAAGGTCCATTTCCGCTTCCAGAATTCGCATCACTTCCAAAACGATCGAAGGAGGCAGGCTGTCACCCTTGCAACCCTTGCACTGACCACACTTTGAAGCGGAGACCAATTCTTCTGCCCAACGGTCCAAAGTATCGCCCCAGTATTCTGCCCGGGAAATCGATTCACCGCTGAAGTTGTTGCGGACGCGGTCACTCAGGTCGTTCAATTTGCTGACGACTTCGTATTCTTCCATCTCTTTCAGGATGCGAAGGAATTTGTCGTCCTTGCGACGGTCGTAATACGCTTCCAGGTCATCCTGAATGGTGCGAACTTTCTCGCTCTGACCTACTTCACGGATCGCTAGTCTTTCAGACTGCTCCTTGACTTTGTCGTCCAACTTCTTTTCGGACACGCCGAAGCCGTCAAACAGGGTTCGGTTCAACGCCGTAGCGACTTCCAGTTGTTCGCGAGATGCAGCCTTGAATCGTTTCACAAATGTGCTGTTCTCCAGGTCGTCCATAATCTTCTGCAGATCTTCACGTACCCTGGCGAACTCAGCCAGCAGATCAGTTTGCTCCTGGACGGCCTCTTCGACTTTTTCTTCCGCAGGAGTCGATGGCTGCTTTTTGTTATCCTGTGGCGGACCACCCTGAAGCACCGTGTTGGGAAGTCCGAACTTCCCTTTGCCAGCCTTCGATTCTTTTTTCTCACCAGGCACTGTGGGATTCTGTTTATTAAAGCCGGACTCCGTGTCGGTCAACTGTGGAACGGCCGGCTGTTCAGGGCCAGGCTTTTTCGGATCACCCGGTACGCCTGTTTGGCTACCCTTGTTGTTGCCCGCCTGAGGCGCTGTTTTTGCGTTCGACGCTGAACTTGCCGATTTCTTGCCGGGAGCTTTCGCTCCCTGAGTCAACATGTCCGCAACCGACGGCATACGATTTTCGCCGATGTTGCGAAGCTTTTGCAACGCTCCGGCCCATGTTTCCAGATGACCGACCATCATCTCTTTATTACGAAGAGCCTGTTTCAACAATTGATCACCGCTATCGGTAACCGACGTCAATCGCTCGCCATTTGAACGCTCTGCAGCAGCCTGCTGTTCAATCTCCCGGCGCGTTTCAGGAGCGTTCAATCGATCGGCATCCAACTGCCGGATCTCGCGATTCTTGTCATGCAGCCGAATCTCTTCCTCATAAACGTCATCGGCCAGACTCGCCCAACGACGCAACTGTTCCATCATCCAGACAGCATGCTGTTCCGGAGTCATCACGTGAAGTACATACGCTGGTGAATAAACGCGGCCACGTTCCTTCAGATAGTCCTCAACGTAAGCTCGTACTTCCAATGTCTGAGCCGGCACTTTATCGGTATCCGCGCAGAACGTCGCTTTGGCCGACAGAATCTTTTTCTCCGGCGCGCCACCTTCAACCAGCTTGTCGCCCTTGTCGGGATTCGGGTTGTGCACCGGATGCTCAATGCCGTTCCATTCGAGGCCAATCCGACGAACGCCAAAGTCATCGCGTGACTGCAGATCAAACGAGATCACATCTGTCGTCAGCACAACCTGCTGAGGATCCGGCTGCTGGAATGTGACGGATGGCTCACCATCATTCACCGCATTGACCTTCAGGCTGAATGCCTCTTTGGATGTTAGCCCAAGCTCGTCACGCCAGCGAAAGTCGAGCACATCGGAGTCCTCAACAATCATTGGCGATAGTTTTACTCGATGGCCGTCCACAGAAGCTGGTCTATTCTTCACCGTTGCCTCGGCAAGATTGCGGCTCACTTCAGCCTCGAACGTTGCGACCGACCCCTTCAGCACAGAAATCGCCCCGCCGCGAACGTCGGCTTTGATGGGTGCCTTGTACTGCAGATAGTCGGGCAGCGTGATCAACGCCGACAACGAACTAAGCTCCGGCCGATTGGCGACGTCGATATTCACGCTCTTCGTCAGGTCACCCACTCGGACATTCAGAGTTCCTGATTCCGTCTGAGGAGACAATTTGAACTCATACGCCTGATCGTGTTTGGCCGCCTTCACGGTAGCCTGATCAGCGAAACGAGCCGATGCTGAAGCGGGCGACCATTTCGTGGTTTCCGCCAGCTTCGCATCCAAATCAAACTCTTCTCCGTGCGGCACTACAATCTTGTCTGGCAAGCCATCGACCTGAGCAAACGTGTATCGTTCCACATTTCGCCACGGCATCAGCCAGCGAGCCATTGCATTGAAACCCGCCGCCGGCACCACAGCGAGAGCAAGCAACATCAGAACAGCAGGAATCGCAAGGGTGGTCGCCCAGAATCGATGACGCGGGCGAGGGACTGCGTCGGAGAAATCCTTCTGTCGCACTACGGAGTCAACCTGATCAATCGCCGCCTGAGCCAGTCGCGTACTCACTCCAAGATCTTTGTCACTGTGCGCCAACTCCACTATGCCGAGCAACTGGTCGCCCAACGCTGGGAACCTATGCTTCAGCAGCACTGCCACTTGCTCCATTCGCCGCGTTCCCCAGACCCAGCGATGACACTTCAACGGAAACAGGATCGCCAGTCCGACCGAGCCGACAATCAGCAGCACTGCTCGCATGGCTGCAGGAGTGTCGATGAAGCGATCAATGATAAAGACCGCAAGCCAGGACAGCACGAGCCCAAAAAGGCCGGCCAGAGCTCCCTCCGCAATTTTGACGACGCGTACACGATTCCTGAATTGATCGAGTCGCTCACGAGTCGAATCCGGTAGCCGCAATCCCTGTGAAGTCATAGTGCATTGCTCCGATTTTTCCGCTCAGGCGAATTTGAAGAATAGACTCTCTTTTAAGCAGGCCGTCGTCACGATCGACATTCTGCCGTCTCTTGTCTGAGATTCTCGCAAAGGTCCTCGATTGAAGACAAAGTATATCCGTCTGCCACGTCGCTTGGGGAGTGGCAAACAGTTCTCCAGTCAAAGAAATCCGCGTCCCGACGGCGATTGCGGTCCTCAATAACATGGCCGAAAGTGCTTAGCAGTCCACAAAGTAGAGCAAATTCAAAGTTCCAGATTTGAGTAAAAAGGCAGCTTTCGAACCCAAAAACACTGACGGCCAGGGAAAATCTCAGTCTGGTTTGTGTCAAGTCAGCCGCTGCGTTAAACTCTCCGGTTTCGAAAATCTTGCGCTGAGGCAGTATTGCCTTGCTTTAGCAGCTCTTTGGCCGTACAGATTTTTGCGGCAACTTGCTCAAATACTGAGGTTGGCAAAGGTGTTTTGCCTGCACGATTTTCCGTATCCAACAAGTTTTCGGTTTGTCAGAAATTTAGAGAAGTGCCTCAATCCATTATGGTCAACATTAAAGAAGTCCTTGAGTCTGAAGGTCTCCTCTCCGCAAGTGATGTCACTCTGCTGGAGAATGCTGTCAGTGGATCCCAGTTGACCGAAGTACGCCAGGGAGTTGGCGAACTGACTCGACGGGTTGAGGCAGGCGAAAAATCTGAGGGCCTTTTGGCCCGCGCTGGTGTTGGAGCCTATTGGTTGGCGCGACAGGTGCAGGCTGACAGGATTCTCGCTGGAGTGAGTCGGGATGGTATTGCCATGTTTATTCATGGCCAATGCCTGACGTCGTTGAACAAGCCGGAAGAAGCGGCCAACCGCTTTGAACAGGCAGGCAAGGCGGGATATGACCCGGTCGGCTGTGCATTGCGTCGTGCGGGAGCAATCCGTGCCGCTGGTCGAGTGGATGATGCCGAAAAGCTCCTTCGCAGCGTTGCCGCTTCGGCCGCAAGTCGGGCAGAGTATTCGTTCCAGATGGGATGCATCTGGGCAGATCGAGGCGACTCATTGACGGCCGTTGAGTATTTCGAACGCGCCGTTGATATGGATCCCCATCACTCTCGAGCGTTGTTCTGGCTGGCTGCTGAGAATTCGCTACGCGGCAACGATGATGAAGCGATTCGCCTCTATGAACGATCTTTGTCACGTCCTCCGTTCTTCACAGGAGCGATGTTGAATCTGGGTCTTTTGTATGAAGATAAGGAAAACTATCAGGCTGCGGCCTTTTGCTTTCGTCGGGTACGCGAGTACGACCCGAACAATGAGTTTGCCGCTCTTTATCTGAAGGATATCGACGCGACTCACAATATGCATTACGACGAAGATCAGGCACGTCAGGAAGCTCGAATGAAGCACCTGTTGAGCCGCCCGGTGACAGACTTCGAACTTTCTGTACGAAGTCGAAACTGTCTGCAGGCTATGGACATCAACACTCTTGGTGACCTTACTGAGGTGAGCGAGCAGGAGCTGTTGGCAGGCAAGAACTTCGGCGAAACGTCATTGATGGAGATTCGTGAACTGTTGGCGGCCCATCAGCTGCGAATTGGTCAGCATCTGCACAAGATCCATTCTCGCGACCATGTCGTTGACCAGAGCCTATCGCCGGAAGAACAGGCGATGATGAACAAGCTGGTTGTCGATCTGAATCTGTCGGTGCGTTCACGTAAGTGCATGAGCCGTCTGAACATTCAGACAATTGGGCAGTTGGTTTCCCGCACGCCTGACGAACTGCTTGCCAGTCGCAACTTTGGCGTGACGTCACTGAACGAAATCCGCCAGAAACTGGGCGAAGTGGGCATCCGGCTGCGAAACGACTGATACTTCAGTCACACGGAACGAGCCATCCGCAGTCTGCAATTGCTGATGGTTGTTCAGTTTGGACGACTGTGATTTCGATCTGGATTCCACCGCGTGACGACAGGGAAGACTCCGCTTGTCCTTCCGAAATGGTCACTCTAAAATCCGTGAAGTTCACAGTAACCCGGTGGTGTAATGGTAACACATCAGATTTTGGTTCTGATTTTCCAGGTTCGAGTCCTGGCCGGGTTATTTTCGTGATGCGAAGAATCGCTAACTGAACCGCAGAACCCCGAAAAACGCTGAGTTTTCTCGGGGTTCTTTATTTTGGCGAGTTCTCCGGTTTGCGTCGGTGCGGTTACAAGCGGAGTCCAGACGGAATCAGATTTCGTATACGATCACGAAGTCCGCAGGATAACACTGGGTTTATGTCTCAGGACTGATTTTGACTAAAGAAAGAATCCCCGCAATCCGATGAGACTGCGTCCGTTTGAGGCCGTTTCTCGACAATTCGGCCGGTTTCAGACGAATGGGTGGGTGGAATTGATCCCGCGAGGTCGTGATGCAGGCTTCAAATGGCAAGCCGAGGCGAAATCGCCGTTTGACGATTGTCGCTGACATCGATATCCTGCCCGGCTTCAAATTTACCGGGACCCTTGTGTGGTCTCGCCGAGTTTTGGTCACCCTCGGGTTTAACAGGTGACGTGTTGCGTGTCGAAACTCGATTACTCGTTTTTTGGCATTCACACAATTGTTCTGTGCGGGCCCCAAACTGGTTGCTCGCTGCGGCATGCCGCCGCAGATCACAGGAGATCGGCAATGGCTGAGATTGTGGTGAAAGATATTCTGGACGCTGGTGTTCACTACGGACACAGATCCAGTCGCTGGAACCCCAAAATGCGACCGTATATTTACGGTCGTCGTAACCAGATTCATATCATCGACATCAAAGAAACGATCCGCGGGTTGATCCGAGCGAAGAAATATCTGCTCAAGGTCACTGCCCAGGGTGGCTTGGTGTTGTTTGTCGGTACGAAGCGTCAGGCTTCTGTATCGATTGAGGAACTGGCCCAGGAATGCAAGATGCCGTACTGCACCGAGCGATGGCTGGGTGGTACGCTGACCAACTTCAAAACGATTCGTACTCGTCTGAATCGCCTGAAGGAACTTGAAGCACTTCGTGAGACCGGCGAGATCAAGAACTACTCGAAGAAGATGCAGTCCACGCTGACTCGCGAGTACAACAAGATTTATCGCAACCTGAACGGCATGCGTGAAATGAATCGACTTCCTGAATGTCTGGTCATTGTTGACCCGACTAAGGAAAAGAATGCGGTTCATGAAGCTCGGCTGCTGGGTGTTAAGGTTGTCGCTTTGATCGACACCGACTCGGATCCAGACATGGTTGACCTGCCAATTCCTGGCAACGACGACAGTCTGCGATCGATTCGGCTCGTCATTCAGCACCTTTCTGATGCGATCAAACAAGGGCGCAGCCTGCGTCCGGATGATCATAAGAAGAAGGACGATACGATCGATCCCAACGAGCCTAAGGCCGTTCCATCGATCCGATAAGTTCTTGCAGGTCGTCACCGGAATTCCGGTTTCACTCTGCAGATGCCACCGCATGGACGACGGCCCTTTTCAGGCCGTCGTCTTCTTTCATTCAAGGCGACAGCCTGTTGCCCCCACATCGGCAACTCAAGCCGTGAGTTCGTTCCTCGGAAAATGCTGAGATTACGCGAGGAACAGCTCACAACGACAGGCAGGGTGATCCTGCTGAGATTTGATTCCACACTTTTTTCGTTAACAAACACGGTCGAGCGTCCTGAAGCCTCGCAATCGCGTCTTCCCGATCGTTGATAAGGAGTTACTCATGGCGGAAATTACTGCCGCAGCCGTAAAGGCTCTTCGTGAAAAAACTGACCTCCCGATGATGGAGTGTAAAAAGGCACTGACAGAAGCGGGTGGCGACGAAGCCAAAGCTATGCAGATCCTGAAAGAAATGTTCAAAAAGGTTCAGGAAAAGCGAGCCGACAACGTGACTGCCGAAGGCCGCGTTTTCGTCGCGGTTAGACCTGACGGCTCAGAAGCCGCGATGGTCGAGATCCAATGTGAGTCGGCTCCCGTAGCAACCGGCGAAGTGATGCAGAAATTTGGCCAGAGCATGGTTGATCAGTTGCTGGCTGGTCCGGGGGCCGCTGATGCTGCTGCCCTGATGGCCCAAAAGGGTGCCGGAGCGGCTCAGACCTTTCAGGAGCAGTACGAGGAGATCGTTAACAAGATCCGTGAAAAGATTGTTGTCAATCGAATCGCTCGCGTTGCCGGGCCAGTCGCTGGCTATGTTCATCATGACTTCAAGACGGGAGTTCTTTTCGTTGCCACTGGCACTCCGAAGAGCACCGATGTCCTGAAGGATGTGGCGATGCATATCGCAGCCCTCAATCCTTTGGTAACGAAGCCCGAGGAGCTGCCACAAGCCCCGGTTCAGGCCGAACGTGAGCGATTGTCTGCTGAAGCTCGAGCCTCTGGGAAGCCTGAAAACATCATCAGCAAAATGGTCGATGGCCGAATGAAAGTCTTCTATGCCGAGCAGGGCGTTTTGGTTATGCAGCCATTCGCCAAGGACGACAGCAAGACAGTCAGCCAGGCTTTGTCGGAAGCTGGTCTGGAAGCAGCTACGTTCCATCGCTGGAAGGTGGGAGCTGGTCCCCAGGCCTGACCACGTAACAACGCTGTTATTTTTTTGGCCACAGAGTTTCGGGTTTCGGTCTGGGATTGCCAGAGAACGGGTTCCAGGCCGACCAGTCATTTGAAAACTGATTTCCTCTGGAAATCTTAGATACGTAACAGAAGCCCGGCGTCGTAAAGACTCCGGGCTTCTCTGACTTCAGAGCCTTTTCTGTTTGAGGAGTTGTTTGATGTCTGTCTCCAATCTTCGTCTGCCGTACAAACGCGTTTTGCTGAAAATCAGTGGTGAGAGCTTCTGTCGTGAAGGTGAGTCCGGGATTGCCATGGCTGAACTGGCATCCGTCGCCGAACAAATCCGCGATGTCGTCAAGAACGGCGTTCAGCTGGCGATCGTTTGTGGTGGGGGAAACATCCTTCGCGGCAAGCAGTTCGCTGACATCAGCCAGCAGATTGTCCCTTCCACCGCTCACTACATGGGCATGCTGGCCACGGTCATTAACGGCCTGGCATTGCAGGATGCATTGGAAAGCGCGGGTGTACCGACTCGACTTCAGAGTGCGATTCGCATGGAGGGCGTTGCGGAGCCATTTATTCGCCGTCGCGCGCTGCGACACCTGGAAAAGGGCAGGGTTGTTATTCTGGCCGCCGGAACTGGCAGCCCGTTTGTCACGACCGATACCGCCGCTGCTCTGCGAGCTCGCGAATTGGATGCGGATGTGGTGCTGAAGGGAACGAAGGTCGATGGAATTTACTCCGAAGATCCCATGAAGAACCCTCACGCGATTCGTTACACGGACATTTCCTTTCGTGAGGTCCTTGAGCAAAACCTGCAGGTGATGGACGCTCAGGCCATGCACCATTGCATGGAGCACAAGATCGACATTGTGGTGTTCAACTACAAAAAAATCGGGAACATCGCGCGAGTGATTGCCGGGGAGCGTATTGGAACTCGCGTCTCAACTGACGGTCGGTCATAATGTTTACGGTTGGTCAAGCTCGTTGAGTGCTGGCGGAACGGTATTGGCGTCGATCTAAAGGGATGTGAGTCCGCCAGCACAGTGCCGATTTTTATCGACAAGCCTATGCGGTGTGTGTCACTGAGATGAGGAAGGGAATGATCTATGATCGCTCTGCCCTTCGAACACTTGAATCTGCGACGCAATCCGTTTGGTGAAATCTCGGCGGAAGAACGTACGTCGCTGGCGATGGTGGATCTTGAAGCGGCCATGACGCACCTTCACTCCGCTTTCGAATTACGACCGCCTGTTGTGCAGTTGGTGGGTGACAAAGGTTATGGCAAGACAACTCACCTTCTGGCCATTGCCGCTCGTTTTCCGGAGGCGGCGTATCTCTATATTCCTGAAGGCGAGTTTGGAAAGATCCCTCAGCTTGGTGAGCCACTACTGGTCGACGAAGCGCAGCGGCTTACGGTGTGGCAGCGTCGGCAGTTGTTCAGGTCGGGCCGAACGCTGATCCTGGGGACTCATCGCGATTTCACGGGCTCACTGCGTCGCGCGGGCCGAAGCGTATTGACGTTGGCTGCTGATCGGCTGACGACTCCTGAGCGCGTGGTGGAAATCCTGAATGCGCGAGTGAGGGCAATGCGTCGCCATGAAGGAGCGATCCCCGTTGTGACAATGTCGACAGTGATGGGACTGCTGAAAGTGTATGGGCCGGATCTCAGAAGCATCCAACATTCGCTTTACGAAATTTTTGAACAGCTCAGGAGCATTCAGGATGTCTAAATGCCAGATCAGCATAGCCTTTGACAAGCCGGATCGTACTTACTTCGGGGGCGAAGCGGTTCGTGGCCGTGTTCGCGTTGTCGTTCAGGAAGAAACGAAAGGCAACGGCATCAAGCTGACGCATTTCTGGCGGACCCATGGACGGGGAAACGTCGATACCGGTCCGGCCGAAGTGATTTTGTTGGCCGGACCCCAGGTTCTGCTCGCCGGAGATCAGCTTGAGTTTCCGTTCGAGGTCAATTCACCAACTCATCCTGTGACGTATCGTGGCCACCTGATTTATGTGGACCACTACATTAAAGTCGACGTGGATGTTCCCTGGGCTCGCAATCCCTCGTCCGAGGAAGAATACATCCTTCGTCCCGGAAAACCGCCCGCTCAGATGACTGGACAGCGAGACCAGTTGGTATCCCTCGCCGCTCCTGCCGCAGCCGGTTTTGGGTGGCCAACCAAAATCATACTCGGTGTTTTGGCTACCATCTTGCTGGTTGTCCTGGCATCCGTTGCCTTGGTCCTGGTCCCGGTGATTCTGGTGGTTGCCGCATTTGTCTGGATTCGAAATAGAGCCGTCGCTTCCAGGACCGGCATAGTGGAATTGCAGATCCCTCACAAGATTGCTGCTCCCGGAGAGCAGTTTCCTGTTTCGCTTCGGTTCACGCCTCGCAAGTCATTTCTGATCAATTCCATTTCTCTTCAAATAACAGGCGTAGAATCTGCCGCATCCGGAAGTGGCTCGGACAAGAAGACTCATACTCACCCTGTTGTGACGCACCGGCATGTGATTCGGGAAGGCGGACTGCTGTTGGCGGGTGAGACCATCGATGAGCACGTCATGATCGTGTTTCCGGACACGAAGGCATTCAGCTTTCAAGCCTCTGATAACTCCATCAAATGGTCGGCCGAAGTGCGAGTCGATATTCCGAAGTTTCCCGATTGGTCAAAGACGGAAGCCCTGCAAATTGTGCCCATCGAGTTTCTCGGCGAACAGGCCATGCTGGCCAATGGCTCGACGGGATCAGCTCAGACATCATTTGATGGAAACGGTGTCTCCTGGAACGCTGGTGATGGCCTGACCGACAGCACTGACAGCACTGACAACACCGAGAGTGAGCCGACGGACGACATTCCTGCAATGGACGATTTCGGCGTTGCGACGCCTGAGTCCGCCGCAGCAGGCGAGACGTCCGTGGTCACCAACATTCCGACAACGATGCAGGAACTTCTGAGTCGCCTGAATGAAGTCGGCCGAAACCACAGCCTGCGAACTCAGATCATCACGAACGCTGCAGGGGCAGTTTTCGACGTGTCGGTTGTTGTGGACCGTATCGTGGCATCCGTCGGCATCCTGGGATCCGATTCCTTCTTCTCGAACGGGAAGACAGTCACCGGCACGATTGAAGGCACGCAGCAGGCGATTGAAATCCTCGCTCCGGAGACACTCAATTCCGAACTGGAGGGATTTCGACGCGGTGACAAATGGCAGGGCGCAGTGACGGTGATCAGTTGGGATTCGCTCTACAGTCGCCTCCGGGCGAATCTGGCCCTTTCCGAATGATTCTGGGCAGATCTACTTTTCACGGATTGGCATCGGTTCTGCAAAAATCCCTTAAACCGGTTGAGAAACGCCTTACAACGTGGGTACAGTCGATTTTTTACGGTCTTTTCGCGACCATCCGTCGGATTAGACGACAACATTGGTAAATGCTTGAGCGATCACCACAGAATTCCTGTCACAGTGTTCACTAAAGTTCGCTAAGTGTCTCGCAGGACTTCAAATCCTGTTATTTCTGATTTTCGCAGCAGTGACTTTATTCTGCCTTGATTTAGGTTGAGATGACAAACATGAAATCTCTGACGTTCGGATTCCCGCGGCGTTTAGAAAACGTCGCATTTCTTGCGGTGACTTCGCTGGCTCTTCTGGTGGGGTGCCAGGGAGGATCCGGTGGAAGTGGCGGGGACAGCGAAGAAATCCTGATCGGCCATTTTGGATCTATGACTGGCTCCGAAGCCACGTTCGGCGAATCGACCGACAATGGCATCAAGCTGGCGGTTGATGAATTGAATGCGGCGGGCGGCATTCGCGGCAGGAAGGTCAAGCTGATCACCTATGACGACAAAGGTGACGCGCGAGAAGCGGGAACGGCGGTGACTCGCCTGATCAACAAGGACAACGTTGTGGCCATCATCGGGGAAGTGGCCTCGGGGCTTTCACTGGCCGGCGCTCCTGTCTGTCAGGAAAGCAGCGTGCCGATGGTCAGCCCGTCTTCGACCAATCCCAAGGTCACCAAAATTGGCGACATGATTTTTCGCGTCTGCTTCATCGACCCGTTTCAGGGTTCCGTGTGCGCTAAGTTTGCTTTCGAAAACGACAAGATCAAAGCCACCAAAGCCGCGATTTTGACAGATCAGGCATCGCCGTACTCCGTAGGCCTGCAGGAAGAATTCGAAAAAGCATTCGTGGCGCTGGGAGGCACAGTCGTCAGCAAGCAAACCTATCAGGGCGGAGACCAGGATTTCTCGGCTCAGCTGACATCCATTCGTGGCAGCGAGCCCGATGTGGTCTTTGTTCCAGGTTATTACACCGATGTCGGTAACATTGCTTTGCAGGCTCGCAAGCTGGGTCTGACAAAGCCACTTCTGGGAGGGGACGGCTGGGACTCGGTGAAACTCGGTGAGATTGCCGGTGAGGCGATCAACGGTTGTTTCTACTCGAATCACTACTCGCAGGAAGACCCAAGTCCTCGAGTGCAGGAGTTCATCAAGAAGTATTCCGAACGTCATCAGCAGATTCCGGACGGCCTGGCGGCTCTGGGATACGATGCGGCCCGAATCGTTTTTGAAGCGATGAGCCGTACGGAATCTCTCGATGGACCAGCACTTGCGGCGGAACTTGCCAGGACGAAAGATTTCGATGGCGTGACGGGAAAGATTTCCATCGATGCTGAGCGTAACGCGGTGAAGCCGGCGGTCATCCTGGAAATGAAAGATGGCAAGCCATCGTTCGTGACATCGATTGCACCGGGAATTTAGTTCAGTCACCTCGAATGGCGGGACGTTATTTTTCCGAGTACCCGCTACGTGGGACTCGGAATTTTCCTGTGCCGAGTCGTTTTGTTGGCCTGTTCATTTTTCCGACCAGGGAAAAGTAGGTTCAGGAAGTGGTCAGTCGGAATTCGCACGGAAGGCTGACACCCTGCCGCTCGCCGTTAACTGGGTTCTACAGGAATCATGTCAGACTTCGCTCAAACCCTGATCACGGCCATTGCCATCGGCAGTCTCTACGCGCTGATTGCGTTGGGCTATACGATGGTTTATGGAATTCTGAAGTTCATCAACTTCGCGCACAGTGATATTGTTGTGCTGGGAGCGTGGAGCAGTTATTCCCTGGCTGTTCGGATACTTCCGAAACTTGGCCTGAATCCTCATAACCCCGAGACGGTTCCTCCTTTCTGGGTTGCGGCGGTCGTTTTGATCGCTGCCATGGTGTTCTGTGGCACAGTAGGATTTACCATCGAGCGGCTGGCGTATCGACCACTCCGACGAGCCCCCAGGCTGAACGTCCTGATTACGGCCATCGGCGTCTCGCTGCTGTTACAGAACATTGGTCAGCTCGATTTCGTGTTCGGGGCCAGTCCGCAAAAAATGCCGCCATTGTTGCCGAGTTGGGAACTGGCTTCATTCACTTTTGGAGAAGGCGAGTCGACTCGGAAGCTGGTCATCGGGCTTGTGGACGTCGTGATCTTTTCGACGGCCACATCGCTGATGCTGATGATGCAGTATCTGGTTTTCCACACGAAGCTCGGCGTGGCCATGCGAGCGGTCTCATTCAATACCGACACGGCCGCACTGATGGGAATTCCGGTCGATCGAGTTGTCTCGTTTACGTTTGTGCTGGGATCGACGCTGGCTGCCGCAGCCGGCTTCCTCTATGTCATGAAGTATCCGGGCATGAATCAGCCGGCCCACACGATCTGGGTGCTGCTGGGTCTGAAAGCGTTTGTCGCGGCGGTTATCGGTGGCATCGGTAATGTCCGAGGTGCCGTTTTAGGCGGTTTTGTGATTGCATTCGTGGAACAGTTCGGCGCGTTTTATGTGTCGTCGAATTATCGCGATGTGTATGTGTTTGCATTACTGATCATCATTTTGCTGGTCAAACCAAGCGGATTGCTCGGCTCTCCAGTGCGGGAGAAAGTGTAACCATGTCACACGCTTCTTCTGCCAACAGATCGGGTTCAGGCAGCACTGTCGAGATCAAGGCCTCAGGAAATGCGTGGACGGCTCTGATGCCACTGGCGATTGGTATCGCCATCGCTCTGCTGTTGCACTTCCTGCTGCCGAACGCCGTAAGTCGTTATTACCAGCGAATCGTGCTGGATGTGGGCATCGCGATTGTTCTGGCAGTATCGCTGAACATCGTCAATGGCATGACCGGGCAGTTCTCCATTGGCCATGCAGGCTTCATGACTCTGGGTGGATACTCGGCCGCCACGATCACCTACTATGGATCAATGTGTCTTTGGGACAGCACGAGCAAGCACGGCGGATTCCTGGGCAGTGGTGAATGGCTGTTTGCTGCTTCCTGCGTCATCGGCGGTCTGTTTGCGGCCGGAGCTGGCTATATTGTGGGTCTGCCGTCGCTTCGCCTTCGCGGCGATTATCTGGCGATTGTGACTCTTGGCTTTGGTGAGATTATTCGCGTCGTCCTTCAACAGACCGGCAAGACAATTGACGATGTCGAAAAATTCAGAAACGCCGGATGGGCCGATCTGGTGCCACCTCCTGTTGGTGGAGCGGTAGGATTCGATGGCGTCCCCAAGTACACCAGTCTGTTCTGGGTTTACACAGTGCTGACAATCACCATTGTTGTGGCGTATCGACTGAAGAGTTCCAGTCTTGGGCGAGAAATGATTTCCGTGCGTGAGGATGAAATTGCCGCTCAGGCCATGGGTGTAAATATCGCTCGTAAAAAGGTTCTGGCGTTTGTGATCGCCGCGTTCTTTGCCGGAGTTGCTGGCGGATTGTTTGCCCACGAAGGCGGTGTGATTGTCAGTCCCAAAGATGCTGGTTTTCAGCGATCATTCGACTACGTAATCATGACGGTTCTGGGAGGTCGAGGCTCGATTACCGGCGTCACACTGGCGGCAATTCTTTTGACTGCACTTCCGGAAGTGCTGCGTGATTTTGAACAGTATCGCCTGATTGTTTACGCATTGCTGCTGATTATGATGATGCTGGTCAGACCTCAGGGACTGCTGGGAATTCATGAGATCTGGAACTTCTGGCAGCGCCCCGCGTCCAATAAGGCTCGAGCTCAGGAGGTGCAGGCATGATCCAGCCTCCGGCAGCGAAATCATCAGCGTCAGCCGCTGAGGCGCTTTTGAATGTCAGTGAGATTGGCATTTCGTTTGGCGGATTGAAAGCGGTTCAGCAGTTTTCGCTGAGACTGCCGCCTGCCGGATTGTTTGGTCTGATTGGTCCTAACGGAGCCGGTAAGACGACGGTCTTTAATCTGCTCACGGGCGTGTATCAGCCGGACTGTGGTCAGATCCAACTGGGCGCACAACAGCTGGGATGTGGCAGGCCGCATGAGATCACCGCAGCAGGAATAGCTCGAACTTTCCAGAACATTCGGCTGTTTCCCAATCTGAGTGTTCTTGACAACGTTCGTCTGGCCGGACAATTGCACAATCGACACGGATTCGTGCAAACTGTCCTGCGAACACGCGGTTACCGTCACGAAGAAGAAAAACTGCGACACCGAGCTCTGGATCTTCTGGAAATCTTTGAGCTTCAGGATCGCGCTCAGGACCTGGCCAGCAATTTGAGTTACGGCCATCAGCGTAAGCTGGAAATTATTCGAGCTCTCGCAACAAATCCTCAGGTGCTGTTGCTGGATGAACCGGCTGCCGGTCTGAATCCGCAGGAGAAGCACTTGCTGGCTCAGTCGATTCGCCAGATCCGCGATCGCTTTCAGGTTGCTGTATTGTTGATCGAACACGATATGCCGTTGGTCATGGAAATCTGCGAACGTATTGTTGTTCTGGATCATGGCATCACGATTTGTGAAGGAACGCCGGCGGAAGTTCAGAATGATCCTCGAGTGATCGCTGCCTATCTGGGAAGTGGTCTGGAGGATGAGTCGCCTTGATCGGCGACGCGATCGCTGCGGGTATCATTTTGGTAATCAGCCACTCCGGCATCGATCGATCGAGTCGCCGGGGCTGAGCCGAGCAAAGTGCAGAAAGTCCAAATCATGTCCCTCCTGAGAGTCGACAACATTTCTGTTTCCTACGGGGCCATTCAGGCGATCCGAGGTTGTTCCCTGCGCGTCGAGCAGGGGGAAGTTGTGACTCTGATCGGCGGCAACGGGGCCGGCAAGTCAACGATGCTGCGGACGATTTCCGGTTTGCTCAGTCCAAAGCAGGGCAGCATTCAATTTAACGGAAAAGACATTCAGAGCCAGCCGCCGCATCAGATTGCTCAAAGTGGACTGATTCATGTGCCGGAAGGACGCGGCATTTTTGCGAACCTGACCGTCGATGAAAACCTTCAGCTCGGCGCGTACTCGCGGACGGATCATGATCAGATTCGGCAGGACCGGGAAAAGGCTCTGGACCTGTTTCCTCGGGTCCGTGAACGGCTCAAGCAAGCCGCTGGCACCTTATCCGGTGGTGAGCAACAAATGGTTGCCATCGCCCGAGCCCTGTTGGCACGCCCCAAACTATTGATGCTGGATGAACCGTCACTTGGGCTGGCCCCGCAGGTTGTGCAGACGATTTTTCAGGTGATCCGCGAAATCAACAGGAACGGCACCACAATTCTGCTGGTGGAGCAAAACGCGGCGATGGCATTAAAGGTGGCCCATCGAGCCTACGTGATTGAAGTGGGTTCGATCGAAATGGAAGGCCCGGCCGCAGACCTCGCCAACAGTGACGAAGTCCGCAAAGCGTATCTGGGTGCACATAGCTGAAATCGATTGCCATGTGAACGTCG
>JANPHT010000423.1:0-10887 GCA_031424595.1 Planctomycetota bacterium
TCTGTTCCTCTGCCATCGCCCAATCTCCCTCCCTGGAGTGGCGGAGAGTCTACTGTCAAACGGCGATTTCACGAAATAGATCTTGGACGGGTACTTAGTAACTTCCTTCTCTCAACATTACTGTTCGTATGGTCCTGAGCAGAATGAAATAATCGAGCCAAAGTGACCAGTTTCGAACATAGTAAGTGTCGAGTCGAACCCTCGCATCATACGTCGTGTTGTTGCGACCAGAAACCTGCCAGAGACCTGTGAGTCCCGGACGCACGCGAAGATACAGCGCGAACACTGGCCGATACTTCTCAATTTCGTTCTCGACGATGGGGCGAGGTCCAACGAGGCTCATGTCGCCCCGAAGCACGTTCCATAATTGCGGAAGTTCGTCAAGGCTGGTTCGTCGCAGGATATTTCCGACACCAGGGATAATGCGAGGGTCGTTTTTCAGCTTCTGATCCAATTCCCATTCCGCTCGCGCTGCGGGGTTTTCGGCAAGGTAAGAATTGAGAACTGCTGCCGCGTTTGGAACCATGCTACGAATTTTATAGGCCATGAAGCGGCGGCCACCTCTGCCGATTCGCTCATGTGCATAAAAAATGGGGCCCCTGGAACGCAGTCTGATCATTGCCGCAAGCACCAGCATCAGCGGACTAAGCAGCCCGATCAAGATTGCGGAAGCAATGATATCAAAACACCTCTTGGCTATTCGCTGATAGGGAAACAGCAGTCGGTCCTGGATATGCACTCCTCCAAGTCCAGCAGTATCAAATGAATTCACCCACAGGGTTGGCATCATCATGTTATTAGACAACACCACAAGATTTGGGATCAGACTTCCGTAGGTCAGAATCTGACGAACCTGGGACTCATCCTTATCGGAAACAGCGGCGATCACCCAGTAGCACCGATTCTTCTCACAAATGCTGACCAAATCCGATGTCTTCCCCAAAAACTCGAAGGAGGCTGCCGCTTCAGAAATCCAGTATTCGGAGGGGTTATCATCCACAATTCCCAGCGGCCTCAAGCCACGCTGCGGCTGACGCTCAAGGAATTCATAAACCAATCGCCCCTGGTGTCCACTGCCAACAACAATCACATTCTCGCCCCACCACCGCCGCCGAGCACACACTTTGCGAGTAAAGAATCTTGCCGCTGGAGCAACGACGATCGCCAATGGAAAGGCGATCGCCACCGTCAAGAGCTCATTTTTGGTGAAGGCACCAACGACACCGTTCAGAGCAACAAGCATCAGGAACGAACCGCCGATTGATGTGAGTTGGTTCCTTAACTCGCAAACGGGATTCATTCCGGACGCAGGAAATAGCCCCAGCACGCTGCCAACAATTAAGTGGCACATGCAAACAGCGAAAATATTGTTCAGAATACCTGGATAGTAATTCGAAGAGATCAGCCAAAAAGTTGATAGCGTTCCAACCAGGTAACAGCAAAGAAGGCTCAGTACGTCAACCGTTGCCAGCGGGATGGACGTCAGAAAAACCTGTCGGAGCCTGAAAAGTGCAACAGATCGGGGTGGCAGCGAATGAGCCTTCAATTCGCTCTCTACGACAGCATTCCGGCGAGCAGAACTACCTGGCACCTGGTGCAGAGACTGCGATTTGTCAATGCCGCTAAAAGGCTCTACGCCCGGCACAACTGTGGTCAGGGTTGCCAGAGCGTTTGTACAAATGAGTGGTTGAATCCGTTGTGATGTTGCTGCCACGCATGGCTCCTTGACCATTTAAGCTTGTGAACGCCGGTCGTTTGGGCATCACTGCACCGTTGCAATCCGCCAATTCACTGGAAATCGACCATACACCGAGAGGACATGCATAGGGACAGAAAAAAGCTCGCTGACAAACACATTTTCTTACTAAAACCCTATAATTTCCGTCCCCAGCCACGCTTATTGAACAAAAGGACACTGAGCTTGACCTTGCTGACTCTTCCTCTTGCTTAATTCGGCTTTTGGTACAGAGCTGCTTCTCCGCCTGTGCATATACCGGGCCACGTCAAAGGTAATACGGCTCAATTTGTGAACAAAATCGCAATAACCGTTTCAAATTACCTCTGTTTCCCAGACTTCCCAAGTGAAACAGATGGTATCTTTGGAATCAAGGATCAAATGGGGCGTCAGTGATAAATAGGAACTTTGCGACACATGTAGACAAAAGGAGGTCTAAAAAGAGTTTGCAACTGTTTCATGTTGCTGTGTTTAAAACAACTTGCATACCTGGGAATTGCTTGATTCACCGATCCACTGCATCCCGATCTCTGTGAGTGGTTACCCATAGAGAAACAGGAGTCTCTTCGATGTGGAACAGGGCGGTTTTTCAAGGTCGTTGGCGTGCGTTTGCGATGTTTCTGTCGCTATCAGGATGCACAGCTCTAAGTGACTGCAAATACGAACTCGGACAAAAAATCCGGTCGGGCCAGGCGTGGCACGAGTTCGATGGCTGCAATGAACAGTGCTTCACGGGTGATTACCGTGATGGCTGGAAGCGGGGCTATTACGAAGTCCTGACCGGTGGTGACGGACGACCGCCAGTGGTTCCTCCCAAGAAGTATTGGAGGCCTCCGGTCTTCGCGGAGCACGATCCTTCTCGCCAGAATGACTGGTACACGGGTTATCAGGATGGCGCTTCATGTGCCAAGTGCCAACCCGACCATCATTATGTTCCGACGTTTCTGCCGGATTCCTGCCCTACGCCGCAGTTTGCGTCACACAGCGTTCCTGCCGCACCAGAGTTTTTTCCTCTTGAGCATGTGCAGTCAGGTTCCCGCAGCGAGGGATCGATAACTCCTTCACCGGAACCAGAAACGCCACCTGACGGGGCAGGCTCGACGAGAGAGGGAAAGTCGGAGGTTGAGCCGCCGGTTGAAAAAGCACCGAAGTCTCGTGCGGAGACTTATGAGAAGGATCCGGAGCCTTCCAGTACAAGCACGAAGCCAGTTCACAAGACCTCGACAATAGTCACCGTTGCCAGTGTGGAACCTGTCCCAGGATCACTATTGCGACAACTTGTACTGAATGCAGCTCAGGAACCTGATGGTGGTGCAACTAACGCGGACGAATAGCCAGTCTTCCCCGCTGAGGTCAGCAGTTCAAATTGCAAACGCCGGGTTTGCTCAGACGCATAGACAGTTGAGTTACTGCAGTCTGTAAAGTGTTACGGATTCAAATCTCTGCAGTCCATCTCTTGAGATGATGGAACTGGTTCAAGGATGTTCACAATGAACCGCAAGTGTATTCCGGCCAGGTTGGCTTCTTCCCTGCTCAGTGGCTTCACGGCGCTCAGTCTGGCATCAAACGCAGGTTGCCATGCCATCACCGATGTGCATGAATCAATCCCCGCCAGCAGAATCCCTCGTCACTTGTGCGTTGAACCTCGGGAAGGACGAACGGTATTCCCGTTTACCACTCTTGGCCAGGAAAAGCCGGCAGCTCACATCATTGGAGCAGGCGACCAGTTAAGTGTTTATGTATTTGGAGTGATCCCTCCGGGCACAGAGGGCACACCTATTCTTCAAAGGACGCAACCGGTCAACCAACGATACTATCCTCCACATGGAAGCGTTGTGGGGGCCACTACCGGACTTCCCGTTCTTGTTGATCAGGATGGATCCGTCGAACTTCCATTGGTGGGCAAAGTCCAATTGGCTGGCCTGACGCTTCCTGAAGCGACAACTGCTGTAAAGAGTGCTTACCGCGACAAAGAAATCACGAAAGAAGATACCGAGAGGACTCAGGTATCCCTTGTCACAGCTCGTGTCCACCGAATCGTGGTGATGCGTGAAGATACGCCATCGCAGGCTGTACAGCTTGTGGCCCCAGGCCAGGTCGATCACATTCACCGTGGATCTGCTGATGTTGTTGACCTTCCTGCATTCGAAAACGACGTATTGCACGCCCTCTCAGTGACAGGTGGACTGCCCGGAACAGACGCCGCTCGTGAAATCTGGGTGTTCAAACGCAGCGGATTGCAGAATCCTCATGCAATCACCCCTCAAGAACTTCAGGTGCGCACGGCCAGCTATCAGCCGGATGGAGGGGGGAATAGTCAGGTGATTCGAATTCCACTGACAGGGTGCCCAGGCGAAGAACTTCCATTCAATGTGGATGACGTTGTCCTTAGCGACGGGGACGTGGTATTTGTTCCTCGCCGCGAAGAATACTTCTATGTCGGTGGGCTTGTGGCCGGGGGAAAGATTCCACTGCCGCGTGACGAAGACATCGATGTGATTGAAGCGATCGCCTTAGCCAATGGCTCAATTGGAGGACCATTGGGGCAGTCTGGGCAGTCGCTTGCAAGCGGCACGCCGGGCCACATGGTTCGCCCAACCCGCGTAATCATACTCAGAGAAATGCCGGACGGACGTCAGGTCCCAATCCGCGTCGATCTTGCCAGAGCCATGGTCGATCAGAAAGAACGTATCCTGATCCAGCCGAACGATGTGGTGATGCTGCACTTCAAGCCTCATCAGGCAGTCGCCAACGGACTGTTGAATGCTCTGAACTTCAGCGTCCTGTTCAATCCATCGTCAAACTAGGCAACGACGCAGAGAATAAAAAACGCGATGGAGGCATAAGCCACCATCGCGTTTTTTTATTGAGTCGTCAGTTGTTAAGGCAGATAGGACTACTCTGCGTTTCTCGTTGACAACAGTGCCTTGCCGGAGGAATCCGAGCCCTTTCCGTTTCGATCAGAGTAGTAGTAGCCATAGTAACCACGACGTTCGAACTCATGACCACTTCCGTAGGTGTTGACGATGCATCCCAGCATTTTTGCATTGGCAGAGCGAAGTGTCTCCACGGCATCAATCACCTGCTGACGAGTATCATTTGATGATCTGACAACCAGCAACATGCCGTCGGATTTCTGAGCCACAATCACCGGGTCAGAAACAGCGAGTACCGGCCCTACGTCAACGATGACAAGTTGAAATCGTTCCTTCAATGACACCAGGAGCTCGTCAAAAACTTCATGCTGCAGAAGCTCTGACGGATCGGCGGCTCCTGATCCGGATGTCATCAGCGTCAGATTCTGAACTCCAGACGGAATCAAAACATCGTCCAGGCTGCATTTGCCCTTCAAGACGTCCGAAAGCCCTCTTTCGTCGGGCACGTTGAACCGCTTGTGAAACGTTGGCCGTCGCATGTCGGCTTCGATCAGGACCACAGACATATTCAGCTTGGCAAACGACGCGGCAATATTTGCCAAAATGGTTGTCTTGCCGTCCCCTGGCAGTGGGCTCGTGGCTGAGATCACTCGCAGTTGTCCGGATCGAATGTCAGTCAACAGTAATGTACGAAGGATTCGAAACGATTCACCTTCCGGCGAGTTATCAGCAACGATCGGGAACGCACCGTCAGTCTTGAATCCGCCAACGCGAGTCAGAATCGGCAACCCGATAGCACTATCAATTTCTGACGAGGTGCGGAATCGAGTATCCAGCTGATCGATCATCACCGAGGCAAACAATCCGCCCACAAGTCCCAGCATAATGCCGCCAATGCCACACATTGCCAAACTTGGCCACACCTTCTCGCCTTTGCGAGGTGATTCGAGCAATTCGTGGATGTAACCATGCATTCCAGACGCAAGATCAAGCCCTCGCAACTGTTCGACCAGACCATCGAACAAAGTCTGTGTGCGATCGACTCGAGATTTGATAATTCCTTCCTTCAGTTCGTATTCGACCAAAACGCGAGCCTGCTTCTCAGCGTCGTCTTTCAGTAACGCCAATTCGTTTCGTCGCTCTCCGATCGCGGTGACGTCGTTCTCAAGAAACGCAATGTAAGCGGAAAGAAGACCTTCCGGAGTCAGCTCAACGTCTGCCATTCCAGGCGCCAGGGCGGACTCTCGCTCTTCAATTTTTTGCTTTTTGAACTCAATTTCATCCTTCAGATTTATTACATCAGGATGACGAGCCCCCAATTCTGCTTCCAATCGACGAAGCTCGACCTGTTTTTCAACTAAGGCCGCTACCAGTCGAGCCTGTTCCTGCCTGTCAGACTGGTCACTCAGAAACACCGTACCCTTTGCAGCATTGGATTGCATTCCAGCAAAGACTCCCAGTCGACTGAGGCTGTCGGTATCAATAATGCCAAGATCTGCAATCGTGATTTCTCGGCCTTCAGCCTTCTTGGCCAGGACGGCCTTTGCCTTTTCAAGCCGTGAAGCGCTTGAAGACTCCTGAATATCCAGCGTCAGCAACTCTTCATGCAGTCGGCGATACTGTTCGAGATACACGTTGCTGCTGTCTTCCCCCTGAAATAACACAGGGGCATTCTGGCGAGCAGTGATGTACTCCTGCTGAACTTTTTCCAGTTCCGATTCCAGATTGTCTCTCGCATCTTTGACAAGCGTATTGGCTTCGGACATCGCTCTGGAAAGTTGCTCTCCCAGAAATAGCTGATACTCAACAACAATTGCTTCCAGCACCAACCGGGCATCGTCAGCGTCTGTGTGCTCAAAGCTGATTGAAAGACTTCTTGCATCTTTGGCAGTCCCTTTCCCCCCACGGCTCAGCTTCAGATGATCGATGATGTAATCAGCGGAGTCTTTTTCCGTGCCTTCCAGTTGCGATGTGATTGAGGGCAATTCGGAAATATTATGACGCTTTAAGGCCCCCTCAACAATTCTTCGGCTGCGAACGACTTCCATATGGTTGGCCAGCACGTCCTGTTCAACCATATTATCCGACTGGGCTCCCGGATTTGCCGAGGAAGCAAGATTCGGATCTCGCTGGCTTACCAGGATTTTGGCACTGGATTCGAACCAGACGCGGGCTTTAGACCAGTAGAGCGATCCCAGCGCAAGTCCCAGACTCATCGCACCGAGGATCACCCAGCGCTGACGACGCAACACGTCAGAGATGCGAAGTGACGGTTGGGACTGCATTGAGTCCGCAAATATCACCTGACTGACTCGATTGTCATTGGATTGGGATGCCGGTGATGTCTTTGACGAACCCTTCATCGTTCACTTTCTCGCCGAAACCGTCGGACTCATTGGCCGGCTGATCATTTAGAGTTGTTTTTGTGATACCGTCAGCAAGGAACAATCATTGTCTGGAACGCCGAAATCCAAAGTTTGCCGATCCAGGGGGGGATTGGCATTCAACGTTATCTCGCTGAGGGACAAGGCGCCTGGGGCGGGTCAAGTGTGCTTCACAGGCTCCCGCCGGTAGTTTGTTATTTTTGGCCAGATAATGCTATAGCAGACGCGAGTTGGCCCATAAAGTGAAGACGTGGCGAGTCCCGTTCGCTAACGTACATCACCTGGACAATGTCGCCAAGAAAAACAGCTTACACAGCAAAGGGGATTTACGGCGAATAAAGAAATCTTTCCTACGCTTTTTGAGCCAAGTCGATGTGGCAAACGCCGTTTTTCTGCCAATTCGGAAACCGTTTCAGCAAAAACTGCAGTTAGGTCATGCAATCTGTCAGATCCTTGCAGGGACTTGTGCGAGCCTTTCGAGAGCCTAGAATTCTCGCTCGCCGGATCGTTCCTGCCTTTTTTCACAGTGGTCTTGTCCCGGAGTCTGAGTTAAATGAAAGCCATCGCCGTCCGTCCTGGCACCCCAGATAGCGTCCATCTTGCGGAACTGGCAAAACCAACCGTGAATGATGTGCCAAACGGCAAAGGCGTATTGGTTCGAGTCCTGAAAGTCGGCGTTGACGCGACTGACCGCGAGATTAACGACGCGTTGTATGGCAATGCTCCTGCGGGTTACGACTTCCTGGTGATTGGGCATGAGTGTTTTGGCATCGTCGAAGAGGTTGGTTCGAACGTCAGGAAAGTCAAGGCTGGTGACTACGTCACATGTACGGTTCGACGTCCTGGCGGATCGATTTACGATCGCATCGGCCGTTCGGATATCACTAGTGAGGAGCAGTACTACGAACGCGGGATCAATCTTCGCCACGGCTACTTGACCGAGTATTTCGTCGATGAAGAAGAGTTTATCGTTCGGATGCCCGTCGGCCTGAGGCATTTACATGTTCTCGCAGAACCGATGAGTTGTGCGGCGAAGGCAGTGGAGCAGGCATTTCTCGCGCAGAAGCGACTGCAAGTCTGGGAGCCTAAAAAGGCCTGGGTCACTGGAGCCGGTCAAATTGGATTACTGTCCACATTAGCCCTTCGACTTCGCGGGCTGGAAGTCTTCACGCTGGCTCGGGGCCGCAAGCCGAATCTGAAAGCGGAAATCGCCGAAGGCCTTGGTGCAACTTACGTCAGCACGTCGGATCAAACGCTGCCCGAGTTGGCCCGGAAATTTGGCAAGCCAGACCTGATTATTGAGGCCACCGGCAGCAGTGCAATCGCATTTGAAGCTATGCAGGTACTTGGCCACAACGGCTGTATCGTATGGACCAGCATCACGGGTGGGCAGCGGAAAGTGGAAGTCCCGGGCGACAACATTAATCTGAACTGGGTACTGGGCAACAAGCTGCTCGTCGGCTCTGTGAATGCGAATTTTCGGCATTTTGAATCGGGGATTTCAGACCTTGCATTAGGTGAAGTGACTTATCCGGGTGTGATTCAGAAAATCCTCACGACGCCCGTTGAGGGCCTGGACAATTATCAAGAAATGATGCGACTTTTGGTGGAAGATCGCGAGGCACTGAAAGTTTACGTGAATGTGGCCGCCGGCTAGCCCCTTCATTGATCTCGATTCTGATCCGAGCTGCCTGTGGGAAAAGCGTTGGCTCCCAGCACAGGGAGAGCGTTCGCAATGCTCTGCCCAGTCGGGCCCTCAAACAAACTTTTGGCCTGACAATTCACGACATCAGGAATGAGACGAAGTGAATTCCGGAGACCCTGAGCAAAGCTCTCCAATACAACTTCCCCTTGCTCAGATTTCAACAGCCTGGTCAGTTGTATAGAAGGCCAAGGATGGTGCTGGTGTGCCGTCGGAAGTCGTCTCCGTTTTTTTGCTCGCTATCAGGGCGCTGTCCTTCGGTTTTTCCGGACGGCTATCACTAAGACTGACATCGCTGGCGATATGGCAAAGGATTTTGCCTTACGGTTCATGAGGGGTGATTTCCGGAATGTGCATCCGGATCGTGGGCGATTCCGGGATTTTTTGCGCATCGCCCTGGCAAATCAACTGCGCGACTATTATCGACGACAACAACTCCGTGGCCGAACCAACGAGATGCTGGACGAGATCGCCGACAATGCAGGTGACAAGGTGCCAAATCAGAACTTCGACGAAAACTGGCGAGAAGAATTGCTTGCACAGACCTGGACAGATCTTGAACATCATCAGCAATCCACGGGGCAATTGTATTTTGTTACCCTGAAACTCAAGGCCACATCGGCAGCCGATTCTGGTCCGTGCCTGGTTGATGAATTTTCTCGAATGACAGATACCCAGTTGAGCGAAGAAGCATTCCGCAAACATCTTCAGCGTGCTCGCCGCAGATTTGGAGAATTACTGCTGAGCAACGTGGCTGCAACACTAGCCATCCCGACACGTGAGGAAGTGGAACGAGAACTTGGCGATTTGAAGTTACTTAGTTTTTGCGGTGGACTGCTGCGAAATCCGCCACAGACCTGACACGTTTTCGGTCCCCGTTTTTCATGGCTCCATTGTCATTCGGTACTGAGGGAATCCCTGTTCTGAAGTCGCTTTAAGAACCGTGTTTGGAGCGACCGGAGTTGCTCAACAATCAGGAGCAGACCAGCAGAGTACAGGCTTTCGAGCAGCGTTGACTTCGTCTGGACGGCAGATGGCGGTGCTGTGCGGAGCAGCTTTGACCAGGTCTGCCGGTTCACTGCAGATGGTCCTGAGTGCTGCGGCAAATGCATCGAGCGTCTGGAGGGATTCTGTTTCCGTGGGTTCCATCATCAGGGCTTCTTCCACAACAAGCGGGAAGTAAACCGTCGGTGCATGAAAGCCATAGTCCAGCAGTCGCTTGGCAATGTCCATGGTCGTCACGCCTGTATCCGCCTTGATTTTGCGGGCACTGGCCACAAACTCATGCATGCAGCGACTGCCATGCGGGACTTCCAGAAAATCCTGAACCTGGCTCAGAAGATAATTGGCATTCAGGACAGCATTCTCGGAAGCTTCACGGAGGCCCTTGGCGCCAAGCGTTCGAATATAGAAATAGCCTCGGAGCAGAATTCCGACGTTTCCAAAAAAAGTTCGGACCTGACCAATAGATTTTTGCGGCGTTGAAAGCGAATACCAGTCTTTCGCCTTGTCATAGGTGACAACTGGAGCTGGCAGGAACGGCGCAAGAAAATCTCGAACGGCAATCGGCCCGGCACCCGGACCTCCCGCTCCGTGTGGACCGGTGAACGTCTTATGCACGTTGTAGTGCATCATGTCACCTCCGAAGTCTCCAGGGCGAGTCTTACCGAGAATGGCATTCATGTTCGCGCCATCAATGTAGACGAGTCCGCCGACACTGTGCAGCATCTGGGCTACTTTGGCAATGTCGCGTTCGAAGAGTCCCAGTGTGTTGGGATTCGTGACCATGAACACGGCAGTCCGGTCATCGAGTTGCGAGTTAAGTTCATCCAGATTCACGAAACCGTTGCGGCCTCCAGCAAGTTGCACGCATTCAAATCCCGCCAACGCGGCGCTGGCCGGGTTTGTACCGTGAGCGCTGGATGGAAAGAGAACTCGAGTGCGATTCTCACCTTTGTCTTTGAAGTAGGCAGCCGCCGTCAGCAATGCTGTGAATTCGCCCTGTGCTCCTGCGGCGGGATGCAATGAGATTCCCGAAAGCCCGGAAATCTCGGCCAGCATGTTCTGCATTTCGAAGAGAATGCCAAGAAGTCCCTGGATCTGGTTTTCCTGTTGATAGGGATGACTTGTCGCCGCTTGCGGAAGGCGGGCCAGTCGCTCGTGCCGCTTTGGGTTGTACTTCATCGTGCA
>JANPHT010000424.1:0-1423 GCA_031424595.1 Planctomycetota bacterium
CGCGGCCACCTGTCATTGTGTGCAATCCGGTCTCAGCCAGAGTCACACGCAATCCCTGCTCTTCATGGGCGTCGTGAAACTCAATCTTTTCGCGGTCGCCCAATGAAATTGTGAAGTCATTATTCATGGCTTCATATTGCAGAAAATAATCCTTGATCATGTTGCCTCGATAACCAAGGCACAGCACGAAGTCGTTAAATCCGTAATGGGCATACATCTTCATGATGTGCCACAGAATCGGACGACCACCCACTTCCACAAGCGGCTTGGGGCGGTACTCAGTCTCCTCCCGCATACGGGTGCCCTGCCCGCCGCAAAGGATCATTGTTTTCATCAGTTTAAAGACTTTGTGAGACGGAGGATGTGAACAACGGTCTCGAAGAGAAGATCGACCAATGACAGGATTTTAAAACGGGCTGACGGCACACGGAGTATGCCTGCTACTATGCGGGACAGACTGTCCAATCTGCAGCGAGAATGACGTTGGCTCCGCTGGCGCAGTGTGCCGTGACGTTGACCGCCAGTGCTCCATCGTGTCGGCAAAGAACCTTCAGATCATTGGAAAGCACGATCACACTCAAATTGTACTTGCCGGCATTCAGATTCACCTTTGGCAACCGGGCCTTGATCCAGGCGTGCCCTTGAGAATCCACGTGAAATGGAAACGCCATTAACTGGTCGGTCATAATATCCATGACCGGCAACAATTCTGTATTCCAGAACAGAAACTGAACCTGCCCACGGTCAAAGCCACCTGACAACTGCAGCCGCACTGTAATTTCCAGATCAGAACCAAACTGCAGCGGAAGAGATTGGTCAAGAGTGGCGACCTCGCCGCCAGCTTGAGCGGTCAATTCAAGAACTCGGGCTTCTCCTGAGCCAGTCACCGCCTGTGTTCCCTGAGGAAACGCATCAAAATATTTGCTGACGCCCGATGCGATATCCGGCCCCTTAAATTCGATGCATCCATGGTTCAACAGGATGAGCTCATTACAGACTCGAAAAACCTGTGGCATGGTGTGCGTTACGAAGATCACAGCACATCGATTCATCAGTTCCGACATCTTATTCAGACTCTTGAATCGAAAGCCAACGTCTCCGACGGCCAGAACCTCGTCGATCAGCAGGACATCTGGTTCCAGATGAGCAAAAACGGCAAAGCCTAAACGAACTCTCATGCCTGAGCTGTAGTTCTGCAGAGGCATGTCGAGAGCATGCTCGATCTCTGCGAAGTCGACGATTTCATCAAACTTCTGGCGCACTTCTTCCGGGGTGAATCCTAACAAAGCGGCCTGATTGTAAATATTCTCACGGCCTGTCAGGATGGGATTGAAGCCAGCTCCCAGTTCAATCATGGCTCCCACACGGCCTCGCATGGTAATGCGACCGGAATCCGGGCGAATGAGTCCGTTCAGGATTTTGA
>JANPHT010000425.1:0-1569 GCA_031424595.1 Planctomycetota bacterium
ACGCGATCGCCGTCTGTTCCGTGAATCAGTTCGTTAAGGCTCTGCTCAAGGCCGCCCTTTCCTGCATTGTCGATGTTTCGAACACCGAGTACATGAGCTGCAAAGCCACCCTGCGGATACTTGCGTTGATACTCACGACGCAGTCCCCAGGAGTTTTTCTTTAAACCCAGCGACCGAATCTTCGAGACCTGGGAGTCATCGATTCTTCGCTTGATCCAGGCAAACTGCTTATCCTTGTTGTCAACCAGACGTTGGTACAGTTCATCTGTATTGAGGTTAAGTATCGAGCCAACCTTCCATGCGAAATCCCATGGTTCCTCGATTTCATCAGGGACGGCATAAAGACTGTCGCAGGTCACTGTCATTGCCAGAACATGTCCATTACGGTCCAGAATCTCGCCAGGGCGTGCCGGAATAACCTCGCTGAAGATGCTTTGCCGGACCACTCGATCGTTCATCAATTGGCGCTGAGCACCTTGCAATTGAATAAGCCGCGCCAGCAGCACAACCCAACCCAGAAACACAAGGCCTGAAATCAGACCAAAACGCCACGACCATCCCGAGCAGCCATGCAAGGATGTCGAATTCCCCGAATCCGACACGTCCATTTCATCTTGGCGGTCCGTCGTGATTTCACCTGACGCTGTTTCCTGCTCGTCGATTTCACCCTGCGAAAGGTTATCTTCGAAATCCGGCATCAGTCGATTCCCTCAGGATTGAACGGATGCTGAAATCGAAGCAGTGGCAGGCGAGCGTCGCTGGTTCGCTCGGAACGCCGTGGTTGTTCCGCGACGCGAGATTTTGGTCGACGCTTTTGCAGTGTCGCGGAATTCAATTCTTTCGACTTTGACGCGTCTTCAATCGTCACGGCCAACTGCGCGGGGGCTGTGAGTCGCTGTGTGTCCAGTCGCAGTCGAACGAGCAACTCCAGGAGCAAGTCCGTTTGATAGTACTGAACACTGACCGATCTGCGCATTTCCAGCGTTTGCTTCTCCAGCCGAACTCCGGCCATTGAAACAAGCACGACAAGTAGCAGGCCTGCGGCAAAGCGAAAGAACACAATAGATCTCAAATCAGATTGCTGTGGTCGTCATTTATCACGCGTGCAAATCGCTGCTTCCCGCAGACTGGATGCCTGGAAGCGAAAACCGTTCGTCATCCGATGCGCAGGAATTCAAGGTTTGTGCGACGAGGGCGTCTTACAAATCCTGTGACGACAGGTGTCGTTTGTGGGAGCCGAAATTAACAATTGTGCCGCGCAGCAGAAAGCCCCGCGGGAGAATTCTTCGGCGGGGCTTTCCATCACTTATGGAGTATCGGACGATGCCGTGTTATGGCGACATGCTGACCTCGGTCGCATCGGCAGGAAGTGCCAGAATCAATCCTGGTTTCAGTTTATTCGGATCTTTCACGTTAGGCTGATTAAGTCGAAGAATCTCAACCCAACGAGAAGACCGCCCAAGAAATCGCTGAGAGATTTCCGACAGGGTTTCGCGTTCACCAACACGGTATGCGGGTGATCCATCTTCCATCAACAAAAACGCGGCGGGTTGTACGACTTTGCGTTGC
>JANPHT010000426.1:0-4069 GCA_031424595.1 Planctomycetota bacterium
CCAGGTGTAGCCGCCGCCGGACTCCGTCAGGAGGCATCCAAAGTGTGGATTCGCCATAACATTCGACCACGGTGCCGGCGTTTCGTTCCGGGAACTGACCACCATTTCGTAGCATCGGCCCTGATCAGTAAACCCACCCATCCCATTCGAGAATTCCAGATCAGCATTCGCCTTCGGGACGACGATTGGCGACTCCGAACGACGGGGCTGCTTGCGTTGCCGTGCTGTTGCTGCGAGGACTCGCGGAAGTCCCGGCACACTCGTTGTTCGATTCTTGACCGTCGCCGCTTCCAGTTGCTGAGCCAGCGAGCCTCGGCCGCCGCGCAGCAGAACTGCAGCAGCAGCATCCAGCAATTGGTGATCTTCTGAAGTCAACTGAGCCCCTCGCAGGAGCACGACCCGCTTGGACGCGGCCTCTCCCTGCGGGTGCTCATTAATGATCGCCAGCAAAAGTTCCTGCAATGAATCGAAGTAGGCTCCAGGAAAATCGTTGCTGATGACGAGATCGATCGTCAATCCACGAGACATCAGAAAATAGTGCGCCGTGATAATTGTGCGGGCGAATTCAATTTCAGCGGTATCCATGATGCGAAGTAACAGGATCGGGACATCCCCGGAGATCCCGTATCGCCAAAGCGCATTTTGCCCCAGTTGATTCGCCGCAATGCGTGTCGAGTCGCCTCGCAGACTTGCTTCGGGATATAGCAAATGTCCGCCAAGCTGTTGGAAAAGATGCACATCTCTGGCGGAGATATTCAGGTGACGCAGTTCAATCTGGGTGAACGCCCACGCCAGCTCGAAAGCGCGTTGCACGCCACGGAGGTCGTGGAATAAGTCTGCCAGTGCCAATGCCTGTTCGCGCGTTTCGGCAACGGCGGTGGTAAGGCCCAGAGTCATGGATTCTGTCGGATTGATCGTCAACACGCACCGCAAAGAAAACACGGCATCCAACACAGCGCCGGTTGTCTGGCTGAGTTTGTCCGCATCCATCGCCAGAGGTGATTCCGCTGTGCGGCCGCGTCCGAGAAAGTTTTCGCGGCTGGATTCATACTCCACAGGGCCGCCATGCGCTGACGGTAATGCCAATGTATGGATCGCGAAGCCAGGATTCTGCTGACTGTCTCGAGGACGTCGTCGGGCGATCAACGTTGCCTCTTCAGAAATATACTCGGTTTCGACAAACAGTTTCTGAAACGCCGGATGAGCGAGGTCAGCGGCCTGGGTGGCGAGCACGACTTCCACATAACTGGTGACTTCAATCCGGCGAGGGGCTGAGCCGTGATTCGTAATTCGCAACTGCCGCACCTCGGCGTTCTGATCGGGAGACACGACCAGTTCCATGACGGTCTCTATATCTCCTTGCCGCCGATGCACTTCACCTTTATCGACAGAAAACAGCACTTCGTACCGATCGGGTTCGATGCGAGTTGGCTGATACATTGCGGACCAGACGGCCCCGGTATCCTTGTCACGGAGATAAATAAAACTACCCCAGCAATCTCGCGTCGAATCCGGGCGCCAGCGGGTGACCTGAAGGTCTTTGTGTCGCGAGTAGCTGCCTCCGGTGTGTGTCAGCAATGAACTGAACTGACCATTCGATAGCAGCAGGACTCGAGGAGTTCCCGAATGAACGCCTGAGATCTGACGACTCACCAGTGTTGTTTCTTCGCGAACTGCGTTTGATGGCTGGACCTCGTCTGAGTTTGGCACTTCGGTATCCACCAGCGCAGGAACTCGTTCCTGCAACAGTAGCTCGTTGGCTCGCACCAGAGGATGGGCGTGAAACCAACGAGACACAATCTGGTCGTCTGTCACATTGGCGATTGCCAATAGTGTCATACCCTGATGGTGAGCCATGTAGTTCCGGACGACGTTCTCCGTATGATGGCGGCGCAGTCGAACGGGCGTGTAGTCAACGGCATCATAGAATCCCCATCGCCCCAGTGCGACGTCCGCCAGCCGTTTCAGATTCGCGGTGGCAGACTTCGGCGAAAACGCTAACGCCAGCGCCGAGGAGTAGGGCGAGACGACGATTTCCCTGGACAACCCACGTTTCAGGCCAAGCCCCGGAACACCGAATGACTTGTATTGATAGTCAGAATTCGATGCCATCGCTGAGTAGGCTGATTCACTGATGCCCCAGGGCATACGACGTGTTCGTCCGTAGTCGGATTGCTGCTGAATGGCAGTCCGGCAACTGGTGTCGATGAGCGAACCTTCATACGAACGTTGAAACAATTGCGGCATCAGGAACTCGAACATCGTTCCGCCCCAGGAGAGCAGCGTGTAGTGTCCGTCGATCAGTGTCGCCTGTCGGCCAAGTCGAAACCAGTGTTCGGTTTCGACATCACCCTTCGCAATCGCCAGATAGCTGGCGATGCGGCACTCGCTGCAGAGAAGGTCATAATGACCTCGGTCAAGTTTTCCGATGTCGACGTTGTAACCAATCGAAAACAGTTTGCGACGAGAGTTGTACAGGAATCGAAAATCCATCTTGAATGCAGCCGCTTCGCATTGTTCACGAATCATCGTCAGGCGTTCGAGGAGGCTTGCCGCGGCCTGACTCCCTTCGCGAATGAGGCTAACGAGTTCATCCTGCTGCAATGACGGTCCCTGAGACCTGCTCTCCGGATCCCCAGCTGTCGATTCCGTGTGTCGCAAGACGGTCGCTTCCAGCACCGTTGGCAGCGACGCCAACTCGCGAAGTCCGATTTCTGGAACAAGCAGATGCTGCAACAGACTGAGCGTGGCATTTTTCCCACCAGGAGTTGCTTCCATTGTCGCAGCAAGTTTCAGCCATGGCAGGAACTGATCCGCATCGCGATTGATGCCGTGAAATCGTTCGGCGACGATCCGCACCTGACTCAGAAAGACGTTTTTATCGATGATCCAGGCATTTTTTCGAGTAGTCCGCGACTGCTCGGCCGCCCAAGCATTCAGCTTGTCGGCGGCCAGGTGCAATGACTCAAGAAAGGCCAGGAGTCCGCTGAAGGATTTTGCCTTCAGGACGATCTTCTGAGAAAGATCCGCAATGAGCATTCTCATTGCCTGTAGTTGATTGCGCTGCGGGATTGCGTCCTCTGCACCGTCGTCGATCTGAGACTGTTCGAACTCAAGTCGTCCTTTCAGCCATCCCAATGACGACATGGCACCGGTGTGATGATTCGTACCAATCAATGCCTGCTGAACAGTGCCGGCAATTCCGTCGCACAGCGTGAAATAGCAAGCCATCAAATTGCCACTATCAACCGTCGACACGTAGTACGGATGCAGTGCTTTGAGTTCACTGGTTTCGTACCAGTTGAAGTGATGACCGTGAAGCTGCTCCAACGAGTTCCAGCTGGACAGATTCTTCTCCCACAGTTCAACCAGCGACTCCAGCCCAATGAATCCCATACGGCGGGCGACCAGCCCGGATACCAAAAAAAGACCTTCGTTGGTGGGAGAGATTCGAAACGCCACTTTCTCCCTTGGATAATCCTGCACATTGTCAGGGGGCAGCCAGTTGCCTTCCGGATTAACAAACTGTTCAAAGTAAGCCCAAGTCCCCGACGCGATTTGCTCCAGCCATGCCTTGTCAGCGTGTTGAATTTGGGTCACTCGTTGCTTTCGCGGCAAACTGATCAGATGCCCAACGATGGGCGCAATGAACCAAACGCTCAACCACGGAACTGCCGCAGGTTTTGCAGAATTCCCGATCAGGAAGAAAACGACCAGAGCCACGGCACTGCAAATGCTCAGGTCTTTCATGAGCGTCCAGGCGTTTCTGCCGAGCCGGGATTCCGTGGCCGCTGCGGTTTCCCATTCGAGCAGGCGCTTGCGGGTGATCATCAATCGAAACATGGTGCGAAGCACCGCGTCGGTCATCTGGAGTGCTTTGTACGGCAGAAAGGCGGCCGTGTAAAAGCATTGCTCGGAGGTGTTCACAAGCGAACGGAGATAGAGCCGAAGCTGAGCAGTGACTTCACGCCGAGTGTTCCAGTTCATGAGACCAGTGACGGCCTGTACGACGACCGGAAAAAAAATGGTCACTGCTGCAAATCCGGTCGACCACCATGCCAACTGAGGC
>JANPHT010000427.1:0-3671 GCA_031424595.1 Planctomycetota bacterium
CAGATTCTGGGATGTCACTTTGCCAATCAGAAATCTGAGCGGTGTGATACCACTTAACACAATCTGATCAAAGTACCGCCCGATCCGAGGCCCCATAAAGACGCTCATCAGCCGCATCGGAATCAGAAACGTTGCAAATGCTGTCGCACCTCCCAACAGAATCAGCGCCAGGATCTGACCGAACTCCATATTCTCCGTCAACATGCGGAAGTCCGGATCATTTGGAGCCAGCATCAGCGGCAGGAGCGTCATCAGCACGGCCCCGTTCAGAACCAAGCCTGCCAGACCAATATTCCAGCCCGAGATCAGGCTGGCCTGATCACGCCCATAAGTTGGACTATTGCGAAAGAGTCCCAGAAATCGGCGCACCGCATTCATGTGACTTTTCCCGCTGTCGACCGCATAAAGATCTCCTCCAGATTGACTTCATTCTCCGCAAATTGCAGCACGCGAATATTCTGTTGCAGCAATGCCGCCAGCACAAAATTGCTGTTGGGTTCGTCGCTTGTCATGACGATCACCTGATCACGAATCTCCCAGGTAGAAATGCCCCCCAACTGGTTCAACATCTGCGACGTTCTGGTCAAATCGTCCGGCAATACCTTAAGCCGAATACTTCGCTGAGCGATCCCGGTATGTGCACGCAGCGTTGCCAGATCACCTTCCAGCACAAGCCGCCCGGCTTCCAGAATCCCCACTCGATCACTGATGTCTTCAATGTCGGGAAGAATATGCGAACTGATAATGATGGCTTTACCCAACGACGCCAGCGTCTTGATGATCTCTCGCAGCTCGTTGCGGGCTCGTGGGTCCAAACCACTGGCCGGCTCATCAAGGACCAGCACCGATGGATCATGCAGCAATGTCTTGGCCAGCAGTAATCTCTGGCGATTGCCCGTCGACAGCCCTTTGACCATCACGCTCTCTCGACCCGTCAGATCGGTGAGTTCGCAAACATCACGAATCCGCTGAGTTCGCTCGGTCGTTGTCAATCCGTACATGCAGGCAAAGTAGTCCAGATACTCCTCAATGGACATGTTCCGAGGACACCCGAATTCCGCCGGCATGAATCCCAGATGCGCTCGAGCTGCACGAGGATTCTCGCGGACCGATCGGCCTTCAACGCGAACGTCTCCTGAATCCGGCACCGCCAGAGTGGAAATCATCCTCAGGAGAGTCGTTTTCCCGGCGCCATTCGGCCCAATCAATCCCAGTGTCGAACCCTGGGGAACTTGAAAGCTGACTCGATTCACAGCGATCAGGCTGTCGAACGTCTTGGTCACATTATCAATTTCAATCGCTGCCGTTACCACAATGTGTCGCCCAAATGCTTTGTGCTGCTTTTTGGAAAGCCTCGCCTGACAAACATCACTCGGGCCTCAGAATAAGACTCTCGCTCAACAACGTCCATCCATGCGATGATACTCCCACATTGTTGCTTGTGTCTCCGTGGAAAAAAGGTGGCAGGATCCGTTTACGGCAATCAGTGGCCTTTTGCGATTCACTGCGCCCGTGACCTGGCAGTAAGTTTCAGCAAATGGGCAAAAAAATGGAGGGTGAAAAATGAAGTCTGGACATTGTCGCCAAATCCACGCCACGGCGCAAGTCAAAGCACATCCGTCACTTCGACGCCGAACAAGTCCGTGATCACTTCATCCAGCGCCTTGAAATACCAGTCGGTTTCCGATCCGCCGGTCAGCACATCGTTTTCACCCGCGTCGTTCAGTACGCTGATCTTTGCCTTCAGTGCGACAACCGGTGAACCAACTCCTGATCGCAGGTTGGCAATGCGGCTCGCATAGGTGCCGCCGGAAATCTACTCCGTGCGAATGGCGATCAATCCCGCAACGTTGGTGTCGTTGGTCGTGCGACCGGCGATCAGAATGTCGTAGTCGCTGCCGCCGTTGATGGTGTCCAGCCCGAGTCCGCCGATTAATACGTCGCGTCCGGCTTCCCCATTCAGCGTGTCATTGCCCGAGTTCCCCACCACGATGTCCCGGCCTCCACCGCCATTCAGCACGTTGTTCGCAGAGTTGCCGAACAGAATGTCATCGGCGGATCCCCCGGTGACATTTTCAAACGTCGCCGACGAGTTGAGCATCACAGTTCGATTCGCATGAACAGTCTGAATGAGCGACGTCCCCAGATTCAGCGTCACAGCGGTTGTCATCGCAGAAAAGTTGAGCGTGTCGGTGCCCTGATCGGAGGCTTCCGTTACCGTGTCGACTTCGGCACCCCCGGCATTGCCGAACAGGTAGCCGTCGTCACCCAATCCGCCGATCAGTGAATCATTTCCCGCGCCGCCGGTCAGCGTGTCGTTCCCCGCATTGCCAGTCAGCACATTCGCCAGACTGTTGCCGGTCAAAGTGTCTCCACTGGAACCGCCCAGCACATTCTCGAAGGCACTGCCAGAACTCAGTTGCAGCGCTCGATGCGTGTGAACTGTCTGCATCAGAGATGAACTCAGGTTCAACGATACGGAAGTCGTCAGGCCGAGAAAGCTCAGCGAATCGGTGCCTTCCCCGGCACTTTCTGTCACACTGTCTGCTTCGGCGCTGCCAGCAGTACTAAAGATGTAGCTGTCGTCACCGAGACCTCCGATCAACGAATCATTCCCTGCTGCGCCGGTCAGAATATCGTTCCCCGCATTGCCAGTCAGCACATTCGCCAGACTGTTGCCGGTCAACGTGTCTCCACCGGAACCACTGATGACGTTTTCGAACACGGCGGTCGAATTCAGTTTCAGGGTTCGATTCGAATGCACTGCCTGAATTGTGGACGTCCCCAGACGCAGAGAAACAGCGGTCGTCAGGCTGGCGAAGTTGACCGTATCGGTTCCCTGACCTGTGCCCTCCGTCACACTGTCCGCTTCAGCAGTTGCTGCACCGCTGAAGAGGTAACTGTCATCGCCCAGTCCTCCGATCAGCGAATCGTTGCCGGGACTGTCATTCAATGTGTCATCCCCCGCACTGCCGTTCAGAACATTGGCCAGTGAATTCCCCGTCAGCGTGTCTGCACCGGAGCCACCAATTGCATTCTCAAACTCGCCGGCAGAACTGAGCTGCAGTGTTCGATTGGTATGAACCGTCTGAACCGCAGAAGACCCAAGATTCACCGCCACCGAAGTCGTCAGGCCCAGGAAACTCAGAACCTCGGTTCCTTCACCGGGATTCTCCGTCGCGACATCGGCTTCTGCGCTGGTGGCGGTGCTGAAAATGTAGCTGTCGTCACCAAGTCCGCCGAACAGGGAATCGTTCCCGGAAGCTCCATTGAGTCGGTCGTTTCCGCCGTTGCCCGTCAGGACATTTGGCAAAAGGTTTCCCGTCAGGGCATCGTTCCCGGAACCTCCGATGATGTTCTCAATCACGACCGTTGAACTGAGTTGCAGAGTCCGGTTGGTATGTACGGGTTGGGCTGCCGCGAAACCCAAATTGAATGACACGGCTGTGGTCAGGCCAGAGAAATTGAGCGTGTCCGAGCCCGAATTTGAGTTCTCTGTCACCACATCGGCTTCCGAGCTTGTCGCTGTGCCGAAGACGTAGATGTCGTTGCCGAAGCCGCCGATCAGGGAATCACTTCCCGCTCCGCCCCGCAAAATGTCGCTGCCGGCGTCACCCGCCAGCGTGTCGTTGCCACCACCACCGGTCAGCGTGTCGTCATCCGCGCCTCCG
>JANPHT010000428.1:0-27411 GCA_031424595.1 Planctomycetota bacterium
GGAAGAGTCTCAGACACTCGCAACCCTTACCCTGCAGAACTATTTCAAGCTCTATAAGAAGCTGGCCGGAATGACCGGGACAGCAATGACGGAGTCCGAAGAGTTTCTGAAGATTTATAACCTCGACGTCGTCGCGATCCCGACGAACCGTCCGATGCAACGTATCAATTATCCGGACAATATTTACGGCACAGAAAAAGAGAAATGGGATGCCGTCATTGCCGAAATCGCGGAATTGCATGCCACCGGTCGTCCAGCCCTGGTAGGAACGACGTCGATTGAGCTGTCTGAAATGCTCAGCAATCGCCTGGTTCGAAAGGGCATCCAGCACAATGTCCTGAATGCCAAGTTCCACGAGCGCGAAGCGGAAATCGTGGCCCAGGCGGGACGAAAAGGTGCGGTCACAATCGCCACGAATATGGCGGGGCGAGGAACCGATATTATCCTCGGAGGTAACCCGGAACATCGTGCCTGGGAAGATCTGAAGACGAAGTACCAATCTCGTCTGGATGTTCCAAAATCAGAATGGGACGCACTGACGCGACAGATCGCCGAACGCGAAGGCATGATTGCCGAGTCAAAAGTTGTCTCGGAACTTGGCGGCTTGCATGTCATCGGAACGGAGCGGCACGACTCACGCCGTATCGACCTGCAGCTTCGCGGTCGTGCCGGACGGCAGGGTGACCCTGGCTCCAGCAGGTTCTTTATTTCGCTCGATGACAAACTGATGCGCTTGTTCGCCGGTGAAAGCGTCAAGCGAATCATGCAGTGGGCCGGACTGAAAGAAGGCGAGCCGATTATCAGCAAGATGGTGACCCGACGACTCGAAGGGGCTCAGAAAAAGCGAGAAGAGCAGCACTTCGATCAGCGTAAGAATCTGCTCGAGTACGACGAGGTAATGGATGAGCAGCGCAAGCGAACTTACTCCTATCGTCAACAGATCCTGGATGGTGTTGATTGCCGAAGCCTGCTGCTGGGCATGATCAACGATGAGATTGAACGCTGGACCCAACACTTCCTCGCGAAAGACTATCGCTGGGAAACGATTGCCGCATGGGTGACTCAAAACCTCCAGATCGAAATGGATGCTTCAGATATCCGTGACATGAATCGTCAGGAACTGGAAAATCACCTGCGTGAGGACGGCGAGCGGCAGGGAGAGTCTCAGATTTATGAGCAGATCGATGTGAACCTGCCGGACAATGCTGACAGCAAGCTCGATTGGAACTGGCTGGCTCTCGCAAAATGGGCCAATCGAACTTTTGGTCTGTCGCTCCAGGATAAAGATCTGCGAAAGCAGGATCGGGATCAGTTGCCAATCTTCCTTCTGGCACAAGCCAAAGAGGGAATGGCGCGCTGGGACCTCAAGGAACTCGACAATTTGCTGGACCCGCAGTTTGCTCAGAAGTCACTGACGGGATGGGCCAACTTCAATTTCATGCTGGGACTTAAACCCGACGAACTGGATGGCCTGGAAGAAAAAGCCATATCGCAGTTGCTGCAGTCACGAGTCCGCAACCGCTATGACGAGAAAGAAGTCACGTTTCCGGTTTCCGTCGGAATGCAAAAATTCCTTGAAGGTGACGGAAAGCAAAATGAACGCTTTAATCGCGAAAAGCTGGCGCGTTGGGCCAACATGCGATTCCGGGCCGAATATGCGCCCGAGCAATTTGCTGATCTTCAGACAGCTCAGATCTATGAAACACTGTTGAACACAAGCCGACAGTTCTTGAGCCGTCGGCCGGAACGCGAAAAGGTCAACGCTCGTCTCGACCAGATTCTCGGAGCTGACAGCGAAGGTTCGATGCGAGTTTCCGAGAAACAGGTGGTGGAACTGGTCGGTTGGATCGAAACGGAACTTGATCTGGAACTCAACTCGGCTCGACTGCAGAAGATGACGGCCGATCAGTTGCGGACCGACTTATTGCAGGGTATTGAACAGTTGTTCCGCCCGGAAATGCGCCAGACGGAACGGTCTGTACTGCTGGAGTTTCTGGACTCCGCCTGGAAAGATCATCTGTATTTTATGGGCCACCTGAAGCAGGGAATCGGCTTTGTGGGCTATGCCCAGAAAGATCCACGCACCGAATACAAACGCGAGGGACGCCGCGCATTCCTGTCGATGTGGGATCGTATCTCTGAGCAGGTGACGCAGACAATTTTCCGTATCGAGCATGAAAGCCCGGCGTTTGTTGGATCGCTCTGGCGAATTACCGCCACGGAACACGATGTGGCTCCTCCTGTTCAGGAGAGTCACGTGGATACTCTTCAGACCAATTCTCCCGAGGCTGGCGAAGAGGGACGAGCAACCGCTCCGATCATCAATGCCAGTCCGCGAGTTGGTCGTAACGACGATTGTCCATGTGGCAGCGGTAAGAAGTTTAAAAAGTGTTGCGGGAAATAGCGGACACGCTGCAAGTAACAAGTACGCTGGTTGCTCGCTGAGTGCTCTCTGAATTCGAAGCCTGTTTAATTCGAGCACGCTGCAGAGACGACTCGGCGGCAGGCCTGGTCGTTTTGCTGGAAATGGATTTCCGACATGCGATGGTTCCTCAACGCCGTGTACGCGATGTTACTGACGGTACTGTCTCCCCTCATTGCGTTCAGAATGTGGCGGCATCAGCGGTATCGACGAGGGCTGGCTGAAAAGCTTCTGGGGCAGGTGTCTGTCCAGCTTGACGGTCGCCCGGTCGTCTGGTTTCATGCGGTCAGCGTAGGGGAAGTGATCCAGCTGCAGAAGGTCGTTGAAGATTTCCGACGGCAGAGTCTCAATCGGTTCCTGATTTGTGTTTCAACATCGACGGACACAGGATGGGAATTGGCTCAAAAGCGATTCCCGGATTGTCAGGTGACTTGGTTTCCTCTGGATTTTTCATGGGCTGTCCGGAACGCCATCCAACGAATTCAGCCGTCGTTGGTGGTGCTGATGGAACTGGAACTCTGGCCCAATTTTCTGGCCGAGTGTTATCGCAAATTGGTGCCTGTCGCGGTCATCAATGCCCGAATGAGTGAACGTAGCCATCGTGGATATCGCCGCTTTCGATTTCTGCTCACACCGCTCCTCAGTCGTCTCTCGCTTGTAGCAGCTCAGTCGACGACTTACGCCGCACGGTTGCAGTCGCTCGGCGTTCCCCCGGATCGGTCGAGTGTCACGGGGTCGGTGAAGTTTGATGGAGTCGAGACTTCACGAGACAACGCAAAAACCTCAGTACTCAGGACGCTCTTTGGCTTGACGAGCAGTGATATCGTTTTCATGGCCGGAAGCACCCAGGATCCGGAAGAACAATTGGCAATTCAATCGTGGAGGCGACTCCGGAAATCTCACGCAAATCTCCGCTTGATTCTGGTCCCTCGCCACAAAGAACGCTTCGAAGAAGTGGCGGCATTAGTGGAAGCAGCCGGGCTGCCGTTGTTGCGTCGCTCGCAGCTGCAGGATTCGTCCGCGCCGTTGATGAAGAAGGAGAGACCGGTCCTGTTGCTGGACACCATCGGGGAGCTCAGCGCTTGCTGGGGTCTTGCAGACATCGCGTTCGTGGGCGGAAGTTTCGGTAATCGCGGCGGTCAGAACATGATGGAGCCGGCGGCGTACGGTTCTTGTGTGATCTTTGGCCCGAATACCTGGAATTTCCGCGACATCGTGGAATGCTTTCGAGACGCTGACGGCTGCATTCAGATGAACCATCCTGAACAGTTGGCTGAGACCATCGATAAGTTGTTAATGGATCCATCACGGAGAGCGGACCTGGGAACCAACGCACAGCGAGTCGTGTTGAAACAACAGGGAGCCACATCGCTGACGTCCAGCTTACTTCTCGATGTGCTCAACGCACAACCATCGCCGTCCGACCAACGGCAAAGAGTCGCCTGACGCAAGTCCCATGTACCCGCGCAGGTACGAGAGTCAGTTCTCACGCATTGGCAACCCCGGTTTTGAGGTCGAGACCCACAACACCCGGGCCAATGCGGATTCTGAACACCCGCTGCTATCATCGCCCTTAACGTGATTTCCTTTTATCCTCCCGTTGAATCGCGTGCTGTGGGACAATCAGTGGCGGGCCTCTCAAAATCGACACGGTCAACGATTAATCGTTTAAAAAAGTCAAATTTCAGGCAAGACGTGGCGGCAACGATTGTTTCTCCATCTGCTGTTTGACAAACGTCCCTTTGCATCTGTAAAAGAGGGAAGTTGTGGAAGTTAATCGTGTTCTTCCAGATGTGCGGAGGTCGTTGTCCGGTCAGGTTTGCCGGGTGCGAAATCGGCGTTGATTTCCCTTTGCGGTGGAAGATGGTCCGCGGAGTAGTGCGAAAATGAAGCGTTTTTTGGCTGCAATTCTGGCTTTCGGCGTGTCCTTTCCTTGTGTCAGCACTGCAAGTGCCTGTTGCCTGTGGCCATTTGGTGGCGGGTGGGGCGCGGGGTACGGAGGTGGCTACTACGGAGCCAGCTATGCTCCTTACGTGCCGTCTTCTGGCTACTATTCGGCCGGCTATGCACCGTCGAATTGCTGCGTTCCCGTTTGCTGTGATCCCTGTGCATCAGGCGCATGCAGTTCTGGATCATGCGTGGGAACGACTCCTGCCGGAAGTCTGAAGCCAGAGTCAGATCTTAATTTTGACAAGGGCGCTAAGGACAAGAACACCTATGATGAATTTGATCGTGATCGCCTGAAACGCCGCGAAGAAGGCATTAACGGCGATCTGAACAATGAGCCGAATTTGGATACTCGAACACGCAACCGAGTAACAGATCCTGACCCCGTAGACGATTTCAGATCCAGCCCTATGGGCGGACGCGGTATCGCTGATGACTCACAGCCTTTCCCCACAGACAACGAACAGATCAACAAGAAGCCTCCGATGGAAGAACCCGGTGGCGAACTGCCTGCTGTGGATCCGGTGGCGGATCCGGCTGTTCCAAACCTGAACGACGCGGAAAAAGGTGGCTCAACGTTTCTTGACGAAGACGCAAAGAAAGCCGGTGGAGACACTCGCCTGGACCAACGTCAACTATCACTAACGGAACGCCCAAGTGGTTTCAGTGAAGTCGTCACTCCCAAACGATTAGCGTCACGATCACTGCCGTCAACCGGATCGCGTGGAAAGACGTCATTTGCCGGAAAGAGCCTTGAGGACAAAGCAAAGTCATCAGCTCCCGTACGTTGGATTTCACTGCCGATGCCCGAGGGAAATGCTCGCTTGTAGTGTTCACAGTTGAGATCTCTTAGGATTTCAGGAAAAGCCTGACAGAATTATTCTGTCAGGCTTTTTCACTAATCGGTTTCATCGTGTGAAGATTGTTCAGCACGAGTTTTCCAATGACAACAAAATCGGACGATCTCCCACCGCTGTCGTGCAGCATCTGCTGTCTCCCGATTCAAGCAGACTGATAATTCAAGCAGACTGATAATGCAAGCAGACTGATAATGCGAGCAGACTGACAATGCCGATTCCGCGATAGCCTGTCATTATTGGTCCGAAGAGGTTCGATCAATGTCCTCCGCAAATGCAGAATGTTCCCCTATCGCTCCTCGCGTCCTTGCGTTTGTTTGTGATCGGAATTCTCGCATCGAGTCGCTGGCGATAATGCCTGGACTGAGTGCTGATCTGAGTGCTGATCACCTTTTTCTGGATGCCGTAAGAATCGTTGGTTCGGAAAACCTTCGAGAATTATGGCATCACATGGCGACCGAGCGCATCAACATTCAGGGGGAAGTGGAAGTCGCTCTGGCAAAGAATCAGCCCTCTATTCGCATGCTCCTTCACGCGATGCCGTTGCATAAGGGCAGCGATGAAGGCATGTTTCTTGTGACATTGTGTTCTGGATTTCGAGCAATCGCGTCCGGACCCGACGAAGTGGCCCGGAGTCGGGCGGTTCTCGAAACGGCGGTCGATTCCATAGTGACCATCGATGCCCGCGGGATCATCTCGTCGGTGAATCCAGCAACGCTCCACATGTTTGGGTTTGCCGAGTCTGAATTGCTTGGCAGCAACATCTCGATCCTGATGCCGGAACCCTACCGCAAAGAACATGACGGGTACCTTTCGGAGTATTTACATACAGGAAAGGCCTCAATCATTGGGATCGGTCGGCAGGTTGTCGGGCGGAAGAAGAACGGAACGCAGTTTCCAGCGTATTTGGCGGTGAGCGAATTCACAGTCCGCGGCATTCGATATTTCACGGGCATTATCAGAGATCTGAGTGAACTTGAACGTGTTCAAAAACAGTTATTGCAGTCTGAAAGACTGGCCGCAATTGGTCAGATGGTCACCGGACTTGCTCATGAAAGCAGAAATGCCCTGCAACGAGCTCAAGCCTGCCTGGATATGCTGTCACTGGATCTTGCGAACAAACCGGAACAACTGGACCTGGCTCGGCGAGCCACAACGGCTCTGCAGGACCTGCATCGCCTTTATGAAGAAGTTCGTAGCTATGCAGCACCCATTCATCTCGAGTTTCGTCATTGTGACCTTGCGACTATCTGGAGGAAAGAATGGGACAACCTTGTGGCCGTTCGCAAAGACAAACACATTCAGTTAGTGGAGGCTGCAGAGAACGCAACCATCGTCTGCGAAGTCGATGTGCATCGCATGGAACAGGTCTTCCGCAATATCCTTGAAAATGCAATTCACGCCTGCAGAGAATATGGAGTCATCACAATCCACTGCACTGCTGCAGAATTGCTGGGCCACGAAGCAGCCCGAATCACAATCCAGGATACGGGGACCGGTATGACGGACGACATTGCCCGACAGATCTTTGAGCCCTTCTTTACAACCAAGCAAAAAGGAACAGGCCTGGGGATGGCCATTGCGCATCGCATCATGACGGCTCATGGGGCGGCTATTTCTGCCCACGCCGTTCAACCCAGAGGGGCAGAAATCATCCTGATAATTCCGTCACGCACTCGTATTCGGAATGCCGTTCGCTTTTAGATCTGCTTCAATCACTTTGACAAGATTTCCAGCGTTCACTACAGCTCAGAATGGCAAAAATCGCACAGAACTGAGCGAATGTGCACACTTCTGGTCAGTGGAAGTTGTGAGTCGCCCGAAACGATTCGTTCGGCTTGTGATTCGATTCAGTCAAATCGGAGTTCTTTATGTCCACAAACAGCCCCATGAATCTGCTTGTCGTTGAAGACGATCCGGACTTTCGGGAAACCTGCGCTCGATGGATGACTCGAAAAGGGCACACCGTTTCCGCCGCCGCAAACGGTCATGAAGCCCTGGAATTATGCGAACGCCGCAGCTTCGATGTCGCCATTGTCGACATGAATATGCCTGGGTTGACAGGGCTGGAATTGCTGGATCGGATGAAGGTTTCGCAGGTCGAAACCGAAGTGATTATTCTTACCGGCCAGGGAACCATCGAAAGCGCAGTCAATGCCATGAAACTGGGCGCCTGCGATTACCTGACAAAACCATTTCCACTTGATGAACTGGAGCAGCGATGCATGATGGCCTTCGAAAGGGCGAGACTTCATCGCGAAAATCGACAACTAAAAGCGATCATTGAGCGATCTCAGCCTCAAGTGCGAATCATCGGTGAGTCGGCGCGAATGCGCGAGGTCTTCCGACTGATTGAACGAGTCGCTCCCACCGACAAACCGGTGCTGATTCAGGGTGAAAGCGGTACGGGAAAGGAATTGGTCGCGCGAGCACTTCAGCAGCGCAGCCCTCGCGCCAACAAACCGTTCGTGACGATCAATTGTGCTGCACTACCCGAACAACTCGTGGAAAGTGAATTGTTTGGACATCGCAAGGGTGCATTCACTGGTGCCAACGAAGATCGAGCCGGGTTGTTTGAGGTTGCTGATGGCGGCACATTGTTCATCGATGAAATCGGCGAACTTCCGGGAGCTCTGCAACCCAAACTGCTGCGAGCATTGGAAGATGGGTCGATTCGACGAGTAGGCTCGCATCGCGAGCGTCGTGTGGATGTTCGCCTGATCGCTGCCACCAATCGGACACTGGTCGACGAAGTCGCTGCAGGGCGGTTTCGTGAAGATCTGTATTATCGCATCAACGTTATGTCTCTGGAACTGCCTCCGCTGCGAAAGCGCGAAGGCGATGTTCCATTGCTGATCAAATCGCTGATGGGGCGAGACTGGACGATTACAGAAGAAGCCGCGCGAGCCCTCGAAGCCTATCGCTGGCCAGGCAACGTCCGACAGCTGAAGAACGCCATCGAACGGGCGCAGATTCTGGCCAATGATCATGTCATTACCATTGATGACTTGCCTTCGGAGATCTGTGATTCGCATGACCTGCCGCTTACGCCCGGGGCAATTCAAGCCACCGGCAGCAGTAATGGTGTCGATCGTTCTCCGGGGTCGCCCTCCGCTGGATCGCCAAAGCTGGAGGATCTGGAGAAAGCCCATATTGTCGAGATCCTGCGACAACAGAACGGCAATAAGGCAAGAACGGCCAGAATCCTGGGCATCCATCGTCGGAAGCTCTACCGACTTCTGGAGCGTTATGGCATTGCTGAAGAACGCGCGATTTGAGAATCGTCTCGCCTCAGGTTGCCGGGTTGCAGTACCATATCATTCAGAACTTTTGACACCATCTGATCAGGCCTCCGGCGTTATACTGCTGCTCACGGTTCACGTTGAAGACCGTTCTTGCCCGAAATATCCCCAGGCGATTCGCCGATGACAGAACCCGCACCGGAAACGCCAGAAGAAACTGACTTTCATCTGTTGGGAATTCCGTCCGTCGATGAAGGACAGGAACTGCGGTCTCGAGTTCCCTTCGAACTCCTGGCTTCCCAGTTTGTCGAAGAACTACGATTAGGAAAAAAACCATCCATTGAGCTGTATGCGAAACGCTTTCCACCACACGCGGCCAACATTCGTCACGTGTTTCCTGTGTTGGCCATGCTGGAGAATGCCCGCATTGAAAAAGAAGCTCAGTCGATTCGTCGCAATATGCCCGACCGTTTTCCCTTCACTCGACTGGGCAATTGCGAATTGTTATCGGAACTTGGACGCGGTGGCATGGGGGTCGTGTATCAGGCCAGAGATCTGCAGTCCAGTCATTTAGTGGCGGTTAAGATTCTTCCCTGGCGAATCTCGATTGTTCCGGAATGGGTCGAGCGATTTGAACGCGAGGCGCAGACAGCGGCCCGGCTTCGCCACAAGAACATTGTTCCCGTGTTTCGATACGGTCAGGAAAACGGTTATTGTTACTTTGTGATGCAGTTCGTGAACGGAATTGGGCTGGATCGCATCATTGCAAAACTCCACGAATCGGAAGGTGTGATTCAAGTTGAAGAAATCCAACGGCACGAGTCGCCGCAATGGCAGGACCGTGCCTCAGTCCCTGCTGAAAAACCGACCGACACCGACGGCGATTTGTCGGAAAAAAAACAGAGGAGATTGACTCGGACTTCCTGGATCAGTTTTGCAAAAGTTGGGATCCAGGCCACTCAGGCGCTGCGATCTGCCCATTCTTCCGGGATTCTGCATAACGATATTAAGCCTGGAAATCTTCTGCTGGATGCGCGGGGACGCGTTTGGGTTTCAGACTTTGGATTGTCTCAACCGATTGCGGCGACGCCCGCGAAGTCGCTGGATCGAACCATTGCCGGGACGCTCCGATATATGGCCCCCGAACGACTTCTCGGGAGGCAAAGTGAGGCTTGCGACATTTATTCGCTCGGCGCAACGCTGTATGAACTCTGTCTCCGACGCCCCGTCTTCGATCATTCAGATCGTGACGAATTGGTTCGCATGATCATGGAAGTGGAACCTGCGCGCCCACGAGATATCTGCCGTGAGATTCCACGTAGCCTCGAAACGATTATTCTGAACTGTCTGGCAAAACATCCGCCCGATCGATACGCCACAGCGAATGCATTGCTCGCAGACTTGCTGCGTTTTTCCAGGGATCAAACCGTCAGCTCCACATATCGCAATTCGTTTTCAGGATTCTTCCGAGCAATCCGGAACACGATCCAGAAGAAGAAGGAAACTCAACAGTAGGTCTGACAGGCCCGATGATGTGGTCGATAAAGTCAGCTGGTCAAGGAATTCCTTTCTGCCCGCACCACCAGCCAACAGGAGGGCGATTCCTGCTAAGGCCGCGTATGCTGATCATTGGCCAGTTGGCGGCTTCCAAAGTTCTACCTTATTTCCTTCTGGATCGATGACCCACGCAAAATTTCCGTACTCGGATTCATCGACCTTCTCGAGAACGTTGCAGCCTTCTTCGCGTAAGACTCTCACCAGGCCGTGGAGACCCTCCACCCGATAATGGACCATGAAGGGTGCAGGGCTGGGCGCAAACTGGTCGCTCTGCGATGAATGAATGGACCAGACAGATGATACATGCTCTACACCGAAAACCTCACTACGCCATCTTCATTCCAATCCACGCCGGTGCCGGATGCTTCGCTGACATCCGCCATTCCATTTTTGATTTGCAGCGGTTCGCGAATCACCGGGTTCCACCAGTCGGCGTACTCGAGCCAGTGTGCGGTTGGCGTCGCGCACAACAACTGTGCACTGATTTCCGGCCAAAGGTGGCTGGAGAGTGGAATGCCTTTCGTCTGGGCGAGCGCGGCCGCGCGCAGCCAGCCGGTGACGCCGCCGATCTTCATCACATCCGGCATCATGTAATCCGACGCGTGGGCGTCAATGGCGTGCTGCATGTCCAAGGGGCCCCACCAGTTTTCTCCACACTGTATGGGCGTCCTTGCCTCGCGCGCGATCATCGCGTGTCCGGCGTAATCATGAGCCAGCGTCGGCTCCTCGACCCAGGTGAGGCCTTCGTCGTCAAGCACACGCAGGCGCTGTATCGCCTCTGCCGGAGTGAGGCATTGGTTATAGTCGACCATGATAGACATGCTGCTGCCCACCGCGCTGCGTATGGCGCGTACCACCGCCACGTCTTCCTGAACCGTGGGATAACCGATCTTCGCCTTTACGCCTTTGAACCCACGCTTCGCCCAGTCTTCGGCAACCCTTGCTGAGCCGTCAACGCCGTCATACCCTACCGCCCCATAGGCCTGGATCGGTTTTTCGATACCGCCGAGCAAACGAATCAGAGATGTGCCGTGACTGCGCGCCAGCGCATCCCAAAGCGCCATGTCGATTGCTGATAACGCGATGCCCACCAAACCCTGGGTGCCAAGCAGGCGAAAACGCCTGGCAAGTTTTTGCTCTATTTCTGCCGGAGCGAGCCGATCGCCCTTCACCAAGGCCTCCAGGTTGCGTATGAGATCGGCGGTCGGCTTGAGTGCTGCGAGCGTATAAGTGAACACGATGCTGTGCCCAACAGTTCCGTCGTTAAGCACGGCATCAGTCAAAACCAGCGGTGATTCGGAGACTACGCCGCTGGCAGTCTGATGTGGGTGTTGCATTGGCACCCGCACGGTGCGAACCCGCAACGCTTCCAGCGTCGGCATTGGCTCTTGTGCCATCACACTGTCCTCCTTCGATTCGCCCACGCGGGAGGACGGATACCACGAATCACTGACCAGTATTCTTCATAGATGTCATCATCGACTTCTGGGGAGATACGAGTTGCGTAAAGAGCATCTTGACCATCTTTCCCTGGACAAGAAATCCAGTATTCGTCACCGGTTTCAATGTCCCGATCATCACTTTTGAAACCATACCCCTTGAGGCTTCGAAATTTCTGGCCACCGTAGTAGGGGGTTGCCCCCGTTTTTGAGAATGTCACGCGCCCAGTCCGGCCCGGACCAGTGAGCCCGTCAATCCGGGACTCGATAGACATTATGCGACTCAGCATTATGAGCCTCCTCAATGTAGACAAAATGGAAGGACCAGTGTTCACGGGAAACTTGGGTTAAGCTTTCGAGAGTTGTCACACTTTTCAAAACCTCAGAGCCATCATCGGGAGCACTGGTTCATGAGTAACGTACGTTATGTCGGTCTGGACGTCCACAAGGATTCAATCGTGATGTCGGTCGCCGAATCGGGAACGGCTGAAGCAGGAAGGCAGCGATTGTATCGTGGTCGCGCCATCGTTGGTGCCGCAGAAGGCCGGGCTGCGAGTCAAGACGGATCGCCGGAATTCGCAGAAGCTGCCTCACTATCTGCGATCGGTAAGAGTTTAGTCCCTCGGCCGTAGGTCACGTCCCGTCGCGCGAGGTTCAGCAGTGCGCAAGGGTTCGGGTGACGACGCCAGACTTTCTTCTTGCAGTTGTCGTTGTTGGCAGGAGCGTGGCCAAGGAATCGCGCAGCAGCGAACCGGCGCGAAGCACAGGGTGTGCTTGGCTGCGGATGGAGAAAACAGGCTTCACGGAGGCCGCATGAGGCGTTTTTCGCACGCGGGCCGCAGACAGCCGTTTGCCCGATCATCGATCGTGGCGGTTGAACGCGCCGGTGGATCGCTGCGGCTGGCGAGATCACCGGCTGGCTTTCAACGGTCAACGTAGATTCCAACGGTCATCGTAGAGTTGTCACATGACTCGACCGGGCGGCTGAGTGAAGAGTCCATAATAGATGTCGCTCGGGCAATGACCGTGACGTTTCGCGGTCTCTGCGACTGTCATCAATCGCCCCCTTCGAACGGCCCCCACATGACTGCGATGACCGAATGTGATCTTGCGAAGCACAACCAACGGACGCAACGCGCGTTCGGCCATGTTGGTGGTGGGTGGCACTCGTGCCTTTACTCTCGTGCCGTTACTCAACAACTCCAAGTAACGGTCGGTACGAGTTGATGTCATTGCCACGAATTCGAATGGTTGAACCTTTTCCAATCGAAAGTTTTCGGGCGACGATTGCAGCATTGATAGATCCGGTTAATGCCGGTGACGAGTCTTCTTCCATCGCATAGTCGTCCGCTTCCAAATCATCGTCCGCGTCATTTGATGCCGAATCAAAATCACCATCCGTAGCGTTAAACTTCACTTGAGCGGTTGGAGCGTAAACAATTCCGCTGATATTGAGGTCGGTGCGACGGAATTCGACTTTCGCTTTGTTTGTTCGATCCTGAAACAGGCTGATTCCCGAATACGGACCGGAGGTCGGTGGGGAAATGGTGACGTTCCCGGAAGTATTGAGCTTCAGACCTTTCTTGCCAGTATTGAAAATTGTCACTCCATTGGCCATTAGTGTGGTGCTGCCCTTCAGCTCAAAGCCACCACCATCGATGTAGTATGTGCCGGGAGCCATCGTAATGGTTTCGTTCTGATCGAATTTTAATGACTTGTAGGTTCCCGGCTGTAGATCATACCGAGTCTGTGAGCCAGTGGTGGACTTGTAATCGTTGTAGTCTCGTCCGACACCTTTTGATGGTGGTGCCAGCGTCGCCCATGGATCAGAGGTTGGCGGTACTCCAGTGCGTACCTCGGCTTCGATGAATCGCTTTGACTTGCGATCAATTCCTCCCGTGACAAGCAAATGATCTGCTTTCACCTGCGCTTTCTTTCCTACCTTGACGGCACGCTTGTCTGTAGAATTTACAATGATGTCGCCTCCCACTTCAAGCGACGAACTCCTACTCTTCAGTCTGAGTGAGTCCTTCCGGAGAGGATCAAGAATGAGCAGTCCAGCCTTGCTTGGGATCATGGTCCCACCAGCGACGGATCTCGCGGTCACAATCAACTCTGTTCGCCCAAAAATACTGCTGAATGCCGGCGGCATCTTTGCCGTGATGATTGCCTCCACATAACCCGCCTTGCCAGCGAACATGCCAGACAGTGGTGGAATATTGATCGTCACGGTCGAATCAGGTTTTGAATTTCCATAGCCATTCGACAGCGCATTCGACAGCGCAGAAGCACGGGCTTCGCCATCTCGGTCTGCACCTCTGTTTAATTCGTACTTCATAAACAATTCGATGGCGCCAGCTTCTGCTGCGGCATCGGCCGACGTCTGCAATTCCCGACGGTTCTGATAAAGGTATCCGCAGTCCACGGATAATGCCGCAACACTGATCAACAGAGTCAGTGTCACTGCCACAAGCACGATAATCGTCCCGCGGCGATTGTTGTTGTTGCGTGTCCTCAAACCGTAAATTCTCATGTGCTGGCCTTATTAGTACGTTACAAATGCATGTGCAGTGCTGGTGAAGACAATTGGGGTCCAAAGAGCTTCGGGAGTCCATTGATATCGCACGATCACAGTCACGATCGCTGATGACTCGTCAGTTCCCCAAGCTAATTCACATGTCAATTGTGTGGGATCCAATCCTGAGGATCGCGGCCCAATGACATCTCGAAGCACTGTCTCGCTTGTTGCTTTTGGTTGCCCTGTAATGCGAGCGTAATCGCGACCATGTACCGATGCATAACGAACTGCTTCATGAGCCAGTGCTGTCACCTGGTGGTAACGAAAGACTCCCAGTCCTCCCACGATCAGACCAATCAGGATCAACAGAAACATCGGCCCAAGGAAGGCAAATTCCACCAGCGTTGTCCCGCGGCGCAACGTGACGGCACGGCGTCGTCGTGATTGTTTGGAGTGTCTGGAACCGATCATGGCAGCGCTTTACTACAGGGCGGCTGGTCGCAACCGAGCTTGGGAAGTGTGAGTCACGGTGACGGGCTGAGATCGCAATAGGCTGACCAACAGATTAAACGAATGCCGAACGGTCACCTGTACATATTTCCGGTTGCGCTCATCAGTTCCATAAACCACAGAGACCTCGGGTTTGGGAGTAAGTTTTGTCGCAGACGCTGCGATCAGAGCTTCAACAGTTTCATGCCCAGACAGATCCGCAAGGTCTGGGTCAGCTGCAAACATGGCACCTGCCCGTGCACATTCCGTGACCAACTGGACATCGCTGTAAACACGTGCGAAATCGATGGATCCGGCAAAAAGCAGCAACAGCAATGGCAACGTAACAGCAAGTTCAACACTCGCCGCCGCTTTACGCTCCGGGTGATTTCCACGCCGAGACGTGATACGCGTTCCTGGTGATTTGGATAGTTTCATCATCGAACTGTCGGGAAGCGAATTTTTTAGAAAGGTGTTGGCACCACGCGGCGGGTGTGCAAAGCCTAGCTTACCAACATGGCTCAGTGCCGAACCTTTTGGGAGGTGGTCCTATGAAAATCGAAATGGATTCAACGGCTGATGAGGGAAACTACGCCCTGTGCTCTTCGGACGCTGCCGCACTTAGACCGATAGGTGCACGTTGTCACCAGCAAGAAACATCAAAATCCCTGTCGTGCTGACGGCGGTTGTTTTTCCACAACGCTTGGGCTCGCTCCTCACCATTCGCATAGGCACTACAAATCTATTCCTGCGTACATTTATCGTAAGCGCACGGAGAATCCATTCTTGCCAGGGTTGATAGTCTTGGGTCCGGTGTAATTCCGGTCTCTGGACGTTTTCGGGCGAGGTGAGTTATGAGCGAGCGGGAGCAGGTTTGGCGTGAGTGGATTGAGTGGCAGCGGGGGTCGGGGCTGACGGTGGCCGAGTGTTGCGAAGAGGCGGGCGTTCGGCCATGTTGTTGGTGGGTGATGCCGCAGCGGCCGTGTCGCCTACTCCTGATTCTGCTTGTTGGTGGCGAACTTGTTTTGCCGCTCCAGCTTCAGTTCCAGCTTGACCGGGCCTGTAAGAAATCTTGTGTCAAAGTCCGGGAGTGATTATTACCCAGAAAACCTCATTTACGGAGACTGACACATGGACGTGGCGTTGACTCGGAAGACAGAAGATTTAGCGGCGGAATTGGCACAGAATGTGAGGACGCTGGAAGAGCTGAATACCGCAATGCGGTCGTTGATGAAATCGTCGATGGAACGCATGCTCAATACGGAGATGGACGTGCATCTCGGGCGGCGTCAGAGAAAAGGGGTCAGGTCTCATTCTTTGGTCTTCCCCGTGGGCGAGTTTTGCTTTCGAGGCCCAGGCGAACGGCGCTGCTTTTTGTCCATTGATCGTCTCCGAAGGGAAGTCCTCTTTTGACACTGTTGCGGATCGCTTCCAACTCAGCATCGTTCTCAACTTTGTTGACCCATGAACGCCAGTTGCGAGGAAGAGGCGGATCATCCAGGTTCGCCAACCAGCGACATTTCTCGCGTGACCGATGGCGAACGTATGCGGAACCCCATTGCCAGTCTTCCGCAAGATCAATGAAATTCGCTCGAACAGGATTCCGTTCGACATATCGCATCACCGTCAACAGATGGCCATCTGTCTGAATTGGAAACGACTTGAATCGCCCCTGATAGAGATGGCCAGTCCCGCCCGTTTTGTAGTGAGCGTGCCAACGCATCGTGTGCATCACCGTGAGGCGACGGAAAAACTCACTCACTTGATCGCTGGTCTCGGGCCTGACCACAAAGTGCCAGTGATTGGGCATTGCCACCATCGCATAAATTGGCAGTGGGACGATTTCCCACGTTTCTTCCACGACACGCATGAATGCCGCATAGTCTTCCGGCTTCTCAAAAATCGTCAGTCGTGCGACCGCCCGATTGAGGACATGGAAGACTTCACCGGCGGGGCAATTTCGTTTGGTTCGTGGCATTTTCCCAGCATAACACATCCACTAAAGCAAAACAATGAGACCTGACCCCTTTTTCCCTCCTTATTGCCTTCCCAGATGGATGAGCCCGGAATCACCAATGTGTCAATACTCTGCATAGCTCCACGTGGAGTCGCGGATTTTTCCGCCAGCAACGAAGATCATAAACGATCCTTCGTGGGGCTCACCGCGTCCAGGGACATGGTATTGATAGACAACTTCGGAATCATTGATCATCGTCTTATCCGGCAAGGAGAGTAGCTCCTTGAAGTCCGACGCAGAACGTCCGATGATTCCACGGTACGAACGTGGGATCTTTTCGATTTCTTCTAATAATTCATTTTGACGCTCGTCCTGCGACGTACTAAGGTGATGAGATACCCAAATCGCCCTCTTTTCACTGGAACAACCAATAGATCCAGCGACACAGAGCAGAAGCACGAATGTACGCATGTGACACCTCATAAAACACTTTGAGAGTTTGACGAATGCAACACACTTCATTCTGATGCATTGACATCGCAACTCCACCGCAGGAAGCATCAAACGGGTCAAGCCTCTTCGATATGTCTTTGCTTTGCAAAACAAAGATACCTGACCCTTTTGCTTTCTCACCCTTTTGCTTTTTTTAGCAGTACTTTTTCTACTGAGGAGAATTCGAAACCAACCTGATAAACTCTCCTAAACCAGTAGCCCCGGAAGACCGCCAATTGGCAAGCCCCCTTAAACAATCTGTACGGGCTTCCGGCGCAGATGGAGTGCCAATTCCACCGACAGCACACACGAGATATGCCAAGCCACGATGTGGCATCTCATCGGCTGACCATGAAACGCGGGGATTGTCATTTCCCTCACAAACGCAATACAAGTACGGACTAGCCGCCGACACCAAGAAACGTAGGGGCCCAATCAACTGCCTCATAATCGTCGCAGACAACGTCCGGTTTTTTCCGACAATGCTTCGAAGTATTTGATCTTGTTCGACCACTCCCCACTCATGCTTGAGTGCCAGCATGGCGATTAACTGGACGATTCCAAATGCTGCAATAGTGATTCTAGGCGACGGCATATCATCGTCGATCTGCGACATTCTATCCACCGAGGGAATTATGACATTACGCACTCTTAATCCAACCAAATCCGCCACCTCGCTGTTGTTAACCGCGCCCCATGCAAGTAGAAAAGCGGGGACATCGAGTTGCTCAAAACGAAGCAGTCTCGCAACTACAGAATCTGCATATGCATTGATGCTCACTGAGGCCTCGTACGATAGCGAGTCGTAGTTAATGTGTCGAAATACCATCGCGCGTTACGCTGGCGGAAACTTCTCTAGTAGTTTACTCTCATGGCTCGTCGGACATGTAACACCCAGTTTGATGCTTTTCCCCGCCCTTCATGTTCGAGGGGCTGCACAGACCAATGCAAGTGGCGATTGGGCCCCATTTGCAGCCCACAACTCCACCGGAATTGCCAGGTTGCCCTGAACCGGTTTGCCATGGTGAGCTCGGCTGAAAGCAGTTACACATTGGTATTGTTTCCGGCGTGCCTTTCTCTCGCACTCTCGGCCACGCAAAGCATCAAACGGGGAAGGCCTCTTTGATGTGTCCTTGCTTTGCAAAAGCAAAGATACCTGACCTTTTTGCTTCGTCTATGCATAAAACAGAATGTCCCCTCTTATCGCTCATCCCTCTGGTCAACAAATCCGATGGACGGTCAGAACCAGCCCTTCTTTTGGCCCCGAATACGATGCTGCTGCCCGGCTCGAGCGGCGTAGCTGCCGAGCGCCGCTCCGGCGGCTTGTGCCATGGTACTCAGGAGAATCTGAGCCATTGGACCTTCCAGCGCTGCCGCAGCCTGATCGGCAAGCGGCGAATCAAGATGCTGATGGCGATACATTTCCTGATACACATGATCAACATCCACAGTTCCGGCAAGCAATGCATCGAGGTGCGGCTGTAAGTCAAACTTATCCTCAAACACGCGGCGCGGATCATCGAATTGTGCTCGTCGACACCTGGAGGTCAGTTCGTTAATTCTGGCAGTGCGTTTGGAAGCGTCTTCGGCCGTGCTGAAACATCGATCGAGCTTGGCTTTGTTTTCTGAAACTTGTTCGTCGATATGCTTCAATCGGGCGACGACCTGATCGTCAGTGAGCTCGGGTGTCTGAGCTGCTCGGGCGGCCACAAGAGACCGTTCAGTTTTCAGGATTAAGTTTTGAAATGCAGTCAAAGCATCACGGTAATATTGACAGTCGGGGGAATCCAGATCTGCCAACTGCCGTCGCGCCAATTCCTCACCCTTGCGCGAATTCTCCATCGCCACCGCAGCGCTTTCCTGTTCGCCACGAACTTTTGTTCCTTCAGCCTGAGTCTCGGCCAAACCTAATGCACTCGCAGCCTCGAACTGCCGTTTTTCGACTTCACTCACCCTTGATTTAACAGCCTTCTGCTGTTCTTCGATCAACTGTCGCATTTGTTGAGGCGCGGAGGAAAGGAATTTGTATCCAGCCGCCGCACGAGGAAAATCAATCAGGTTCGAGACCCAGCGATCAAGGCGTCGTGTGAGACCACGGCAAGTGTACTTCTCTGTTCCAAACGCTGAATGCTGCAGATACTGAAACAGACGACTCTGCTGATAACTCGGCAGCTTTTCTTCAGCATCTTTTTCCACCTGCAACAGATTGGCCTGAGCCTGTTCGAGTCTCGCCTGACCTTCGGCCGCCTGTTTCGATAACGCTTGAAACTCTGCATCCTGAGCGAGCTGTTCCGAGAATCGCCGCCCGAGTTCATCACACTTTGACGTCAGGTCCTTAACCTGCTCGCAGAGTTGTTTCCAGCGAGTCTCTGTCGCGATCCGCTGTCCTGACGTTTGCTGAAGGCGGGTAGAAATCTGTCTGCAAGCGTCCTCTTTCCGAAGAATGATGCTTTGCAGGGTTGCACGCATTTCTGACCAGCCGTCACGTTCCACATCATCCTCAAGCCTTGGCAGGTAGAGTTGCGCCAGTTCGCGAGTGGCTTCCGACTGACTTGTCATCAGTTGGTCGATCTCCAGCGACGTCTCGTGGGCCACTTTGCGAGCCTCATGCTCCACAACGACTGCGGATGCAGCGAAGTCGGCAATTTGACGAAGGATGTCCGGACCAGGAATGGGCATTGATGAAAGCAGTTAGAGAATTCGAAATGATAAATTCAGCAAAGTCTTGTTCGGCGGCAGATCGACGGGATTCCTCCGAAACCGGTTTATAGTAGAAACTTCCACAACACATAGACCAGGAGCAGACTGCCAGAGATCATAACAATCTTAATTCTGCGGACGTACAGATTCGCAAAGAATACTGGCACGGACAATGGAGGATCGCTGTAGGCGTGCTGAGTCGAAAAATACTGATCAATCGCAGCATCCACATCCCCTTCTGTGAGACTGTCGCCGGTGATCGCGGCTGCTTCCATGAGTCGTTTTCGGATGATGTCCCGAATCTCGTTTCTGGCCAATGCCACTTCAGCCACGGCCCGCTCCTGGCGCATGCCTCGAGCCACTTCCAGAACGCGCAGTGTTTCAGAAAGCGTCAGTTCGGGGGCCACAGATCCGTTGCCAGTGACTGTGCGCGAGGTTGGTTGAGTGAGTTTTGGCTGGCTCATGGATGCGTAGGCGGTAAAGTTGTGCGGCGTGCCTGACTCGATACCGGCATCGATCTTGTCTTTGTCAGCACGGTGGTTTGCGGACGGCTGAAAGTTTGGTAAGTTGACAGCATATCGCATCCGGAGTCTACAGTTCCATTGAAGTTTCAACAGGGTTTTGTCATGAGTCAGCCAGCATCCAAAGATTCGCAGCCGTCCAGCAACACACAACTCACGACAACAGAGGCTGCAAAGCCCGCTTCAACGATGCGACATTATCTGGGTCGCGCAATCAAAGTCCTGCAGAGGTTCGGGTTATCGACAACGGGCGATTCCGGTGAAGAATTGATCCGCCTGCTGGACAGCGTCAAGCACGTCGATGAAGCCCGCACGCTGGCAATTGCGGATGTGATCAAGCACATGAGTACCTTCAATCGGCTGGTTCGCGAGAATGTCGAAAACATCAGGATTGGCAATCGATACCTTGAGATCACTCAAATGTTCGATTCGGTACGAGAAGACTCAAAGATGCTGATCTCACAACTGGCGGATGGACAGATCAGTCGAAGTGAGAAGTTTCAGAATTGGTGGATGAAGATTCGTCGAGGAACGCCCAGTGATCGATTCGAGACGATTACCGAAACGTATAAGGATGTCTCCAAAGATACTCGCGATCAGTTGGACCGTGAAGACGCCATTATGGACGCCTACATTGACTTCCGCTTCGCACTTAAAGAAGCCGAAGTGATGGCGACGGAACTCTATGAAAAGCAAAAGCCCTTTCTCGATGTCGCAAAAAAAGGTCTCGCTGATTCACAGACAGGGGTCGACAACTTCATGGGCGACGAGACGGCTCAGCGGGGTCGTCTCGAGTTGGCTCGCGATGAGGCCCGAGAAAAATTCCAGGATGAAGACCGGACTTATCAACTGCTGAAGGATATTTCTGAGAATCTGTCCATTGGCTACGACGTTGGCGAAACTCTGATCACCAAGTTGAAGCAGACTCATGACGTCAAAGACAGTGTTTATCGCCGGGCGGTGACGTTCTTTACAACCAATGAGCACGTTTTCACAATTCTGGGGACAGTGTATACAAGCCAGCAGGGTTTGCATGAAATCACAGCCGCGACCGAAGCGATGAAGGAAGGCCTGAACAAAGGGCTTGAGGATGTGGCAAATCTGGGTCGCGAACTTGAACGAGCCGCTATGAAGGCTGGTTATGGTTCAACGATTAAAGCCGAGAGCGTTCAGAAGCTTGTCGATGCCATCACGAACTTCCAGGTGGAATCACTGACGATGATCGCCGACCTCCGAAAAGAAAGCGAACAGAACGCCAAAGAGATTCGCCGCGTTGTGGAAGATGGCAAACGTCGCTTTCAGGAAACGGCTGCTCGCTACGTTCAGGGAACGTCCGCGGGGTAGATCTTGATCAAAGTCGGACTTCCGCCATACTCCGCTGATCAGTGATCACAGTTCTGGTTTGACGAACATTCCGTGTGATGCGAACGGTGGACCTCAGATTGTGTTGCAGACCGACTCCATGACGTCAACAACTTCGACGGCGAACCCCAGGAAAAGCGGCATCACAGAGATTGAGCCTCGCGAAGCCTACGAAAAAAGGCTTGAGGAAGTCACTGCGCAGATTGGCGATTTGTCGCGGCGAGATCTGCTGTTTGTACGCATCCGCACCGGGATTTTCCTGGCCGCATTATTGCTGGGGATTCTTTGCATCGGCGAATCCGACCACATTTCGTGGCTGTGGATGTTTGTCCCGACAGTTCTGTTCCTGTCTCTCCTGCCGTTTCATCAGGCTTGCCTGCGAAAACTGTCGACGGCTCAGGCGATCCGCAAGTTTCACGAAAGTCGTCTAAGTCGTCTGGAGCGACGTTTCGGAACTGAAGTGGCTGATGGGGCCGAGTTCTCTGACGAACTTCATCCGTGGACTCAGGATCTGGATGTCTTCGGACGTGGCTCACTGTTTCAAATGCTCAACGAATGCAGAACTTTGCCAGGTCGGCGTCACCTCGCTGGCTGGATGAGTCGGATTTGCGATGGCGAAACCATTCGAGTCCGTCAGGCTCGAGCGCAGGGGCTTCGGAATGAACTGAAGCTGCGCGAGGCGCTGGCTTGTATTCCTGATTCCGCCAACTGGCAGACTGCTGAGGTGCTGCTGAAGAATTGGGTGCAGGAACCCTCGCAGCCAATGTCGCTCTGGGTCCTGATTTGGTCATCGCTGATCGGAATCGCAGCAGTCCCTGTCATCGCGTTGGTCATGCTCGACGTGATGCCATTGCGATATTTGCTGTTGATGATTGTGCTGCAAACGCCCGCTGTCATCGTGACTCGCCGTCAGATTCGCCACACGGCGGCGCAAATGGACAATGTGGATTCCGCTCTTAGTCAGTTCGGCCGAGTGATCGAGGTCTTCGAACAGCATCATGTGGACGAACCGGCTGTTCGAGATTTGCAGAACCGTTTTCATTCAGAGTCCGAAACGGCATCCCATGCGATCCGCCGACTGGGTCAACTGACTCAATGGCAGAACAACGCCATGAGAAATCAGTTCTTTGCCCCGATCGCGTGGGCGTGTGGATTGTTTGTTCTGGTAACTCACCTGCTCGAATGCTGGCGTCGGCAGCATGGCCGCGACGTCGCCGACTGGCTGGAAACGGTAGCCTGCCTGGAAGCCACTGTTTCTGTGGCTGGTTACTCGTTCGATCATCCGCAGGATTGCTTGCCAGAGATCTCCGATGATCAGCCTGAATTGATTGCCGAAAATCTTGGACATCCGTTACTAAAGAGTGAAGCCTGTGTTCGCAACAGCGTCCAGCTTACTGTCGCGACACCATTAATGCTCATTAGTGGTTCGAACATGTCTGGGAAGAGCACATTCCTTCGCAGCATTGGAAGCAGCGTCGTACTGACCCTCTGCGGAAGCGTCGTGCGAGCCACTCGATTTCGCACGTACCCGTTTCAGTTGGGCACTGCGATGCGTGTGAGCGATTCACTGCAGGAGGGTCGTTCTCTGTTTTTCAGTGTCGTTCGCCGCCTGAAGTCGGTTGTCGACCTGACAGAATCGCCGCGAGTCGTCTTATTCCTGCTGGATGAGATTCTGCACGGCACGAATTCTCACGACCGGCGCCGCGGCGCCGAGGCCGTTATCCGATCGCTGGTGGCCCACCATGCTTTGGGAATTGTGACAACGCACGATCTGGCACTGACTCAAATCGCCGACACGATGTCCAGCCAGGCGACCAATAAACACTTTGAAGACACAATTGTCGATGGCACCATGACCTTCGACTACAAACTTCGCGACGGCGTCGTTGAACGCAGCAACGCCATTGAACTCATGCGGATGCTGGGGCTGGACGTCTAAGCCCTGTTTCCAGTTTTGCACTGAGGCTGATTCTTAAACACCGCCGCGCAGGAATCGCCGCCGCGCATCGATCGCCATGTTTATCCGACCCAGCCAGAGTTTCCGCTGACTGGTCGGTTTTCAACGGCCGCACTTCAGAACGCGTTCAGGAACCCGGACTATGCCTTTTGGCTGGCCAGTTGCAGCATGAAGTCCTGCAGACGGGCGGCCATCTCGTTGCCGTTGGGGGCAAGGCCGGCCATGATCATCGCATTGGCGTGCAGCTGACAACCACAGTCCTGAATGAACTTGTGGTTTTCAGAATTGCCTGCCAGCTCGGCCATCCGTTTTACCAACGCCGCGTTCGGATTCAGCTCCAGAATCATTTTCTGCATCTCGAAGTCCGGCGTGTTCATACGCAGAACTTTCTGCAGAGTGGTGCTCATCGAACCCTGCGCATTCACAAGGCAGCATGCGCTCTCGGTGAGTCGCTCCGAGCGACGCACTTCCTGAACCTGATCGCCCAAAGCTTCCTTGACGAGAGTGAGAACCGTATCGAAATTGGCCGGAACGCTCTGAGCTTTCTTCTCCGCTTCGGCTTTCTCTTCCTCGGTCTTCGCAGCATCATCGGCCTTCGGAGGCAGTTGCAGATCAGCCGAATCGACGGACACAATCTGCTTCTTATCGAACTCACGCAGATGCGAAAGAATAAACTCGTCGGCAGGGTCAGTCAGGATCAGGACTTCAAGGTTGCGAGACCGGAAGACTTCCAGGTTGGGATCGCGCATTACGGCATCGGCGTCTGATCCACAGGCATAATAAATCTGTTCCTGACCTTCCTGAGCCCGACTGCAGTAATCGGGCAGCGACACAAGTTCGCTGGTCATCAGCGAATGAGTCGAACCAAATCGCAGCAGCTTTGCCAGGCGATCGCGATTGTCAAAGTCGTTTGTCACGCCTTCACGAAGAACCTGACCGAACTCCCGATAGAATTTGATGTAGCTCTCTTTGTTTTCCTCGGAGAACGTATCCAGGTGATCGAGGACCTTCTTTGTAATGACTTTCTGCATCTTACGAAAGACGGTGTTGTCCTGAAGTGCTTCGCGAGACACATTCAGCGGCAAGTCGGCGGAGTCAACGATGCCCCGAAGGAACCGCAGATAGTCCGGCAGAAGATCACGATTGTCGTTCTGAACAAGGATCCTTTTGGCGCACAAATGCAGTCCATGATCGCTGCGACCGAAGCCCATCTTTTCCAGATTGACATCCGGACAGTACAGAATACTGTGAAACTGGAAAGGGGAATCGGCAGACAAGTGCAGATGCCAGAGCGGCTTCTGACCGGGGAAGTGCGTAAGATATTCGAAGAAGTTATGGTACTGCTCATCAGTCAGTGTATTCTTCGGTTCAACCCAGATCGGCGGCTGGTTATTGATGTGTTCCGATTCGAGATAGATCGCATGCGGAACGAACGTTGAGTATTTTCGAAGAATGTACTTCAGACGCACAGGCTCGGTGAATTCGTCAAGACCCTCCTTCAGATGCAGGCGAATGCTGGTGCCTCGTTCCACGGGGTCCGTCACTTCACTGATTGCGTAATTCCCATCGCCAGTGGATTCCCATCGCCAACCATGTTCTTCGGTGTAACTGCGTGTCACCACTTCCACCTGATCGGCCAGCATGAAGGCCGAATAGAAGCCAACACCGAACTGCCCGATCAAAGACAGGTCGCTCGCTTTGTCGCCGGCCTTCTGGGCCTTCTTCAGGAATTCCAGCGAACCGCTGCGGGCGATGGTGCCGAGGTTGCTGACAAGTTCGTCGCGAGTCATTCCAATGCCGTTGTCGCGAATCGTCAACACGCGAGCTTCTTTGTCGGGTTCGATGGTCACTCTCAGATCATCGGCTGCTTGTTTCTGGCCCGATGTCAGGCTGACATAGCGGAACTTGTCCAGAGCGTCTGAAGCATTCGAAACGAGCTCGCGGATCGTGATCTCGCGGTTCTGGTAAAGCGAATGCGAGAGCAGTTGCAAAAGCTGGCTGATCTCGGCCTGGAAAGAATACTGTTGTTTTTCAGCTTGAACTGTCATGGAAAACCTCAAAGGAAACTGTCAGACCTGACTTCCGCTCCAACGTATGGCGGCCGCAATGCAAATGGCATTCCCGCCGCAACGGCAGGTGTCGCAGCCGAAAATTCCTCAGGAAACGGAGATACAGGCTGAAACATCAGGGGGAATGCAGGGTGAATGGGAAAATCGTGGCCCTGACTCCCGTGATACGATTGCGCTGAGTCAGACTGCCAGAAGGCGGGAAATTTGCTAATATCCCGCCGCTCTAAGCCATTCCCCTGATTTCTTCGAGGGAAATGCTTCTTTTGCTGCGCGGGACGTTTGCGCGGCAACTGGCAAAAAAAACACAAGAAAGTCGTTCCTCAGCCTGGCGGGAAGCTTCGGTTGAGGCGGCTCCACCTCCAAAATCCTCTTCGAACGACGGAAACGGGTGCTTCAATGGCCAACGATCCCTATGCAATGTGCCCCTGCGGCAGTGGTAAGAAGCTGAAATTCTGTTGCGGTGAAATCCTGCCGGACCTTCAACGTGCCTTCAGAATTCGCGACAACCAGCCTGAAGCTGCGATTAAGATCTTCAGTGAACTCCTGAAGAAACATCCGGACAAGGACATCGTTGTCCGCGAACTGACTGCCACTTTGTATGAAGTTGGCCAAACGGACGAAGCCCGAAAAGTGGCAACCGATTTCCTGAAGAAGCATCCTGATCACCCAGGCGTACTGCTCTCACTTTCAGAGATCTGCCTGAAAGAAGACGGCTTCGAAGCCTCACGTCGAATCCTGCATCGAACATTCCAGCTTTGTGCGAAGCATCATCCCTGGGGAATAGCCTACCTGGCATCGATGATTGCGGCCAACATGGCCAAAGCGGGCTGCCTGATGTCGGCCCGTGAGCACCTTGCTTTTGCAGTTCGTATGTCGACAGGAGAGCGGCAGAAGAATCTGGTTCTTCAGCTGGTTAGCTTTGAGTCGGAATCTTCGCTGCCATTTTTGTTCCGCAGTGCCTATCAGTTGTTACCGATTACCTGCAGTGACGAAGCCGCTCAGCAGGATATCCGTGCTCGCAAACTGAGTGTCCTTGGATGCTGGGAACCCGCCACGATCCTCTACAATCGCCTTGCGGATTCTCATCCCACCGAAGGCGCGATTTGGTACAACATGGGTTTGTGCCAGGCCTGGGACGGACGAATTGCAGCCGCCGCATCATCTCTGCATCATGCGGCCGGCCTGCTGCAGGATTTTGATCAGGCGACAGAAGCTGAGGCCCTCGCACAGCAGATTGACTCGCAGCTATCCGAAGAACGCTACAACACGTTTTCTGTGCGTCTGAATGTCCGTTCTATGTCCGAACTGCTCACACGACTGGAGAGCGATCCACAGATTCAACGCAATGACTCCCATGATCATCATGATTGTCATCATCCAAACGGAACGGGCCACGCAGCAGAAATGGTCATTTTGGCCACGGCAATTACGTCAGAAGAGCTGACTTCTCCGGATCGCGTGCCGGAATCGATTGCTGACATTGATCTGTATGACATTATCGATGCCGATCAGGCTTCGGCTGTGGGTATTACTGATCCGTTTGTGGAAGTGACATCCATAGATGTTTCACTGGACGCAGCGATTGTCAAACTGCGGGCTGTGGCAGGTGATTTAATCCTGACGAACGCTGATCAGGAAAAACGAGAAGTCGTAGAGTTCGAGCGACCTCAGGCTCGTCCGTTTGATCGTCGATATTACTGTCCGCCTGGTGTCAGTCAGAAGCAGTTCCGCCACCTCGTACGGCAGCTGGAACCAGCCGCCGTAGAAAACTGGCTGAATCTTCCGCTCGCCGCGCTCGGTGGAAAATCAGCGATGGAAGCATCATTGGATCAGACTCTCAGGAACAAGCTTGCGGCAAGCCTGATCGTGCTGCTGTCGGTGG
>JANPHT010000429.1:0-6705 GCA_031424595.1 Planctomycetota bacterium
CCCCCGTGCCCTTTTCCGCAGCCCTGAAGTATGTCGATTTCGTAAAGCCCGGTTGTGTTTACTGCAAAGTGCCATTCAGCAGTATCGTTGGGATTACTCCAATATCCAACGGTGTCTTTATGTGGCTGCGGTTCATAACGCAGGTTCTCGCCTTTCGTCGTTGCGAGCTTCGCCGGGAGCAGGATCATGTTCTCCGCATCAGGTCGAACGACAAGTGATGGATCAAAAATCACCGGCGGGCCATCGAACTTCATCTCAATAATCGAAGCCGATGTCGGGCTTGAGTCCGCCAGTTTTATGACCCAATGTTGTGGTTCCGGAAGAAGCTGAAGTTTTGAATCTGGTTCAGAAAGCCAGTGTATGGTTTTCAATACGTTTGCAAGGCGAGGAAGTCTGATCGAATTGCCACTGAAGGGCGTCGCAACAACCACATACAACTTGTCTTCGTGTGTCCAGGATTCCAGTTTATCCACGCCTGACCCCGTAAGACGCAGGGCCGTCTCAGGAACGCCCTCCGGCGGCCCAGCCGAAGCGCAGTTGATCAGCCACAATGCGGCGAACGACGACCCAAGGAAATTCCAGATACAATTCCGTTGCTGCTGTATTGTCCTCTGTTCGCAAATCATGTGTGTATGCCTTTCCTGTGGATCTCGTGTGGAACTCAGCGGATTCTATTCTGTCTGAGTGCAGAAAGCTCTTTCGAACTTGTAGCACAATCTGCGACAGTTCTGAATTACATGTGCACTCATGCTCTCATGCGTATTTTCATCTGTGCCAACCTCGTTCAGAGTGTCAAGGTCGTGCGGATGCTACCAGGGATTCAACCGCCGTGCGACCAGATCGCGGGAGGTTTCGTTCAACTGGCCAACTCCTTTGCTATCGACGGCTGAATCAAGCACTGGCACACATCAATGCATGACTGTCAGAGCAATAAAAGTCCTTGCCGCATGAAGAGCAAAATCGTTAGGTGTTTCTAATGGGACGTGGGCCACAAATCATTGCTCACGATCAGGCTCGCGTTTTACGAAGTCCCAGAACTCGACACATCCGGGAGTATTGGCGTTCGAGTGGACATCTCACCACTTTGGAATTATTTTCAAGGTCGGCTAATATGCGGAGATCATTAACAATTTGACTCTGGAATCTTCAATGCGTATTGGTGTGTTTGGGAACCAGGGAAGCTGGTATGTGAACGAGTTGTGTCGATCAGGGGAGCAACGTGGTCACTTCGTGCAGCCACTGCACTTTGAACAGTTTCACGGCCATGTTTCCAGAGAAGGGGTGCAGCTGCGATGTGCGGATCAGGACGTTCGTTCATTCGATATTGTTCTGGTACGAACAATGCCGCCCGGATCGCTTGAGCAGGTGGTGGCTCGCATGGATCTGTTGGCAGGACTGGAGGCGAGCAGTGTGCGGGTTCTTAATCCACCGCGGGCGTTAGAATGCGCAGTTGATAAATACCTTACGACACAACGCCTGGCATTGGCCGGCCTTCCTGTTCCACGCACCGTGGTCTGCGAAAACGCGGAATCAGCACTTGCAGCATTTGATGACCTCGCAGGTGATGTTGTCGTGAAGCCATTATTCGGTGCCGAAGGACGGGGCATCATCCGCGTCTCTGACCCAGAATTGGCCATGCGAGCGTTTCGGACATTGGAGCGACTCGGCTGCGTGCTCTATCTACAGCAGTTTATCAAAGGACCCGGTTACGACATTCGAGTTCTGCTGCTCAACGGGCAACTCGTGGGATCGATGAAGAGAACTCCGAAGAGCGGAGATTTTCGAGCCAATATTTCGCAACAGGGAACCGGCGTCATGCATACGCCGACCCTTCGTGAAATGGAACTGTCTGTTGCAGCCGCTCGGGCTACGAACTGCGTATTTGCCGGTGTTGATATTATGTACGACGAGTATAATCAGCCGCTGCTCATCGAAGTCAACGCCGTCCCAGGCTGGCGAGGACTGGAAAAGGCTTGTGGCATCAACGTCTCGGAGAGACTGCTGCATTGGCTGGAATCGGAAGCGGTCGCTGAGGTGCTCTGATTGTTGACGAAGATTATTTGGTATTTGACGGGAATATTCATGTCCTCTGAGAACGTCGTTTTGGCGGTGACTGGTGCCAGTGGTTCGATTTACGCGCTGCGCCTGATTGACGCATTTCTGTCGGCCAACAGAACCGTCCACCTCGTCATCAGTGGGGCCGCCAGACAAGTCCTTCTGCGAGAGATGGAAGCCGAGTTGCCTGCCACTGGAGCAGATCAAAGCAGTTGGCGGACAGCCGTGGCCAGTCTCCTTACTGGGGCGATTGCCCAATCGTGGGGATTCGGCACGAAGAAGAATTCATCAGTCACACCGGAAAAAGGAGTTTTGAAAATTCATGGCCTCTCAGACTATTCTGCCGGTATCGCGAGCGGTTCGTTTTTGACCGCCGGAATGGTGATTTGCCCGTGCTCCATGGGCACTTTGTCAGCGATCGCAACGGGCGCCTCGACAAATCTGATTCATCGGGCAGCAGACGTGCATCTGAAGGAACGTCGACCGCTTGTTCTGGTCCCGCGGGAGACACCTTTGAGCATCATCCAACTGGAGAATATGACTCGCGTCAGCCACGCCGGAGCAACTGTGCTGCCTTCGATGCCCGGATTTTATCATCAACCGGGATCCGTCGCTGATCTCGTCGATTTTATTGTGGCACGAATCTGTGATCATTTGCATGTTCCCCATTCGCTGATGCAACGCTGGGGAAATTCAAACGAGACGGACGCCTGTGATGACTGATCCTCCCATGGACTCGAAGACCAATCGCTAAAATGAAACCATTTACACGCAATTGTGCTCTCGATTGATCTTCCGCAAGTTCTGTTTATCGACAAAAGCTCAATACCGATTGCATACCGATCGTCGCTCTGTTGAAATCCCCAGTGTCGCCACACGTCGATGACAGACGATTTTCATTGATTCCTCTTTGCTTGTTCACAAAAAGTCAGACTGCTATGGACCCGGAGTTTCGATCTCATTGTCATGAGTTACTGAAGCGTATCGTTCACCTTCGAGACTGTCTTTGACCTGGCTGGCAAGACGACTCGCATTGCAGAAATTAACGATCGCATGGCCGCCAGCGATTTCTGGAATGACCAGGAGCGCGCACGGATCTGCATGGATGAACTACGGAAGATCAAAGCCACGACAAACCCACTGCAAAAACTTGTCAGTGCCGGCGATGATCTTCAGGTCCTGATGGAATTTGCCGCGGAAGACGAATCCGGCGAAAGCGAGGCTGAACTGAAGCAGGCTGCCGAACATCTCACTGCCGAGATCGACCGCGTTGAGCTGCAGGCCACGATGACTCGGCCGGAAGACAGTTGTGATGCCTACATTTCCGTTCAGGCGGGTGAAGGGGGAACGGACTCTGCAGACTGGGCCATGATGCTGATGCGAATGTACATTCGCTGGGCAGAACGTCGCGGTTTCAAAGTCGAAGAGATGGATATCTCCCACGCTGAAGAGGCGGGAATTCGCAGCGCAACGCTGCTCATTTCCGGAGAGTTCGTTTACGGACTTCTGCGAGGCGAAACGGGGAATCATCGGCTGATTCGCATCAGTCCATTTGATTCTGCGGGAAGACGTCACACCTCGTTTGCAGGAGTCGACGTTGTGCCCGCCATTGATGACGAAGTCTCGATTGATATCGATTGGGAAGAAGATGTTCGCGAAGACAAAATGCGATCCAGTGGAGCGGGCGGTCAAAAAGTCAACAAGACGGAATCTGCCATCCGCCTGACTCACATACCCACCGGCGTTGTCGCTGCATGTCAGAACGAACGCAGCCAGCATCAGAACCGAGCAACGGCCAGAAAGATGCTCACGGCGAAGCTTTATCAGATTGAAATTGAGAAACGCGACGCCGAACAGGCGGCGCGGCGCGGTGAAAAGTCGAAAATTGGATTCGGAGGCCAAACAGCCAGGAATTATGTTCTTTATCCCGACCAGTTCGTAAAGGACGTACGCAGCGGCCTGAAGACCGGAAACCCACAGCTAGTTCTTGATGGGGATCTGGATCAATTTCTGGAGGCGTATCTGCGCTGGACGTTGAACGAACAGGTAGCGTCTCCAACGGATCTGGAGTAGTTTTCATCTGAGGTTTCAGCCAGATGGCCGACACAGCGATGTGCAGGAATAGTTTTTGACAGTCAGCGAAATAAGGATCAGAACGATGACACCTGGAATTCAACTGGTCGCCATCTTGACTCTGTTTGCTGTGATTCCTGGGTGTACAGATTCCACCAACGGAACAATCGCTAAGGCAGCCGCGGCAGCTGGAAGTCAGCCCGCTGGAAGTCAGCCCTTGTCGTCATCGACAGCCGTCGATTCAGCAAGCGGATCAACGACGGAGACCGTCGAATTTGTCGCTGCTCCGCTGACGGATGCGGAAGTCCGTGAAGGTTGGATCAGTCTGTTTGACGGGCGATCCTTATTTGGCTGGGACGTTCCCAAAAGTACCAACTGGCACGTCGAGGAAGATGCGATCGTGGCTGATAGCGGTGAAAAGAGTCTGCTACTGACACCTTTTGCACTTGACGATTTTGAATTGCGCTGCGACTTCCACCTGGCGGCTGGCGGAAACAGTGGACTGTTTCTGCGGACGGCTGACAATGCAAGTAACCCGGCCACAGACACTTACGAACTGAATATCTGCGACAGCCATTCGACACATAAGACAGGAAGTCTGGTTGGTCGTTTTGTGGCCGAAAAGATTTCTTCCGTGGAAGGTTCGTGGCACAATTTCCGCGTCGTTTGCGAAGGCCCACGAATCCAGGTCTGGCTGGATGAAAATCCGATTGTCGACTTCACAGATTCTTCCGACGCTGTTCGTCTCACAGGAAAACTTGGCCTGCAAATGAACCAGGGACGTGCGGCCTATCGCAAGATCTGCGTTCGCCCACTGCGATTTCGGCCGTTGCTGAACGGTACAGACACAACCGGTTGGAGAATAGTGCCGGGTTCTAAAAGTGAATTCACCGTAAAGGACAACCTGTTTCACGTTTCCAACGGTCCTGGTTTCCTTGAAACGGAGAAGACCTTTGGGAACTTTGCCATGAAAGTCGAAGCTCGCATCAATGGCGAAGGACTCAATAGTGGCGTGTTCTTCCGCGCGAAGCCTGGTACGGAAAGCGCTCCTTCTCATGGCTACGAAATGCAACTCCACAATGGAGTGAAAGACGACGACCGTTCAAAGCCAGCAGATTCCGGAACCGGCGCGATCTTTCGTCGAGTTCCGGCGCGCTATGTCGTCTCAAATGATCGTGAGTTTTTTACGGCCGTATTGATTGCGCAGGGCGATCGATTCCTGTCGTGGGTCAACGGTTATCAGGTTGTCAATTGGCAGGACACACGTTCGCCTGGCGACAATCCTCGCGAAGGGCGACGACTTGAAGCCGGCCACCTGAGTCTGCAGGGCCACGACCCCACAACAGATCTGGATTTTCGCGCTGTCGATGTACACGAATTCGTGGATGGTCCGGCAATCGGAAAATGATCTCAGTGGTGATGGCATGTTTCCGCAATTTGATCAGTTGAATGAGTCACAGTCGGCTGCCAATGCTCTCAAGCTGTCTGATCTTGGCTTCACTGAACCAGAATCCGGCGTGGCAATTCTGACAAGGCTGAAGACTTGCTGGGTTGCCGCGCAGGGAAAACTGACTATCCACTCAAAACGGCCGCCTGGCCCGACAGCGGGAGTCCCGTTCTGGTTCGAAGTTCTGGAGCGAGTCGCGCGTGAAGCGCCGCTTCGGGACACGGTTCTCAATGTCGTCGACCAGTACGTCCGCAATGCGTCAGAATTTATCGACGTCTTTGCATTGTTTGAACAGACTCCCCGAGCTCTTGAGATCCTGGCAAGACTGGCGTGCGGAAGTCCGTTTCTGACTCAGATTCTGCTGTCAGATCCACTCTGCCTTACGACACTGACGCTGCACGGTCGCACAGCTGAAATGAAGTCTCGCGAGCAATTTGTAACGGAAGCCATGAGTGGGTCGGAGAAGCAAAGTCGTCGGTCCACCAGGCTTTCAGAACTGAGGCGATACCAGCGTCGACAATTGCTCAGAATTGGGATGTGTGATGCCTTTGGTTTATTGGACTTAAGATTCGTCACGCTGCAGTTGTCTCTGCTTGCCGATTCGATGGTTCAGTGCTGTCTGAACCTTGCGGCAGAAGAGCTCCGAATGCCGGACAGCAAGCTGGCTATTATCGCGCTCGGAAAGCATGGTGGTGAAGAACTCAATTACAGTTCTGACATCGACCTTGTGCTGATCGCGGATCGGGACACGGCAGACATACAGCGACTTGCCCGACTTACGATTGATGGTCTGGCGGAGGACATTCCGCCCGGTTTTCTTTATCGAGTCGATCTTCGGCTGCGGCCCTGGGGCGAAGCGGGGCCACTGGTCAGCACGGTCGAATCCTATACAAACTATCTGGTTCAGGACGCTGCGATCTGGGAGAAGCAGGCCATGCTGAAGGCTCGAGCGGTTGCCGGCGATCCAGAGACTGGCCGTCAATTTCTGCAGAAGATGGGGCCACTGCTTTTTTCCGGAACAGCGGCACAGGTTCGCAGCAGCATTCAGCAGATGAAGGAAAAAATAGAAGCTCGCCTGCGTCAGCGGGGTAAGCTCAATTCTGAAGTGAAGCTCGGAGTCGGTTCGATTC
>JANPHT010000430.1:0-16800 GCA_031424595.1 Planctomycetota bacterium
ACAAGAACTTCGACCCGCGTGCCACCATTCTTCGCAAGATGGCCGAGCAGGTTCTTCAGGAACTCGGCGTCAATGACCCGTTGCTCGAAATCGCCCGCAATCTGGAAAAAGTTGCGCTCGAAGATGATTACTTCATCAGTCGCAAACTGTACCCCAACGTCGACTTCTACAGCGGTATCCTGTATCGAGCGATGGGTATTCCGACGAACATGTTCACCGTTATGTTTGCGATCGGCCGGCTGCCAGGCTGGTTATCTCATTGGCGCGAACAGCGAGACGAAGACACCAGCCGCATCTATCGGCCTCGACAGATCTACACCGGTGCCACGGAGCGAAATTATATTCCGCTGGACCAGCGCAAGTAGACGGATCAATACCAGATCTGCATTCTGCTCCATGATCGCACAGAGGATGACCATTATGGCTTCAGGCCGTCTGACGTTTTGGTTTGGATTTCTATGGCTGTCAGGTCTGGTCGTCCCGACTTCTCACAGGCTGGTCGCAGACGAGCCGGCAAAACCAATCTTTAAAAATGGTGAATCACAGATTGTGCCTGCCTTCAGGAAGGAAGATGAATGGATTCGCCATGATCTTTGGGTTGAAACAGAGTTTGACTCCGACGGAAACGGCAAGCCAGATCGGATGCATGTCGATGTGACTCGCCAAAAGCAAACAGAGACGGAAGGCCTTAAGGTTCCCGTTGTCTATGAATCAAGCCCTTATTATGCCGGCACGGGCACCAACGATCCTCAATACTTCTGGCCACCTCGTCAGGAACTTGGGACCACACCGCCCAGGCATGTCACGCCTCAACCGATTCCTCAACAAAGCCTCAGACCAACCATCTCAGATTCCCTGGTCAGCACGTGGGTGCCCCGCGGCTTTGCCGTGGTGCATTCGTGTTCGCCGGGAACCGGGCTGTCACAGGGTTGCCCGACTGTGGGTGGTGACAACGAATCCCTGGCTCCAAAGGCCGTCATCGATTGGCTGAATGGAAGGGCCAGAGGCTTTACGTCGCCGGATGATTCCGAAGAAGTGAAAGCCTTCTGGTGCACGGGTAAAGTGGGGATGACAGGGACTTCCTACAACGGCACGATTCCGCTGGCTGCAGCAACCACTGGCGTGGATGGACTTGAAGCCATTATCCCCGTCGCTCCCAATACTTCCTACTACCATTATTATCGTTCAAACGGCCTCGTTCGGCACCCTGGCGGATACATGGGAGAAGACATTGATGTGCTGTACAACTATATCCACAGCGGCGATCCGGAACTGCGAGCCTACTGCAACACGAACGTTCGTGACAAGGAGATGGCTTTCGGGTTTGACCGTGTGTCCGGGGATTACAACGACTTCTGGGCGGGCCGTGACTATCTGAATGATCTTGGCCCGATGAAGGCCGCGCTCCTGATGGCGCATGCGTTCAATGACTGGAACGTCATGCCGGAGCACAGTGTTCGAATCTATGAAGCCGCAAAGGCAAAAGGGATACCTGTGCAGGTATACTTTCATCAGGGAGGTCACGGTGGATCTCCACCGCTCAAAATGATGAACCGTTGGTTCACGCGTTATTTGTATGGTGTGGAAAACGGCGTTGAGAAGGACCCCAGGTCATGGATTGTTCGTGAAGATGCTGCACGAGAATCACCCGTTTCCTATCCCGATTATCCTCATCCGCAAGCCGAAGCCATCAAACTCTATCCAATAAAAGGAGGCACTCAGACAAGTAAGCTTCTCGCCGCGCGAGCACCCGAGCAGGGTACGGAAACGGTCGTCGATAATTTCTCTTTCAGCGGAGCCGTTTTGGCCAAAGCTGACTGGACCGAGCATCGTCTGCTGTACGCGACACCAAAGCTGATCAAGCCGATTCATCTTTCAGGAACGGCAACGATCTCCGTTCGCCTTGCCAGCAGCAAGCCTGCGGCGAATCTCTCGATCTGGCTGGTGTCGTTACCGTGGACGAACAGCGAACGCATTACAGACGATATCATCACACGCGGCTGGGCAGATCCGCAGAATCACGAGTCCCTGACCAGGAGTGAGCCACTGATTGCTGACAAGTTCTACGATCTCAAGTTCAGTCTTCAGCCCGATGATCAAGTCATCCAGGCGGGTGAGCAGATTGGACTGATGATTTTTTCGAGCGATCGCGATTTCACACTTTGGCCAGAACCAGGGACGCGACTGACAATCGACCTTGATGCGACATCGATTGAGTTGCCGGTCGTTGGAGGCTCAGCTTCGTTCGACAACGCCACCGTGAATCCGGCGGAAAACTAACGAGCAGCCAGAAAACCGCATGTTGCCGTTTCATTTTCGCTGGGTGGCAGAAGTCTACGCGGCATTCCTGCAGGCAAAGGATATTACTGTTGCCAGTAGTTTCGGTCGAGCGTTCGATAGTTAATGGCTTCACTGAGATGCGTTGAGCTTATTTGTTCGCTGTCTTCGAGATCAGCGATTGTTCGGCTGATGCGAAGAATTTTGTCGTGCGCGCGAGCGGACAAGCCCATTTCCTCCATCGCGTGCTTCAAAAGGTTCTCCGCATCCGGCTCAAGCTTACAGTATTTGCGGATTTGAGGCGGCTTCATCTTTCCGTTAACACGCACAGATTCTTTTTTGAATCTCTCCGCCTGATGACTTCTGGCCCGGATGACCGCGTCTCTCATTTTCTCGCTTGAGGTACCTTCTGTCTTGTCCGCAAGCTCTCGGAAAGGGACAGGTGGAACCTCGATATGAATATCGATACGGTCGAGAAGTGGACCACTGATGCGGCTGAGGTACCGCGCAATCTGCAGAGGATTACAACTGCAGTTCCGTTTCGGGTCGCCTCGAAATCCACAAGGACAGGGATTCATAGCAGCCACCAGCATGACGTTGGCTGGAAAGGTGACGCTTCCCATGGCTCGCGAGATCGTCACCGTCTGATCTTCCAGTGGCTGACGCAGAACTTCGAGAGTTCGCCGATTGAATTCGGGCAACTCATCGAGAAACAAAATGCCATTGTGTGAAAGACTGATTTCACCCGGCTGTGGAATGCTGCCCCCTCCAACCAGCCCCGCCTCGCTGATCGTATGATGCGGTGCGCGAAAAGGTCGGCGTAACAACAGAGGCTGGCCGGGTTCCAGTTGCGCAACAGCACTGTAGATGCGAGTCGTTTCGAGACTCTCTTCGGGCTCAAGCTCGGGCAGAATTGTGCACAGTCGCTGAGACAACAACGTCTTTCCGGTGCCCGGCGAACCAATCATTAGTAAGTGATGACAACCGGCCGCCGCCACCATAACGGCCCGCTTGGCCATTTCCTGGCCTTTGACGTCCACATAATCAATGTCGTAAGCGCCGAAGTCCTTGCGAGCATGGTCCCAGCTGAAGACCACTGGTTCCAGCGGCAATTGGCCCGTCAGAAAACCTGCCGCTTCGGCCAGAGTTCCCACGGCAATCACATCAATGCCTTCGACAACCGCCGCTTCCATGGCATTCGCGGACGGCACAACAATATGCGTCTGACCGGCATCCCGCGCTGCCAGAGCCATCGAAAGCACGCCCTTGACTGGTCGAAGGCTGCCGTCGAGAGCCAGTTCGCCGACGTAGACAACTTTGCGTCCGGCCTGAAGCTCAATTTGTGCGTCGGAGATCAGGAATCCCAGAGCAATTGGCAAATCCAGAGATGCTGCGTCTTTGGGCAGGTCCGCCGGTGAAAGGTTGATAACAACGCGATCATTTGGCCGTCCGTAGCCGCTATTGACGAGCGCTCGCTCAATGCGATGAATGCTTTCCTTGACGGCCGCTTCGGCAAGTCCTACCAGAATGACCTTGGGAAGTGCTCCTGGGGAAATATCAACTTCGACTTCAACGGGACGAGCTTCGATTCCAAACAGCGTAAACGTGGCAAGTCGCGACAACATGACGGGGATTCTTCAGAGACGAAAAGTGCATTCTTACGTCCCGCAGTCTGACATTCACACAGCCCTGACGCAATTGAGTGACTAACCCCGAGTTCATTATTAGATATCTGCCTACTCCTCCACGGACGTGATTGCTGGCGAATCCGAATCCGAGACACTTCGATCTGTCACTGTGACATCATCGGACGGGATTGCGCCTACAGCCTGACGAGGCATGCGGCAGACAATCTGCACTCGGCTGGCAGCCTCGTCAAGGTAACTTCTGCTCAGTTCCTCAGCGTGTTGCGTCAACCATGCGAACAGTCGACCGTTTCCCACACTCGCTTCAATCTCAACTTCAACATAGCCGCCGGACAGTCGTTCAGAAACAACAGCGGCCAGTTTGTCGAGTCCATCACCTGTGGCAGCGCTGAGAGTGATCGTGTCATCATACTGTCGTCGCAAGACGTCGATGACCGACGGGTCAGAAACGCGGTCCACTTTGTTCAGCACCAGCAAAACATTCTTCACCTCGATACCGATCTCGCTCAGTACTTCGTAGACCGTATGAATCTGTCGCTCCGCTTCCGGACTGCTGGCATCAACCACATGCAGTAAGAGATTCGCACGGCGTGCTTCTTCGAGTGTCGAGCGAAACGATGCCACCAGATGGTGCGGCAAATTGCGTACAAAACCAACCGTATCGCTCAATAACACGTCACCAAAGTTTGGCAGTTTCCAGCGACGCGTTCGCGTGTCCAGTGTCGCAAACAATTTGTCTGCAACAAGGACATCGGCTCCAGTCAGCGATCTCATCAGAGTACTCTTGCCGGCATTTGTGTAGCCTACCAGGGAGACCGTGGGCTGCTCATTGCGAAGCGAAACTGTGCGAATTCGCCGATCTTCCACTTCCTTGAGTTTGCTCTTGAGTTCAGAGATTCGTTTATCGATCAGCCGGCGGTCCGTTTCAAGCTGCTTTTCCCCGGGACCACGACCCGCCCCAAGACCGCCCGTGCCGCCGCCTCCCACTCGCTCCAGGTGAGTCCACATGCGTTTCAGGCGAGTACGAAAGTACATCAGCTGAGCCAGTTCCACCTGCAGCATGGCTTCGTGAGTTCTGGCATGCGTTGCAAAGATATCCAGAATCACTTCGCTGCGATCGACAATCGGCTTCTGCAGCGACTGTTCCAGCGAGCGGCCTTGCGACGGTGACAGGTTATTGTCGAAGATCACAAGCTGCGCGTCCGTGGATTCGATCAGCAGCTTTAGTTCTTCCAGCTTGCCTCGACCAATGCAAACGGAGGGATGAGGGGTTTCCCGGAACTGAACCATTTCGCCAACAACATCGACACCGGCCGTCTTGACGAGGCCCTTCAGCTCATCCAGCGCATCGTAGCGTCCAAATCCGTCATCCGGATGAAACACACCGACAATAATAGCTCGCTGACTGCCAACTTTCAGAGATTCTCGCTTTGGGTCACCCAAGAGATTGTGTCCTTCGTACTGCGTCTTTGATCAGTTAAACCAGAGTGATTCCGGGCCAGGGGATCGTGGCACCACAGAATGCATCTCACAACAGAACGCTTATTGTACCAGAATTCGAAAGAATCCAGAGCTGATTCTGTTTCGTTGAGAGTCTTAAACCAACGGCACTTTTCGACGATTAGACCGCTGAACCTCCGTCGCACTTGTCCAGATATTGTGAATAATCACGTTTTGACACCTTTCAAAACACCAAAGTTCGCGAGTACAAAGGTGTCTGGAGGTTCAAAAGCTTAGATTTCGACACACGCTAACCGCTAAAGGTGGTTTTATCTATCTGAACAGTGTTGCACCCTTTGGCTGACGCTTCAGGGCAGAATTTGGCATACCGACACAGAATTTCAAATCTCCACACTTAACGCCGGGAGGGAAAGTTGCCAAGATTTCCCTTTCCGATTTTGTTGGCTGAGAAGTTCCCGCTGCGGAACGGCTCAGTCATTTTCTTTTTTAGGCTGCTGGACACAGTGAAAGCTGCTGTCCCAGGACTTTGATGCGGCACCATGAAGCATCTGACTTCCCTGCTGGATTTGATTCCCGACGAACTCGTCGCCATCCTGGACAAAGCTGTTGAACTGAAGGCTAAGTTTCACAAGGGGGATCGCCCACAACTTTATCCAGGCCGAGTGCTTGCGCAATTATTCGAAAAACCATCGCTCCGTACGCGCAACAGTTTCGAAGCTGCGATGATTCATCTGGGTGGGTCCGGTATCTTTCTGACAACTGCTGAAGCCGGATTAAATGGCCGCGAGAGTCTTCCGGATGTTGCGAAGGTTCTCAGTTCTTTCAGCGACATTATCACGATGCGAACTTTCTCGCAGAAGCTGATAGAAGATGTCGCACGCCATTCGTCATGTCCTGTGATTAACGGATTGTCCGACGACCGGCACCCCTGCCAGGCTCTGACGGACCTGCTGACGATTCGTGAATCCTTTGGACAACTGAAAGACCTGCACCTGGTCTTTGTCGGCGATGGCAACAATGTCTCCATGTCCCTGGCGATTGCGTCTGCTATGACAGGAATGCGAGTCACACTGGCAGCACCAAAGGGGTTTGAGTTCGATCCCATGTTTATGGAACTGCTTTCGAGGAAATATCCGAAGCACAGAGTGTCGCAGTCTCACGACCCACGCGACGCAGTCGATTCGGCCGATGTTGTCTACACAGATGTCTGGGCCAGCATGGGTCAGGAAGAAGATGCAGATCGCCGCAAGAAGGCATTTTCCGAATTTCAGGTTAATGAAGCATTGATGAAAGCGGCTCCCAGGTCCGCGAGATTCATGCACGATCTTCCGGCCAAACGCGGCCTGGAGGTGACGGATGGAGTAATGGACGGTGATCAGAGCATCGTATTCGCGCAAGCGGAGAACCGTATGCACCTGGCAAAGGGCTTGTTTGTTTGGCTGCTGGAGAATAAGTAGAGATTAACGTGCCGACTTGTAGTCATTGGATTTGGATTAGCTGGCGATAACCAGACGATCAAGCGTTCGCCAGAAGAGACTGTGGCGTGGTGATCAAGGTCTGGCGAACGCAGGCAGCGTCCTACTCCGGACATGGCGACCCACATTGAATGCCGACCACTTCCACAACACGCGATGCAGGCTTGGGATCACTCAACTTGGAGGAATTGGCTCGTCTCATTCACAGGGCAGTTAGGCTCGTGGCGCAGAAGATTCTTCAGCTGAGTGATTCCAGTTGGACAAGGTACTTGCTCTTTTGTGCATTGTGAACAAATGAATCCTCTTTGTGTGAAAATTTGCGAACACTGCGTACAAGTTCCGGTCAGTTCTTCCAACGGACCTGAATTTGATGTAAAGAGGCAACGTTTTGGGGAAGTTTTCAGCAGGAATGAAAAAAAATCGAGCAAAGTCGATTAGTTGAAGTCATGATAATTGACGAGACTTCTGTGGGATTGGATTGCAGATTCTTCCGGAACCTGATTGTTCGGAACAACTTCCGACAGAGTGCAGTTTCAAGGCCAGATTTTGACATCAAATCAGAGACGATGTAACGTACAGTTTAAGTCTGGCTGATTTTGAGACCTGAAGTTTTTACGGCGGCAATAGACGCGGACTGATATGTCGACAGTCATTCGATCATGCCCGGGATGCAAGTCCCTGATCCTTTCGGACACAGATCAGTGTCCAGAGTGCGGTCACGTCTTTTACGAGCGGCACAAGACTGAGTCCTCGGGTGTAGCTCCTGCGACTCCTGATGCCATCAAATCCGCGACGATGCACGAGCCTTGCCCGCATTGCGGCGAAATGGTTCGCGCGGGTCTGGTTCGCTGCTGGAGCTGCAATGGGTTCATGCGAGCCGACGTCGCCGCACGCTATCGCGATTTGACCAGAAATCCACAGCCAATTATTTACAGTACGATTACGCCGGAGAATCGGAACGAGTTCCTGCCGCCAAGAGTGGAAACTGCAGAATCCGCGACAACAAATCCATCAGACAACGATGGTTTCCAACTGGGCAGCGGTGTAGGGTCTACGGGCGCATCAGACTTCGAAATGGGCTCTCCCGCAGTTCCCGCTCCAGCACCCAAGGCCAAGGCCAAATCTCTTAAACCGACATCACCATCGAAATCGGCCCCGGCTCCTGTTCCAGCAACCGACGGGCCGGACAAACCTCAATCCACAACACAGATTAAAACCAAGCCCGAGGCCGGTGTTGCAGCGACCACCAAATCCAGGGCTGAAGCGACGACTGCTGAGTCGACGCCGATAGTTCCACAGAAACCAGCATCCGGGTCGGCGACATCTTCGAAATCAAAGAACGACGACGATCTGTTTTCCATTGCCGTGGAGGAGCAGAAAGAAGGCAAAAAGCGACGTGGTCAGCAGAAAGCGGATCGCGAGCGTAAGCAAGTGCTGGTGTCCTGCTCCTGTGGGGCCTGGATCCGCGTTAATGAAGATCAAGCGGGAAAGAGCGTTCGCTGTAAGCAGTGTAAGCAAGCCGTCGTCGTACCGGGGCTTCGAAAGAAGTCGGAGAAAACCGGGAAGCCTGCAGAGACGAAGGAAAAGTCCGCCGCATTTGACGTTTCCTGGATCGACGACGTCTGGTATCACGTTTTGGCTCCTGCATCACTCGTTCTTAAACCCGGCAGCTTGACTGGAAAGCATATTGACGTTGATGTCGCGCTCAGCACATCCGGCATTCAGATTCTGACTTTCAGCGGAACGAAGAAGAAGCGATCTTTGTTCAGCTTTGGTTCATCGGGAAAGAAAGCCGATCATCTGGCGCGCCGAAAGCAGATCCACGAACAGGTGGCGGCGGCGGCTAACTTCACAAATCTTGAAAACGTCGAATTGCGCACTGTCCATTCGGATCACATTTCGGAGATTCGCCTGGTTCAACCAGTTGCGAAGGTGTCAGAGTCGATGTTTGCTGGTGTTCCAGTGTTTGGCGAAGGACGCATTGCGATCTTTATGCCAATTGAACTTGAGGATGGCAAACAGGCATTTCTGTCATTCTCCATCAGTGGATGGCGCGTCTTTGCGGAGCGGTTGCACACATTGTTTTCTTTAGAGTTGCCAGGAACTGAGAGCGGTATACCGGACTCCGACAAAGCAGAAACTTTGAGCTGTTTTTTGAATCAGGCGAAGATCGAATCGATCAAGGGACTGATTTACTACCAGAAAGATGCTGCGTTCCAGCTTGAGCTGACGGGTTACAAGTGTAAAGCCTGTGGGACATCGATCAGCGAGGAAGGACGCAAAAAGGCGAAGCTTGGCGGGGCGAAGGGACGCGGTATTGCGAAAGCAAAATGTCCAAAATGCGCCAACAAGATGCAGGCGGAGTCGCTGTATAAGATTGCTAAAGGCCCCCTCGGTGCAACTTCCGATGCTGGCTGACGCATACGGGATTTGATTAATGGAATGGCAGCGGCATTTCCATCACTTCATAACCGGCACTGACAAACCCCAGTTTCTGATAGCTTGCCATCGCTGCCGTGTTGTCGTGTTCTACGTAGAGTCGAACATTCACGACATCACCTGCTGCCGACGCGATTTCCAGTGAGTGATCAAGCAGTTGCCTGAAGACGCCTTGACCTCGAAAATCGGCATCAACATAGACACTTTGCAGCCACAACATCCAGCCGTCTCGCCAGTCGCTCCATTCTCGAGTCAACATGAGTTGCCCAACAACTCGTGAATCTGTTTCGGCAACAAAGTATCGTACCTCGGGTGACAACTGCAATCCTCGCAGAACGCCACGTCTGACGAGCTCGGGAGTCAGTTCCTTATTTTCCGTCTCACGGGCCAGCCGACAGTTGAACCCGGCTATTTGGTCGATATCAGAGGCCTTTGCACTGCGAAATACAAACACGGCTGTTGATCTTTCCGAAATGGACTACAGTTGTGAAAATGGGCACTCAACGGGCAGGGTGGCCCGGGGACCTGCGATAGCAAATGATGGGAAAATGAGCACGTGAACGGATTCACTCGAACTCACCGACAGCTGGCCAAAGCTGCCGCGACTACGGCAACGATTTTCCTTTTAATGGCGGCACTTCACAAGATCCCCGCCTGTCCTTTTTGTCTTTCGCCCCCACAGACGCTGGCCGAACAGATCTCACGGGCTGACATCGTATTGATTGCCGAACTGCTGCGATTTCGAGTCTATGATGAAGGGACCAGGCCCGAGTCCACATTGCGAATCAGGGAATACGTACGAGGTGCCGCGGTAGCAACAACTCGCCGGGAACTTGCTGTTGGACAGGCGATCGTGATTGCGGTGGAAGCGACTGGAAAACCGGGGGACCTGTTCCTCATGTACGGCGACTTGCTATCAAGTTCGTCAGAAGCAACGGCCACTTTCGCAGCAGAAACGCAACCGTTGAGTGCACCGGGAGATACGGAAACGAGTGGTGTCGTGTCGGCAGTCCTGAATCTGGATTCGCCAGATGATCTGGTCCCGGCGATTCAGAAGATATCATTAATCATTCCTGAATTCATCACATGGAATGAAACACTGGCCGTTTCGAATGACGTCGTCAGCTACCTGCGAAAAATGCCGTCGACTTCAATTCCTCAGGCGAAACGACTGGAGTATTTTCTGCCCCATTTGGAACACGTCGACCCGCTGGTCGCGATTGACGCCTGGGCCGAATTCGGAAACTCATCGTATAACGATGTGGTCGCTGTGCGTAGCCTGATGTCTCCTGAACATCTTCGTGCGTGGATCGCAGATCCTCGCATGAGTCCTGAACGTCTGGGCTTGTACGGAATGATGCTGGGATTAAGTGGCACTCCCGCTGATGCGGAGTTTCTTCTCCGGCAGATGTGTTCCGAAGGCCAGATCACTATTAAAGCGACAGCCGACGCCCGGAAGTCATTTCGATTCGGTGCCGAGGGACTGATGGGTGGTTATCTGCTGCTGACAGGTGAGCCTGGTTTACAACATCTTGAAAAAGTCATTGTGTTGACAAGGGATATGCCCGACACGGCGTGTCATGCCTTTGTGCAGTCACTGCAGTTCATCTGGAGTTATGAGAGTGACGTCGTCAGTCATTCAAGGATTCAACAGTCCATGCGACTGCTGCTGAAGGATGAATCGATGCGAGAAATCGCGATCACAAATCTGTCCCGATGGGAGGACTGGGAGACGCTTTCAACTCTGATCACTATGTTCAATGGCGAATGTGCTGACGATCGATCGACTCAAAAGGCCATTCTGCATTTTGCACAGGCATGTGCGAAGAACTCAAAAACCAAAGCGGAAACGCGTGAATACGCTAATGATGCAGAACTGTTTCTCTGTGAGGTCTATGCCACACGTCCCGAACTGCTGACATCGAATGTTCGTGAGTTTCAGGCTCCGCAGTAAGCACTTTCAGCCCTCTACTGCTCAATGCGAACACGCCGTCTGCACAATCGCTGAAGACCCAGTCGAAAGATGACCCAGACGGCGGTGACACATTCACGTACGTTGATCTTTGTCACGCCGTATCGGCGGTCTTCAAAAATGAACGGAACCTCACACATTCGGCAGCCAACCTTGCGGCATCGATACAGAATTTCTTCCTGAAATGCGTAACCCTTTGCAAGCGTCTGGCTCCAGTCCACTTCGGCCAGTTTGGCAATACGAAAGCAGCGAAAGCTGCCACTGTTGTCTTCTGTGCTGAGCCCCAACAGGCACCGGGCCCAAAGATTGATCGTCTGGCTCATCAGCTTTCGCCGCCAGGTCCAGCCGGCAACACCGCCACCAGCGACATATCGTGAGGCAATCGCTACATCACATTCTTTTGTTTTTGCAATGAGCTGGGGAACGTACTTTGGCCCGTGACTGTAGTCCGCATCGAGATTGACGAGCAGATCGAACTGATTTTCAATCGCATAGCGAAATCCAGCGAGTGTGGCTGTGCCCAGCCCCAGTTTTCCGGAACGCTTCAACAGTCGAATGCGGGCGTCCTTGTCGGACATATCAGCGACCAACTGGCTTGTTCCATCGGGAGAGTTGTCATCAATGACCAGAATTGTGGACTCCGGAACAAACGTCAGAAGTTCAGGAATCAACCCCTTCAGATTGTCAACTTCGTTGTAAGTGCAAAGCATGATGAGCGTCTTCATGAGGCTGCATGACTCCGCTCAGGATTCCCTCCAACTACCAATTCGTCGATGTTAACAGTTTGATCAGATGCGTTGGCTGGTCGAGCAAAGTGACTCTGGATCATCAGTTGGCGTTCCAGAGCCAGCGCTGGGATGCCAAGTTGAGTTCGCAGATTGATGACTTCCTGCAACGCATTTTCTGAAGCCTCATTCTGTTGGCGATCGGGACGACGAACACATCTGATAAGGATGTTTTTGGGAGTGTGTTCCATATCGATGAATTCAAGGATTTGCGTTTGATAACCAGCCGCCGTCATCAAAGCCGCACGCATAGTATCCGTGGCCAGTGAGGCGAAACGTTCTTTGGTCAGGCCAAAAGACGTGAGTGGTGCAAGTGATGTGGCTGAAAGTGTTTCGTTGAGCTCGTGCTGACAACAGGGGACAGCCAGAATGATCTGACTTTTCCAACCCACAGCCTGAGCCAGGGCGTCGTCAGTGGCCGTGTCACAAGCATGCAGTGAAATCACCAGATCAACACTGGAGTCCGACGAAAAACCGGCAATATCGCCGACGAAAAACTGCAGATTCGTAAGCTTCAACTCGGTCACAATTCCTGAACAAGTCTGCACGACATCTGTTCGGCGATCAAGTCCGATAATCTGGCAATCTCGCTTCAGCACAGTTGTCAGAAGATACTGCGTCGCGAACGTGAGATAGCTCTTGCCACATCCAAAGTCGACGACATGAATCGTGCGATCCGACGGCAGTATGTCGATCACATCATTAATAAATTCGAGGAACCGATTGATCTGCCCAAACTTTTTGGAATGACTGGCCCGGACCATACCGTCTTTGGTCATCACGCCCGTATGAATCAGAAACGGACAAGGGACTCCTTCCGGAATCAGGTAGTTTCGCTTCCGATTGTGGGTCGCGGCAACTGGTTCAGCAACGACCGGGGACTTCGTCTCTTTTCGCAGGAAGCACTTTCCCCGGCGAGACATTCGGGCTTCAAAAACGGCCACGTCTGTTGTCAGATGCGTGTTCCTGAAGGATTTTGACGCTAGTCGAGCAAGTTCTTCTGCGGCCTCCGAGGCGGGCAAATTCTGGTGAAACTGCTGCGTTGCCGTCTGCGTTGTGAATTGCAGCATCCACTGACCTCGAAGTTCAACGGGGCGAACATTGGCCCGCAGGATCTCCTGTTCTGCATGCCGAGGGCTGCTGAAGACAGCCTTTCGGAGAGTCATTGCAATTGCTGAATCCTTCAGCAGGCGAATCAGTTCTTCGGCTTGGTCGGACATTGTTCTCAGCGGAGCTCAACTTCGATATGCTGCGGCGGGAGTTTGATTCGTTGGAGAGAAACTCGCACACCCGAAAGGCAGGAATTAGAACCAAATGGCGTTGAACAAGAAACAGCAGAAGCAGATTGAAGCCGCAAAGAACAAGATTACGCGCCTGCGTGGCCTGCTGACAGCCGCAAAAAACCAGCCTGACGATCCCCAGGAGATTCCTCGGCTTGAAAAACAAATTGCCGAACTGAATGCCGAGATTGAAAAGATTCGCAACGAATAAACGGACTGAAGAGAATGCTTCTTCCAACAGTGATCGTCGTTCATCCGCGTGAGCGACGCAGCAAGTGTTCGGTCGAGCCTCTCCGGAATCGACCGGATTTTGTATTCACCACATTTCCTCACCCTGTGCCGATGGACGTGACTCACTACGTACGTCTGGGAATCGGCGGGCGTTTGCTTTCTTCTGAAGATGCTGACCGCGGACTGTTGCTGCTGGATGGAACGTGGCGGCTGGCGGCTCGCATGGAGCCGTTTTATACGCATGTGGAAGTTCGATCCTTGCCCGTCATTCACACGGCATACCCTCGCAAGTCAGAGGTGTTTGCCGATCCGACTGAAGGTCTGGCCACGATTGAAGCACTGTATGCCGCATTACGGATTTTGGGCCGCAACACCGACGGGCTGCTGGATCACTATCACTGGAAGCGACTATTTCTCGAGCGAAATGGCTGGCCGACTGAAGACGAGAATCCGCCGTCGCGATCAGTCTGAAGCGGTCGGATTCGTGAAAGCCGTGGCTTCGAGCCATACGGCAATTTACACCGAGGACCTGGGACCTGGGACCTGGCCGAGCGATTGTCATGATGACTTCGTGCTGCAGGATCCAATTTGTGCTGCAGGATCCAAGTTGATCGCGAGCGTTCAGGGACTTTGTCCTCTACCAGTCGCCGACGCTGCCATCCGAATTGAAGACTCGCTGCAATAGCTCCTGTTGAAACGGATGCCTTCGCACCTCATCTTCATTGATGGAAATCCCCAAACCCGGACGCGTGTTGGGTCGGACGATGCGGCCTTTTTTTTCCACAATGAATCCCTGATCAACAACATCCTGCCGCCAAGGAACATCTTCGTGAACCGTCTCGCAAATGATATAGCTGGGTTGCGAAAAGCCGAACTCCAGTGACGCGGCGGTACTGACTGGCCCCTGTGGATTGTGGGGAGCCAGCGAAAGCCGATGAGCTTCCACCAGGGCGGCGATTCTTCTGGCTTCGCTGAGTCCGCCGCAATGCGTGATATCCAATTGGCAAACAGCACAGGCTCGAGCGGCAAACAAATCGCGGAAGGCAGCCAGGCTGGTGACTCGTTCACCGGTTGCGATGGGCGTGGTCACAGCCGCCGCAATTGCGGCGAGTCCATCAATACTCTCCGGCCAACATGGCTCCTCGAAAAAATACAGACCGTAGGGTTCCAGGGCCTTTGCGAATTGAAGCCCCATCGCCGGAGACGGCCGGGCATGGCAGTCAACCATGATATCAATCGATTCTCCAACGGCCTCGCGCATGGCGGCCACAGCCCTCTCTGCTGTTCGAATAGGCTTCAGTCCTTCCAGCGGCAATGTCGGAGGAATGGCCATCGACTTGAACGCCGTGAATCCATCCTCGACCGCCTGACGAGCAAGGTCAGCAAATCGTTGAGCATCCTCGGTCGATGTCTCATAGAAATCTTCCATCTTCCCCCCACCCAGATGGCAGTATGTGCGAACGTGGTCTCGGACAGGTCCGCCCCACAACTTCGAGCAGGGAAGATTGGCCACCTTCCCAAGAATGTCCCATAATGCCAGGTCAATGCCCGCAATCGCAGTAGCTCGGACAATTCCGTGGCCGTGCCAGAAGTGTTGACGGTGCATCATTTGCCAAAGATGCTCAATGCGTGTCGGATCTTCGCCAATCAGCAACTGGGAGAGATCTTCCACAGCCGCCACAACGCTGCGAGTATGCCATTCGAGAGTTGCTTCGCCCCATCCAAACAGTCCGTCCTGATCTGTCAGCACTTTGACAAAAATCCAGTTCCTCATTCTGGCATTGCAGACAAGCGTTTCGATTCTTGTGATTTTCATGGGGGATCCTGAGGCGTTGGGTTGTTTCACCGCGTCCGACGGAGCTGGAATGCTGAATGGAAAGGCCCGTCCACTTAATACGGTCGGTCGATGCGCTGTGATTGTTGACAGCTCATATCAGGAGTTCAAGCAGATCAATTCTTCAAGCCCCAATAGCCCGGTGAGTGCCTGGGAAAACATTAACCGGCGCTGTGGAAAATGCGATCCAGACAGTGTTTCCGTCGATCGATGAGGCTACGAAATCCGTGACAATCAGTTTTGCCGACGAAGACCACGACGTAAATCGTTACTCCTGAACAACTTGCGACTAAGGCGGCGGTTCTGGCCGATATTGACCCATTTTTGCTAACGGCCGTATAGTTCGCTTTCATGCGAAACTCCTGGACGGCTGAACTCCTGACAAGGAACTTCCAGCCGTTAGGGTGTTAAGCCAACTCCCATCGATTCGCCTCTCCATTCACTCTCCCCTGACTCTCCCTCGTTTTGAACGCCTTTCTCTACGTCTCCCCTCTCACATGACGAGCCTTTTCGAACATACTCGAAAGGCTTCTGCTTTCTGTTCGGGTGGTTTCGATCTGCACTCGACATCAGCATGAATCTCACGGCGGTTGAATGACTCATCGGTCCGTTCTGATAATCTTAGTGACCCTGATTGCAGCAACTGTATTGCTGTCAAACAGAATGGTCGCGCAGTCAGAGGTCGGAATCAAATCTCTGGTGTCGCCCGTGGAGTCGCTGACCGACGATATCAACGCCGATGTGATAATCACTGGAGAGTTCGAAGAAACACTCGGCTCCGATTCCGCACAAGTGCATCTGGTCTCGGTCCGCGCCGGTATCACGCAAGGCGGTCTGACTGTCACAGGGGCACGACTTGCAGTGTTCGTATCCTCGTCCCAGGGAACCTATAAAACGGCAGTTTATGGAGAGGACTTAACGATTCGATCGGCTGATGGTCAGCGGCCGGTTGCTGCTAAAGCCTTTCGGCTGCAGTCGTTGCTGCCACCTGTGTTCAATGTTAAGAATTCAACGAATGCAGTGACTAACGACAACCCACTGCTGCGGAAGGCCATCCTGCGACTGTTTCCAGTCGATCATGGCGAAGCCTCCCCCGTCAGTTTCCAGACGGCACAAGATTCTTTTACTCCACCAGTGCCCGCGTTTTCCCCGACTCGGGCATCGAAGTCTGCACGCCGAGTTCAGATCAGGCCGCGATCGAATGATCCTCTTCAGTTTGAGTCGTCCACTTCGAAAGACACAATTCCGGAGGAACGAATCAACATCATCTCTGGCGGCGTCAACGTCCTGATTGAAGGTGTTGACGTGGATATTCAGGGCCAGGAGCTATCTCCCGGGATCATCGATATCTCCGCCGATCGAGTTGTGATCTGGACACAATCCGGGGAAAGCGACTCACT
>JANPHT010000431.1:0-27002 GCA_031424595.1 Planctomycetota bacterium
AATCGATCGCCGACTACCGCAACCTCGGCAAGAAGATGCACGAAGGCATTCCACTGACGAAGGAAGAAGAAAAGGCGTACGAAAACGCCAGTCATGAAATCGCTGACGCCGATGAATGGGCCGGCGCGGATCGCCTGGAAGACCTCCTGGTCGAAATGCAACTTCCCGCGGATATGCCTTTTGCTTCCCTGTCGGCCGGGATGAAACGTCGCGTGTTGCTGGCGGCGGCCATGATTCGTGACCCTGACATCCTGCTGCTGGACGAACCGACAAACCATCTGGACATCGATTCGATTGTCTGGTTGCAGGGCTTTCTGAAACGCTTCTCAGGAACGCTGATTTTCGTCACTCACGACCGAGTCTTTCTGCAGGACATGGCGAACCGTATTGTCGAAGTTGATCGTGGTCGAGTCTTTGACTGGACGTGCGACTATCAGACTTTTCTGACTCGACGTGACCAACTGCTGGCCGCTGAGGCTGAAGAGCAGGCTCAGTTTGACAAAAAACTGGCTGAAGAAGAACGATGGATTCGTCAGGGAGTGAAGGCTCGCCGAACTCGCAGCGAAGGCCGAATTCGTGTTTTGAAAGAAATGCGTGAAGAACGACGGCAGCGGCGTCAGAGAGTCGGTGCCGCCAGGATGCAATTGCTCGAGGCCGAACGCTCCGGTGCTCTGGTGGCACGACTGGAGAACGTCACACATTCGTTTGGTGGCGACCCCGTCATCAGGGATTTCAGCACGACAATATTTCGCGGAGACAAGATTGGAATCGTTGGCCCCAACGGAGCCGGCAAATCGACTCTGCTCCGACTGCTGCTGGGGCAGTTGAATCCAACCAGTGGAAAAGTACGCCTCGGCACGAATCTGGCTGTTGGTTATTTTGATCAGTTGCGTAATCAGCTGGATGAGACGCAGTCCGCACGTGAAAACATCAGCGATGGAACCGACTTCCTGATGATCAATGGCCAGAAGCGGCACATCATGGGCTTTCTGCAGGACTTTCTGTTTTCCCCCGAGCGTGCTCAGACGCTTGTTCAATATCTCAGCGGAGGAGAACGCAATCGTCTGTTGCTGGCGAAAATGATGTCCAAGCCAGCAAATATCCTGGTGCTGGACGAACCAACAAATGACCTGGATGCTGAGACGCTGGAACTGCTGGAAGACATGCTCCCTGCGTTCCCCGGGACGGTGCTGCTTGTCAGCCACGACAGAGCGTTCCTGAATAATGTTGTCACCAGCACTATTGTCTTTGAACGCAATGGCGTAATCGGTGAATACGACGGTGGCTACGATGACTGGCTGCGAGTTAAAGAACAACGCGACGCTACAGCGAAACTTGCTCTCTCGGAACTTGCATCATTCCAGCCCGTGGGTTCAGCGATATCCGGAACAACGACGGTCGCAATACCAGCGGTGAAAACTCGCAAGCTGAGCTTTAAGGAACAACGTGAACTCGAGCAGATGCCAGAACTGATCGCTCAACTCGAGAAACGCCAGAAAGAACTTCAGGCCGAGACGTCAGTTCCCGGTTTCTATCAGTCAACCGGCGACAGGATTGCCAGAGTGACCACAGAACTTGCATCAGTCAGTGAAAAACTTGAGCAAACTTTCCTGCGATGGGAAGAGCTTGAGAACGGCTGACCGCACACAAGAATACACGATCTTTGACAGGGCGGTCATGGTTGTTTACGGTGACATTCAGGAGTGTTGCCCACAGTTGCAGGATTCAGGATTAAGGAAAAGACGAATGCTTCAGCCCCGCCCTTGTCGTTCCGGCACCGTGTCAGCCAGAGCCTTGTCAGCCAGAGCCTTGTCAGCGGTTACGCAACTGACTGTGGCTCTGCTCCTTGCCACCGGGGTGGCATGCCAGGCTCAGAACACCACCAATTTTCCTGCGATTGGACATATCGATCGCTTTGATCCTGCACTCGATCAACTCGTGGCCGCAGAAGCAAGAATTGAAGTGTTGTGTGGCGGCTTTGAGTGGTCCGAGGGGCCTGCCTGGGTTCCGGAACAGGGCAACAAGTTCGGCGGCTTCGTTCTGTTTTCCGATATTCCTCACAATGCGGTGATGAAATGGCAGGAGAGTGTCGGTGCCTCGATCTTTCTGAAACCTTCCGGATATACCGGGGCCGTTGATTATGGAAAAGAGCCCGGCAGTAACGGACTGGCTCTGGATGCGACCGGGCGCCTTATTTCGTGTGAGCATGGCGACCGCCGCATTTCCGTTCTGACTAAAGATGGCGGCAAAATGACATTGGCTGACCGCTGGAACGGGAAGCGATTCAACAGTCCTAACGATCTCGCCGTTCGCAGCAATGGAGACATTTTCTTCACTGACCCGATTTACGGGTTACCCGGCCACGCGGAAGATCCACGTCGGGAAATCGACTTCTGCGGTGTCTATCGCCTGCAACCAGACGGAACCGTGACCGTACAAAGCAAGGACATTTCCCGCCCCAATGGCATTGGTTTTTCTCCCGACCAGAAGACGATCTATGTTGCTAACAGCGATGGTAAAGATCCCGTATGGCGATCTTTTCCGGTTCAGGATGACGGCAGTCTGGGAACGCCGTCTGTTTTCTTTGATAGCTCAAAAGACGATCACCTCAACCCGGGTGGCGGGGATGGTCTGAAAGTTGATCAATCAGGCAACGTCTTTGCAACTGGACCTGGGGGAGTTCTAATTCTCTCATCAAGTGGCAAACTGCTTGGCCGAATTGTCACAGGCGAGCGCATCGCCAATGTGGCCTGGGGCAATGACGGCAGCATGCTTTATCTGACATCTGATATGTACTTGTGCCGCGTCCAGACAAAAACCACAGGCACCGGTTTTTAATCCCGATGACTGTGCGAAATTTCGAAGCCTCGAAGCTGAGCTCAGAACTCGAATCTCTCTTCGATCAGTCTGCGGCGTTCGACGAACGCCACTTGATCAATCTGTTGCTGCACAAGTTGCTGCTCTAAAGCCGCAAGCTCGCGTGCGCGTGTTTTTTTTGCGTGGTCGCGGCTGATGTCGTAATTGATAACTTCAGCGCCCTGATAGCCGGCGATGGGGTCCCACAGGATCGAGGTGGGCCAAAGCAAAACGTCCACGACCCCTAGTCCCCATTGCCGTGTATAGAACGAGCCGCCGCCTGGAAGTAACCCGAGCGCTGCTCCAACTGCGGGCTTCTTCTCCTCGACGGCAACACCTGTGGATCGCATCGCTCGCAGCTCGGATCGCTGCACGGTATTTAAACTGGCGCAGCCCTCGGAAAGGCAGACTGTAACAACGAGAAGAAGTGACAATCGGGCGATATGCATCGAGGTGCCTCTCGGTCCTTACCTACCCAGGAGAATAAATCAAACGACCGCTTCAATGAAAACTTTGCAACATTTACAGGTTGTCTGCCGTTGCCTTTGGGTGAGGCAAAGTCTGGCTGGGCTCATGTTTTGAGGAAATACCAGATCAATTGTCAGTCAGGACATTGCCGTCCCCTGACTGTGGGGGAGACTGTGATACAGAAGATTCTTCGGCAAAAACTGCGTGTTGCCTGGAAAGAACCGGCTTCCTGGCCGAACGTTCGCTACCCCTGCCTTTTGTGCTGGAGCGATGTGTCTCCGCATGGATTCCGATCGCATCGAACCCTCAATTTTACGCCAAACGGCGAATGCCGGCACCTCAGAGCACAGTTTTCGAGCTGATGTTCAAAAAACGGGCTAATTCGTTCTTACTAAACTCAATTAATGCTGTAGAATTGGGATAGAAAGTCCGGCCTGCGAGATCAAAGAAGAGGAATATGCACAATGATTAGGCATATTAGAGTAAATCTGAGTGTTTCGTTGGCTTTTATGTGGATCGCGAAATGAATACACCAGATTCGATGCTTATCAGCGGATTGATTGGCAGCAGTCCTCCAATGCTTGAAGTTTATCGGATGACTCGCAAAGTGGCTCCGACAGCGGCAACGGTCCTGCTGACAGGGGAAACAGGCACCGGAAAAGAACTGATTGCCCGAGCGTTGCACGAACTAAGCCCCCGGGCAACAGGTCCTTTTATTCGCGTGAATTGTGGAGCCCTCTCTGAAAGCCTGCTTGAAAGCGAGCTCTTTGGGCACGCCAAGGGAGCTTTTACCAGTGCGATTGAAAATCGTACGGGCCGGTTTGAAGCCGCTCATGGCGGGACGATTTTTCTGGACGAAATCAACAGTGTGAGTTACCAACTGCAGGTCAAACTGTTGCGAGTGTTGCAGGAACACGAATTTGAACGTGTCGGTGATACTCGCACGATTCGAGTCGATGTCAGAGTGATCGCGGCGACCAACGTCGATTTGCAGGATGAAATTTCGGTCGGCCGATTCCGCGAAGACTTGTTTTATCGCCTCAATGTGATTCCGATTTATCTGCCCGCGTTACGAGAGCGTGGCGACGACATCAACGATCTGGTCACTTTCTTTGTGCGTCGCTACGCAATGGCCAATGGTATTGTCACACCCGGCATGACGTCGGATGCCATGCGGTATATGCAGCAATATGGCTGGCCAGGCAACGTCCGCGAACTGCAGAACTATATCGAACGTGCTTTGGTACTGTCGACCGGCGGCGAGATTACGTCAGATCTCTTGCCACCTCATGTTCGTGGACTGGCGCCGATGCGAATCGGACGTCGTGCCTCTGAAGATCTTGAGTCGCTCTGCACGGATCTTGTCAGTCGCAGACTAGCGCAAATCGGTGAGGACAGCACAGACGTTTACAACGAAGTGATCAACGTCGTTGAGAAAGAGTTGATCCTTCAAGTTCTCCGACAAAGCCAGGGAGTGCAGACACGCACCGCAACGCGACTGGGCATCAATCGCAATACACTTCACAAGAAAATTGAAGACCATCATCTGAGTGGCGAAGCGCGCTGACGCATCTTTTATAGCCAGCCCATAACGCCCGCTACAATCACGGCGATGCCCAGTAGTGTCAGGCTGGCAACGATCACTCGTCGCACAATTCGATGCTGGTGATCGCGAATTGACAAGACCGTCTCCATCACTGCCACTCGGTGATACCGTGCAACAGTGCTATCGCCCGCATTTGATGGAAGCGCACGCCATCCGTCAGCCACTGACGGGGAACTAGTTGACTTTATTGAAGCGGAACTCACATAACACCCATTCTTCCTGGCCGAACGATCGGATTTACACAAAAGCAAGTCACTCAATTAGTGAACCATCGCGGTTCTGCGAACTGCACCAGAGCGACGATCCAACCGACGACTTACGTGGCAGGAGGCTCGATCAAACGCATATTCGAGGTGACGGATCACAAATTTCCGGCAATTCCTGAAAACGTCAAAAACACCGTGAAACAAGATCACCGTGAAACAAAATCTTCATTCCATCGCCCTTTCATTCGTACCATTTCTGTACAATTCTTAGGGACACTCAATGGAACAGATTCCGGTCGAAGATAACAACCTCTGGCATTGGCAGGACCGCAAATGCAGTCTGTGGGTTCACTGAGGATGAACAACCTTTCTTGAATTTCACACACTCATACGTTCTGCCAGAATCCAGCAGCATCAAAACCGAGTCGGAATTTTCCCGCCTCTATCAGATACGCATTTTTTGCCTTTGTGGTTTACATTTATTGCCAATTTTCAAAGATTAAAGGACTCCGTTTTTAATTTTTACGGGGAAATCGAACCACGAATGTCGCAGTTATTTGGAAAAATAGCGGTCGTAACCGGGGCAAGTCGTGGCATCGGTTTTGGTATCGCTCAGGCCCTGCTGGATGCCGGGTGTTCAGTAGCACTTTGCGCACGGGGGTTTGAGAGTGTGCAGGAATCCTGCGAACGACTGTCCGGGCCACGCGAGAAGATTCTGGGCCTGGCAGCCGACGTGGGGGTTGAAGAAGATGTCAGACGCTTCTTCGACGAGGTAATTTCGCGCTTCGGGCAGTTGGATATTCTCGTCAACAATGCCGGTGCATTCGATGGAGGCCCCGTCGAAGATCTGACCTTGGCCGCCTGGAATAACGTCATCTCATCATGTCTGACTGGCAGTTTTCTTTGTACGCGAGCGGCCTTTCAGCTGATGAAGCCGCGCCGAAAAGGACGAGTGCTCAACATCGGTTCCATCTCTGCACAGCGGCCACGTGAAAACTCATCGGCCTACACAGCGGCCAAGTTCGGAGTTCAGGGGCTGACATACGCGACGGCGCTGGAGGGGCGTCAGCACGGAATTGTCGTCAGTTGTCTGCACCCCGGAAACGTCCTCGTAGAGCGTCGACGCGGATCTGCGGTGAAGTCGGACGACGAGCCCATGATGCCCGTCTCGTCGATAGTCGCTGCCGCCATGGCGATGTTGTCGATGCCGGACGATGTTAACTTTCTGGAGGCCATCGTCCTGCCGAATGATCAGTTGTATGTGGGCCGAGGGTAGACTCCTGCCTATTGGAAAAACAGCGCGTTGCAGGTGACTCGCCGGATCTCGGATCGCAACGATTTCACAATGACCAGATTCACGGTATTGGAACTGCAGGAGTCATCGGCGGTGCGGAGGTTGCTTCACACGATTTGCAGGGGTCTTTGCCAGACGGAGAAAACCAGCGTTCTCGAAGCGTGCGTTTTTTTTGATTGCCCATAGGCTGCAACGTGATGAGCGACTGATTGTACCACGAGGCGATATCCTTCGAGATCTCGTGCATCAGCGCCTGTGGGCTGTTATGGCCGGGCGATGGTTGGTCATGCTTTTCAGAACTGAACAGCTTCTGCTTCAAGCTTTTTTTGTGGGGATTTTCCGCCAGGCGATAATCTTCCCCGGACCACGTGATCGTTGTTGCGAGAATCGGGGTCTGAGTTTCTCCATCCAGCAGGCGGAGTTCCAGCGTTGCCAGCAGGGGGAAGTAAGGGCGGTATTCGATGACCCGAATGACGAGGATCTGATCCACAAGAGGCGGGGCCGCTGAGAGGAACATCGGGTTGGGTGGTAACTGGGACGGCAAAGTCTCCTGAGCATCCGTGAATGCTACGGCCATCACATCCCCGGTTGACTGCGAATCAATCGCCGGAAACTCCACTTTTGCCTGCAGTGTCGCCAGAGGTTCGATTGCCAGTGTACCGGACGACAATTGCAATTCGCGAACAAGCACGGTCCCCAGTCTGGCAGCAAAGTGCGTATGAACGGGATCAATTCCGCTCTGCATCGCGAGTCCAAGTTTCACGCTGGGGACAGTCGGCAGCTGTGCCGCTTTCTGGAGTTTGCCGTCAGAGTCAGAAAGTGGATTGACGGTGTACCGAGTCGAGACCGCTGGTACTCGTGGCTGATGCGGAGTGCCGTACAACTGGCAACCGCATGGCAGCAGAAGCCCGGCAATCGCCAGAACTGCAAGCTGTGATTGCTGCGGCATGCCATGAATTCCTTGAAAGCGAATCACAGGATTATTGCACTGCGGGAAGTACGATAGCGCTCTGCGTCGAGTTGTCGTTCGCAGTTGGACCATTGGCTTTCAGGCCAGGACCATCTCCTTGTGCAACAGGCGGTGCCACTTCAGAAATAAGATTTGAGAGCGTATCCATCGATTCTATGTACTGACGACTTGTTGATTCCGCCTGCCTCTTCAGCATTTCGTTGTCTCGCTGAAGACGAGTCTGTTCGATCGACAGTCTTAAGAAGTTATTGGTATTCGTTTCGTTCCACTGCTTCATCGTTTCCAGTTCGCGGCTCATGACTTCGACTTGCTTTTCACACTGTGTCAGTTTCTCTGCTGCCTCTGGTGATGGTGCCGCGGGCATTGTTTGGCCCGACTTCATTCCGGGGCCACTCAGGAATGCCTGATAGGCCTGAAAGGCGTGGAATGCCTGAAGTTGCTCAGGCGACATGGCGGGCATGTTCAGCGAATGTGCCATGGCCTGATAATCAGGATCACCTCGCCGATTTGTTGGATCAGTGGCCGTGGAGTTCCCGGACTGCGAGGCCTGATTCGGCAACGGTTCGATCGTCGCCGGAGGAAGTGTGCCCGTTTGCAAGGTGACATTGACGTTGGGGGGGTATCCGTTTGCCGGATAGGCTCCCGGATGCTGATTTGGGTGATACTGTGACTGCTGTTGTGGTGACATTTGCTGAAACATTCCGACCTGAGCCGCAGGTTGTTGCGGTACTGGCATCGCTGTCATCACAGGTTGCTGGGCGGGAGCCGCACAGTTGGGTCCCTGGCAAAGTGGGGCTGCCTGAGTGGACGGGACGGTGCCAGCCATCAGGGACTTCGCCAGCATCGTGCGTGAAAGATTGCATCCAACAGACGCAGGCAGGAAAATTGTCAGCATGAGCACAGCGAACGACCGGCGCGAGATCGCTCGAATCGACGCACGTGAATCAGGAGATTCTGTGAGAAAGCCTGTCATGGCGGAACGCTCCGTACGACAAATCAACCAATGAGAGAAACTAAGGCGTGTTGCCGTTTCTGGCCGGCACTCGTCATTACGCTTAGGAATTTGACTAAAGATCTTTTGTGCTGGCACCATACCCGCATTCAACAATCGTGACTTCACCGCAGGCACAATGCACAACAATCGCTACCACATCTCCTGTATCCGGGTCTGTCTGCACGGACACTTTTGTTTCTTCGCGGGGACAACGAGACGACTGACCTAATCGAACAGGTGCGTCGCTGAATCGCACCTGCTGACTGGATAGGACTCGACCTCTGGAAGCAGTTACAGCACTCATAGATCACTCTAAAACGGAAAGGCGTGTCTGGACCCGGAATCACTTCATCGACAACAGCCACGACGGCGAGCAGGTCGGGAAATCAGGATCGGTTTCTTCTCGTGATAATGGATTTCAGTTGCAGTTCGGCGGAGGTCAGTAACCTTGATACTCGGGATTCTGAAAGTCCCAGCACCTGTCCAATTTCCTTCATTCGCATGTCTTCCATGTGGTACATTGTCACGGCCATTCGCATTTTCTCGGGGAGTTGTTCGATCGCATCAGCGAGTACCCGGCGTTCTTCGTCTCGATGAGAACCTGCATCAACCTGCGTCTCACGATCACTCGGTGTTGGCAACTCGCCCAATTCGTCAGCCCAGTTCTCCGGCCGAGTCAATCGCATGGCTGCAAGGCAATCTTCTACTTCCCGGATCGAAAGATTTGTGGCTGAAGCGAGTTTCTCCGGAGTCAACGGAGGAGTCATGTGAACGGAAGCATCACGGATCAGCGCCCAGTTCTGAAGAATCGTCTGAGGGACGGGGCAGTTCCTTCGCAGCTCGTCCAGAATCGCACCGCGAATACGCTGGTAAGCAAATGTTGTGAACGCTGTTCCTCGTGATGGGTCAAACTGCCCGGCGGCTTCGACCAGGCCCAGTATCCCGGCTGATTCCAGGTTTTCGTTGTCTACATAGTCCGGCAGAGCCCCCAGCATTTTTCCCAGAATATGACGGACGTAGGAAAGATGTTCGAGGATCAGGCGATCCCGAAGGTCCATGACACAAACTTTATGATACGCTTTTACAGCGGAATGCATGCGAGTGCTCATTTGGATGATTTCGCAGTCTTAGTTGTTTCGTACAACCCGTAATCCGGTCAACATTGTTTGAGGGATGTCAGCCGGAAGTGCTGTCAGCACCAGTGTCCGCCATGACCTGCAGCAAGCGAACAAACGCTCGCACGCAGACTGCGGAAATGAAGGCAGCCGTGACAGCTCGAATAACAATCTCCGCAGGACCGACACTGCGAGCGATCCCGATCAGGATTACTGCGCAGCTCACCAATAGTCCGCAGGCTCTGCCCCACGGTCTTCGGTCAAGAATAATCTCATTGATGTGTGTGTTCATGAGGACTCAGAATTGTTGGATGGTTCACGGTAATCTGGTTGGCAGATGTTCAATGTCTGTTGTCATCTTCTGACCATAACGGGCTCCGGTTTCTCAGGGGCCTATTATGCGGCTCCTCGTAACTGCGAAGTTTCACTCGATGCTTCCGGTCCGATAATGTCGTCAAACTGCAGCATCACAGCGGAGTCGATGATCAAGTCATTTGGAACTTCCTGATAAGCAATAACGCCCACGTCCGGCGTTGTTCTGGCCAGAAGTCGCTTGAGTGGTCGACGAACTTTCTGATCGACCAGCAGAGCCAACGGCTGCTGCCGGCGTTCGGAGTCTTTGGCCGCTCTGGCAACCGCTTCGATAAGTCGTGTCAAAGGGCCAGCGGCCAGTGCCAGTTGATCCTGATGGAGAGACTGACGCATGCGTGTATCCAGCCGGGGTTCCAATGCGATGACTCGCAGCCGGCCATCGGTGGCTCGGAATCGCTCACACACCAGTCGCCCAAGATCGACTCGAACATGATCGGCCAGTTCTTCACTGCTCTTGGACTGCGGAGCGTGATTGACGATGGATTCGAGAATCAACGTAATGTCAGCCAGGGGGATTCTGTCTTCGGCCAGTTGGACGAGTACCTGATGCAAAGTTCCCATACGAATGGTCTCCGGCTTAATTTCGTCAACAATTGTCGGGGCAAATTCGCGAGCACGGTCAAGCATCTGCTTGAGCGCTTCGCGCGTCAGTAGTTCATGGGCGAAACGCTTCAGCATTTCACCCAAATGAGTAATCAGAACGCTCAGGGGATCAACCACTGTGCAACCCTGAAATTCAGCCTGTCGTCGATTTTCGGCGAGAATCCAGCAGGCGTTAAGTCCAAATGCCGGCTCGGTCGTAGGCTCGCCGCTGACACTGACCTGCCGACCTTCCGGCAGAATCGCCAGCAGTTGCTCCGTACGCAGTTCTCCGCCCGCAACTTTCCGACCGGCTACCAGAATTCGATATTCTTCCGGCTGGAGCCCGGAAAGATTGCTGTTCACTCGAATCGGCGGAATCCACAGACCCTGTGATCGAGAGAACTCGCGACGCAAAGCGGTGATACGTTCTGACAGGCCTTTCACTCGTTTGCTCTGGATGAAAGGAACAAGACGCGCGCCGACTTCCACGACAGCTCGATCCGTGAGGAGAAACTCATCAAGGTGACGCTCGTCATCGGGTTGGGTCGGTTTGTCCGGGTCGGTGCCTTCCGGTGTTGAAGTCGATGGAACGGCAGGTGTTTTTCGGTTGGCAAGAATCACCATTCCAATCGCCACACCAAGGAATGGGAGCTTTGGAAGTCCTGGCATCAGAGCGATCAGTCCGAGGATACCAGCCCCCACCCAGATCGAGCGGCGTGAATGGAACAGCTGTCCGCCGATTTCGTCCCCAAGGCTGTCATTCGATGTCGTCTTCGTGACCAGAATACCGGCGGTGGTCGCAATGACGAGTGCAGGGATCTGAGTCACAAGACCGTCCCCGACGCTCAGGATTGAGTAGGTCTTGATTGACTGGGAAACCGACATTCCATTGACAACGCCCATGATGACGCCGCCGATCAGATTCACTCCCGTGATGATCAAGCCGGCAACGGCATCTCCGCGAACGAACTTGCTCGCACCGTCCATTGCTCCATAAAACTCAGTTTCTCGAGACAGTTCTTCTCGACGACGGCGAGCTTCCTTATCATTGATACTGCCGGCATTCAACTCGGCATCGATGGCCATCTGCTTGCCCGGCATCGCATCCAAAGTGAAACGGGCCGACACTTCTGCGATACGACCGGCACCTTTTGTGATCACCATGAACTGAATTGTGACGAGGATCAGAAAGACCGTCAGACCGACAACAAGCTGACCTCCCACAACGTAGTTTCCAAACGCCGTGACAATATGGCCGGCGTCACCCTCCAGGAGAATCAGTCGCGTCGTCGCCACGTTGAGCGACAATCGATACAGCGTCAACAGAAGGAGAAGAGACGGAAACACGGTCAATTCGAGTGCTCGTTTTGCACTGAGCGTGACCAGCAGCAGCAGCACTGTCGCGGCCAGATTCGCTGCCAGCAATACGTCCAGCAGCCACTGCGGCAGCGGAACAAGCATAACCGCCAGACCGATAATCATCCCGAATGACAGCAGAGTCTCGCTCTGCTGCATCCAGTTTCCGGTTGGTTTTACGGTGATGGCGGGTGTTGACATGTCGTACTGAAATATTGCTTGCTGAAGAGGTTGTGGCTACACGAATTCGAAACCAGGCGAATTAATGAAAACTCATACTCAGGACTCGCGCGATCAGCTGCCATCCATCGACGAGTACAAACAAAAGAATCTTGAACGGTGTCGAAATCACCATCGGCGGCATCATCATCATTCCGAGGGACATGAGAATGATCGAAACCACCAGGTCAATCAGGATGAATGGGATGTAAAGGCAGAATCCCATGATGAATGCCGTCTTCAGTTCGCTGATCACATAAGCCGGAATCAACACGTCCATCGGCGTCGCCTGAGGTGTTTCAATGATGGACACTTTGGCCATGCGAGCGAAGAGTGCGATATCGGCTTTGCGAGTCTGCCGAATCATGAATTCATGCAGAGCAAGTTTGCCGTTCTGGAATGCGTCACTGCCATTAATTGTGTCTGCAAGGTATGGGCGAATGGCTTCCTGCTCGATTTTTGTCAGAGTCGGCCCCATGACAAACAGTGTGAGAAACAGTGACAGCCCCAGAATCACCTGAGTGGGTGGAATTTCCTGTGTCGACAACGCACGACGCACGAACGACATCACGATCACGATTCGAGTGAACGCTGTCATCGTAACCAGCGCAGCCGACATCAGGGCCATCCCGCCGAGAAACAAGGCAACCTTGATCTGGGGCGAGAGTCCCTGAAATCCGTCGGACTCGATGATTTGTTGGATAGTTTGTGCGGAATCCATTCCGGCACCCTGAATTTTCTGAACGAACAGGAAGTAAAAAACGGAAATGTCCGGAAACGTTAAACTGTCATGGGAAGCGAGAATTTCAGGTTCGACTCGGGCTTATCGGTAAGTTCGTCTTCCGCGTCACTGATTTCGTCGTGAAACGAAGGAGGAGCCAGCACCAGTTGTCGGATTCCACTCGCATCCGCAGCCACAAGTGCGCGAAAACCGGCGAGTTCAATCAGAGACACCGTTCGACCCGGCCCAACGGAAAGTGTCTCAATCACGCGGGATCGAGAATTGGACGTTGGCAACAAACCTCGCTGACGTTGCCACCAGCGAATTCCCAGAGCCCCCAGGCTGAATACACACAGAGCGATGACGATCCACGCCACAGCTCGCATCAGCACATGCGAGGGATTTCCATCCAATGTGACCTCTGCAGTTCCTGCACTGGCCGATTGCGGAGTCTCCGTCGGCTCAGCAGCCTCAGCCTCACCGGTCAGGTCCAAAAACAAAGCCGGTGCTTTTTTTTCAATTGCCGCTATTGATTTCGCGGGTGATGCTGAAGACTCCACAACAGGTTCAGAGACTGTCTGAAAAGAAGCCACTTGCACACCATCACCAGCCTGATGATCTGTGGCCCATGAACTGCTGGAATCGACTGTCGCTCTTGAGACGGCCCGAGTCGCAGGCTGTTGTTTTTTCTCGTGGCGGGTGTCCGCATCAATGATGCTGGCGATTTTCGAATCGACGCTCGAAGCAGACACAGAAATCTTTGGTCTCGACTTTGTGCGCGACTTCTCCTGTGCGTACACCTCCGCAGACATGCTGGCAACCGCGACAACACTACAAAGCATCAGCCACGATCGCATTCGCATCAAGCGATGCGTCGTGCCGACTGCGCCAGGCATTTTAAGTGTAGGTGTTTCCAAAAGCCGCATTTGAGGTCTCGTCCCTGAGTCCCTGATTCACTTGAATTCCGGAAGCCGGGCTTCCGCAGTGTTTATTGACGTTGTTTATTGACGTTTTCTTCCGGAGGATCCTCGGGATGACGCATCATGTCCGTCGTCCGAGTTCACAATTTCAGTAATTCGCACCGCAAATCGATCGTCGATGACAACAACCTCTCCACTGGCAATGCGCACGCCCTGGGCCATCACGTCAACCGGCTCAGACACAGCCCGATTCAGTTCGACAACAGCCCCTTCACCAAGTTTCAACAATTCTCCGATTGGCATCGTGACTCGACCAATCTCCACAGAGATCTCGATGCTCACTTCCGCAAATCGTTCCAGCGGCATTGCCGTGCTGGCTCGAGTACGCGCCACCTGCGGAAACTCAACCGGATGTGCTTCCGGAACGGAGGATTCTCCGCCTGGCATTATCTGGTCGAGCGCCGATTCGGTCGCTTCGAGGGTTTCGGCAGACGATTCGTTCACGCCTGTCTCCTCAATCTTTCCTGGACACCAAAATACGGAACCCCTGTCGCTGCCCCAGCCGACACGGAAAACCTAACCACTGCAGTCGTCCGGAGATCTTTGCTTCCAATGGATTTCCGGATGACTGATCAAGTACTAACGTATCTCCGACCGCAAGACGATTCATCTCACCCAACGTCAGGGTGGCCTTTCCAAGGCTGACTGACATTGTTACCGGCAACGTTTCTGCCAGAATCCGCATCTGCGGCGATACGGGCTGGTCGACTGCGGCCGGTATCGCCGATTCGTTGATGCCGATTGAGGACAAACCTGCCTGCGGCATGAGCATCACAAATGTTTCATCACCCACAGCCGTGGTGATCACCACCACGATTCTGACCAGGTTTTCCCGAGGCTGGAAGATTCGACTTCGCAGCGGACGGACAATGACCTGATCCATTTCGACCGGCAGAGGATTGACTTCTGGCCAGCCCTGACTTAATGCCCGTGCGATTTCTCCAAAAAGGAGTTCGACGAGCGACAATTCTGCGGCGGTCAAAGGTCGCTGCTCAGGCCAGGTGTCTCCCAGCGTCCCCAGCATTTCGCTGACAAGGGTCAGGACGATACGATTTGAAAAGGCCACCATACCGTCGAATCGGTCCGGGCCGATCTTCAGCAAAGCCGCATAACCCGGATCCGGGAGTGCCTGCTGAGCCTTCTGAGCAACTGATGAATCTATCCTTGCCGGCTGAAGCGTAATGCGATTTCCGAGCAACCCCTGCCAGTATTCCTGAAGCATGGACGTTGCCGTCGCGTTCCAGGAAGACAGCGCGCGATTCGCCGTACCCGCCAAACGGCGAGGTGCAGAAAAGTCTAAGCTTGTCACAGAATCAGGCGATGTCATTGGACGTTAAAGTCTTCGAACAGGACGTCGTAAATCAGGTCATAGCCATCGGGACAAAGAACGCTGTTGAAATGGTCCCGAATCTCACGGCGAAGTCGATTTTGACCTGCCGCACCTCGAATGTCTTCCAGATTAAGATCAGAGATCTTACTGAGTAGCCAGTTTCGAAGCAGGATTTTCTTCGCTTCAACTTTCTTCTTGAATTCTTCTTCCGAAGCTTTGGCAATCTGCATGGTGATCGCGACTCGCAAGTACCGCGACATGCGGCCTTCGTCGAGATTGACAACGATCCCCTGGTCCTTGCCGGCTTCTCCGAATGGCAGGAAAACGGTTTCTTCTTCTTGTGGTAACGTGAACGCGTTGACCTTCTTTTGTTTCTTTGAGGCTGTCCCGTGACTACTCTCATCGCCCGCCGAAGCGCCATGAGCTTCTGAGGCAGATTCGCCGTGTCCGGACGCCTCGCCCTCTTCAGCGGCGTGTTCAGCATCTTCTCCGGCTGATGCATGATTTTGTCCAGCCAGCATGAACGGAAGCGCACTTCCCAGTCCTGCGCTGATTACACCCACAGCGATCCAGGGAATAATGCCCCCCCCGCCAGAAGGCTTTTCATGGCCTTCAGCGGGTGCTGCTTCCTGTTTTGCATGGTCTGACATGACAACTACTCTTGATTTGACGGATGTCGGTTTGTCAGTTCGTCACAATACGAACTTCTCGCTCCGACAAACAAAGCAGCGCAAGGCCGACATGACGGCTGGCAACTGCCCGTGTCTCATCAATCGACAGTTGTTATTGACGTTCGTAGGGGATTTGCCGATCAGGCAAATTCTGACGGCTCCGCGAAGCAGTCATTCGAAGGTTCTGCCGACCTGCACCAGTAGTGATACCCCTCAGCAAAGTAGAAGGCTTCGCGAATGAGTGGAAACATGCAGCCGTGCATCATGATGAAACGATAGAGGCTTTATGCTCACCATTTATCGACAGGCCCGTTAGGGACGGGAATTTCTACGTCTGTCAGCACACCGGTCCGATTTCCATCGACCGGCCCTGCGGCCCGGATCACGGCGATTGCAGCATCCATTTCGGCTCGAGTTCTAACCTGCTGAAAATCGCCCCGCAGTCGCTTGAGGATGCGCATGCCTTTTAGATACCAGTGTGCCATCTTTCGAAACAGCACGATCGCACGCTCGCTTCCGTACCGTTCCTCGAGACAGGAAAATTGCTGCAGCATCAGCGTCAAACGTTCGTCAAAAGTTCCGGCCGGCGCAAAACCGCCGGTGGACTCCCATTCACTTAACTGACGAAAGATCCATGGATTTGCCAAAGCGGCTCGACCAATGGAAACACCGTGACAGCCGGTTTCACGAATCATCCGTGCCGCATCGGCCACATTCCGAACATCGCCATTGCCAATGATCGGGATCTTCTGAACGGCCTCAACGACCGCGCGAATTCCGGGAAGGGAAACGGTTCCTCCAAAACCCTGCTCGCGAGTTCGTCCGTGGATTGCGACGGCCGCAATGCCAGCCTGTTCGAATTCCCGCGCAAACAAAGGAGCTGTCAGACTGGTGGAATCCCAACCCAGACGCATCTTGACACTGACGGGAATCGAAACGGCTTCCACCACGGTCTGCACGAGTTTCATTGTGCCACTCGTATTGCACATCATGCCAGCTCCTGCGCCAGCACCGGCAATGCGATTGACCGGACATCCCATATTGATGTCGATCGTGTCCACACCCAATTCAACCAGCAACTGAGCTGCATCCGCCATGACTTCAGGTTCACTGCCGAAAATCTGTACGGCAAACGGACGATCTTCCGGGTGTGTTTCGACCATTTGCAGCGTGCGTTCATTACGGCTCACCAGTGCTCGAGCATTGACAAGGTCGGTTGTTGCCAGGCCAATACCACCAATCCGGCGAACGATTCGACGAAAGGGCAGAGTTGTAAATCCAGCCAACGGCGACAGCAGATAACGACTGCACAGCGAAAGGGACCCATAGCTCAATGCTGGGTGAAAGAGGGGACGCTCGATCTCAGTGCGTACATCTCCCTGGCCATCTGGGCTGGCTGCAGCGTTACGGAAAACGTCGGGGATTGCACTTCGAATGGGTCTGGCTTTCTCTGAAATCAGCTTGGTCAACAGAATGCAACTGCGGCGTCTTATGGACGCAATTTTGAAAACAACCGCCCCGTTCCGGTCACAGCAGTCCTGGCGATCAGCAACGGAATCCTGAACCTTTCTGGGCTCGGGGTGTCTTGCCAGCAGATTAACGGTTTTGGTTCCTCTGACGCAAAGATTACAAGGATGCTTCCCGCACCTCATTCCAACTTCTTCGAAAATACGACAACCGCCAGCACTCGCAGGCTCGGTGGACATGGCCGATTGGCGGTGTCCGACGATAAGCTTGCTGAGCCAATGTCTTGTCGACCTCGGAAGCTGTTTGGGCCGATTGCAGGATTTCTGGGCTCACGCATTGGGGCACGCTGGAGTCAAATCCTGGCCGAGTTGTGCGACCGACTAGGTTCGGAAGCCTATTTTCGAAAAGTCCTGCCTCAACTTTCGGACTTGGTTGAATTCAATGCGGTGATCGACAACGGAGTACTCGGTCATGGTAGCGGCCTTTTAAAGGGTCAGCCATTACAGGCGGGCTGGCGTCGCCGACTGTACGTGTGTCCGATTTCCGGGCGGCTCAAGCGAATTACGTCCACCATGGCGAACGTTTAGATCGCTCAGTGTGGACGATTATCGAAGGGCAAGGCCTTTTCCTGGACCTGAGCGGATGCAATCTGATCGACCCTACGCTATGTCCTGCCCCTTACGGGTCTGTTGGCAGACTTCGACGATTAGAAAAATGTGCGATGCGATTGGCACGCCGACCACGGTCGGCGTATGCTTTGTCGGCGTGGCTGAGCCTTCTCGCTGATGGACCGGCAACCATTGCTTTAGAGAATTGTGACAGAGTTAGGCTCGGAACGGCAGGAGACTGCAATGACCAGTTCTGTTCTGGAACGTCCTACGTTGGTACTCAACCGCAACTGGCAGCCAGTGGCGGTCTCCACGGTTTCTCGTGCACTGATAAAGGTGTGGAACGAGTCGGCTCGAATTGTCGATCCTGCCAACTTTCAACTCTACGGTTGGGAGGACTGGGCAACGATTCGCCCAGCGGATGGTGATCCTGTCATTCGGACTCAGTGGCTGACTCTAAAAGTTCCGGAAGTGATCACGCTGACTCGATATGACCGTCTGCCGGTCAAGATTGTCGCTTTCAGTCGCAGAAACGTATTCAAGCGTGACAGCTACATGTGTCAGTATTGCGGTTGCCGGCCTGGCAGCGAAGAACTAACAATTGACCATATTATGCCACGATCCAAAGGCGGCCTGTCAAGTTGGGTGAATTGCGTTCTGGCCTGCATTGATTGCAATACACGAAAAGCCAATCGGACACCCGAGCAAGCCCGTATGCCACTTCTGCAGAAGCCAACTCGACCAATGTGGAATCCGCTCTATGCTCCGCATGGAGTGAGAATTGAAAGCTGGTCGAAGTTCGTCAGTGAAGCGTACTGGAACATTGAACTTCAGGAAGAATAGCGTCCAGTGACTTCTGGACGACACTCAAAAATAAAGGGCGAAGAGATAAACCCTTCGCCCTTTTTCGTTTTCGGAGCCTGGTCAGGCTTCGCGTTGAGATCTTCGGAAGCGGAACTCACTCGCGAAACAAGCGTGATTCATGACAGGCCAGACTAAGTGTTGCCTGATTCTGATTCGCCAATTGACAGCCAATTAGTTTTCAGAGTTGATCAGATGGATCTCGAAAATCAGAGCCGAGTTTGCTCCGATTTCGCCAGGACCGTTTTCGCCGTACGCCAGTTCGCTTGGAATGAAAAGGCGATAATGTGAACCAACCTTCATCAGTTGCAGTGCTTCCGTCCAACCTTTAATAACCTGAGTAACGCCAAACGAAACAGGCTCATCGCCTTCCGCTGGGGCATCACCCTTATAGGAGGCATCAAACACGGTGCCGTTGACTAATGTGCCACGATAATGAGTGCTGACGGTGCTGGACTTCGTTGGGACCGCTCCGTCACCTTCTTTAATCACAAGGTATTGCAGCCCGGACTTCGTCACTTTTACGCCGTCCTTCTTTTTGTTGTCTTCCAGGAATTTTTTGCCGGCTTCCAGGTTCTTTGTACCCTTCTCAGATTCCTTCTTCGTCAGTTCCTGCCGCAATGCGGCAAACACTTCTGCCACTTCTTCTTCACTCAGGGCAGACTTCGTTCCATTCATAGCGGCTGCAATACCAACGGCAATGGTCTTGGGATCCAGCACAAGACCCTGTCGCTTCAAGTCTTTGCCGATATTGTATCCAATGGCATAACTGGCTTTTTCAGTGGTCGTTTCCAATTTCGGGGCTTCTTCTTTGGCAGGCTTTTCTTCCTGCGCATTAACAGTGATCGCGGAGAAAACAAGGACACCAGAGAGCAGACAAAACACGGGACGAATAAACATCGGGCAGAGAACTCCATCAGAGCGGACACAGTCCATCGAAAATGACAGCGCAAAACGAGGCCGCTGGAGAAGGTTATTTTCAGATCAGCGACAAGAAGCCGATCTGTGCAGTCGAAGCATCGGGCGGGGAAGCGGAGGCAGGTGCCGCAGAATCCTCACGAAGGATCACCGCAGAATCCCGGCACTATGACGAAAATCCGGGGTGTTTCAATTCCGGGACCTTTCATTTATGGATGATCTCGAAGTCAAAAGACAACCCCATTGCCTTCTGTTACATTTTGGCCGCCAATTGATGCATTTGGGCCCCGAGATTAAGTCGATTCCGGGGTTGAAATGCGATTCGGTCAGGCAGGAAAGCATTTTCCCGCCGGGGAAATGCGGCAATTTCCGTAGTCTTTTTTTGAGTTCCGACTTTTCAGGGTGAGTCATGCGTTCAGGGGCGATTGTAATTATTGTTGGAGCGATTCTCCTCTCTGGTCAAAACACCCATGCCGGGGATTGGCCGTCTTGGCGTGGTCCGAATCGAGACGATGTTTCCTTAGAAACCGGTTTATTGAAAAGTTGGCCTGACGGCGGCCCAAAGAAGCTCTGGACGTGCAAGGATGTTGGGCTGGGGTATTCGGGTGTGTCAGTCGCAGGCGACATGCTGTTCACGATGGGTGCCGATGGGACAATGGCCGAATCCCATGAGTTTATGATCGCCATCAACGTGAAGAGTGGCGAAAAAGTGTGGCAGACAAACATCGGTCCTTATCTCGAAAACGGCTGGGGCGGTGGTCCTCGCAGCACACCATCTTTTTCAGATGGCTGGCTGGTTGGAATCGGTGGCAAGGGTGATGTCGTTTGCGTGTCAGCGGCCGATGGCACAGAAAAATGGCGAGTCAACCTGACGGAACTTGGCGGTTCTGTGCCGAACTGGGGCTATTGTGAATCTGCTTTGATTGATGGCGAGAAAGTTGTTGTTACGCCCGGTGGGAAGGACGGCACTGTCGCCTGTCTCGATCTGAAGACGGGGGAAAAAATCTGGCAATCCGCAGACATGACTGCGAACGCTCACTATTCGTCCGTGATCGCAGTCGATCATTTTGGGAAGCGGCAGTATATTCAGCTGACCGAATCGAAAGTCTTTGGACTGGACGCCTCCGACGGAAAGCTGTTGTGGCAGCACGACTTTCCTGGTCGAACGGCTGTGATTTCAACGCCAATCTACAAAGATGGTTTTGTCTACCTGACTGCTGGTTACGGTGTCGGCTGCATGCTGGTGAATGTGACAGCCGATAACAACGTCGAAAAAATCTATGAAAACAAAGTGATGAAGAACCATCACGGCGGCGCGCTCTTACTGGGAGACTTCATTTATGGTCACAGCGATGCCTCTGGCATGGTTTGCCAGAACATGATGACCGGTGAACAGGTCTGGACTGACGACCAGAAAAACAAAAGCAAAGGTGCTGTGGCCTACGCAGACGGACTGTTGTATTGTCTGGAAGAAGAGTCCGGCGACTGCTTTCTGCTCGAAGCCACGCCCGCTGGATACAAGGAAGTCAGCCGATTCAAGCTGGATCCACAGACAACACAACGAAATCCGCAGGGTAGAATCTGGACTCATCCAGTGATCGCGAATGGAAAGCTTTACCTGCGTGATCAGGAGATACTCTGCTGTTACGACATCGTTCAATAGAACGAACTTCTGTAAGAAAGGGCATCGGACAACCGATGCCCTTCATTTTTTCATGGCCTCTTTTTCCAGACGAAGGTGGCAACATGATTCGACAATACTCCCCATGGGTCCCAGTACAGAGTTGTCTCCGTAAATCATGGCTTTTTGTTGCCTGGATTGTGCTGTGTCATGGCTTTCAGCAAACAGCTGTGGCTCAGGATCCATCGAAGGGCGAAACTCGATTCGTCGACTGTTCGCTACTGGTCGCTCCTGAGTATCCCGCCACCTGGCCCACGCATCCGTTTCCAAGATTCCAATTGATTCACGAAGAGTCTATTGGGCCGAACAGCGCTTACAATATCGACGTCCTGCTGATCGACGGAAATACCGGCACTCAAATGGACGTGCCGCCACATTCAGTCGTGCGTCCTGAGCTGAAAAAAGCAAAATCCGGGCCGTTTGGCCTGGCGTTTACGGACAAGATCGAAGCCTGGCAATTTGGCGGAGAAGCTTGTGTGGTCGATGTACGAGATCTGCTCGGCCAGGCCCCCAATGGCGTCAGTCCTCTGGTGTTGCCGTCGCACATTGAACGATTCGAAAAGCAGAATCGAAAACTCCACTTTGGCGACGTCGTCCTTTTTCGAAGTGACTACTCCGACAAATTCTATCAACCATTTCCGGACGGCCATCGATATATCGCAGACGTGGTGGATCGACTGGCACCCGGCTATCCGGATCCAGGTCCGGAAACGATGGAGTTTCTCGCGACTCGCGGAGTCATGACGCTCGGCACTGACAGTGCGAGCATGGGGCCGATGCCAAATCTGGCCGAGCCGACTCATTATGCCGGGCTGCGGCATGGCATGATCTGGACTGAAGGGACAACAAACCTGAGTCAACTGCCGCCCACGGGCGCTTTCTATTGTATGCTCAGCCCAAAGCATGCCGACGGTCCCTATTCAGAAACACGCACATTCGCAATCGTCGGTGGTGAATTGCCACATAAACTCATCGACTCCACAAAGAACAAACGAGCCATTGATCTCTCGCCGACCATGGCGATGAATCTTCCGATCACCAATCCTGGTGCTTTAACCGGACGCCATCGGCAGGTTTACGTGAAGGTCGATTTCCTCTATTCGCCCGATCTTGATCTCTGGCACCACACGCATCTGATGGACGCGACGGCAGGCACTCATCTGATCACTCCGTCCTTTGCGTTGCCATCGCAGGGAGAAACCGTTGAATACTCTCCTGTTGTACGAGGTTGGCTGGCCAAGTATGAAGCCATGTATGGCAAGCGAGGCTTTAGTTTACGAACGACCGAACAAATTCCTTTGGAGTGGACCTGCGGATCAGCCCGCGTTGTTGACGTCAGGAAACTCGTTGGTTCTTCCGATCGTTCAAAATGGCCGGCGTCGCCAGAGATTACTGTCGAATTTCTCAAGGCGGATGAACAGGTCCATGGTCGCTTTCAAGCCGGGCAGATTATTATTTTTCACACTGGACATCTTGATACTCACCTGAAGCCATCGCCCGACGATAAAGAAGTCTGGACCAATCCATTGACGGGAAAATCAGAGGGCTGGCCATCTCCGGGACCAGCCGCAGTACAGTATCTGCAGGGCAAAGGAATTCGCTGTCTCGCGACCGACGCACCGGACCTTGGAGGCGTGGATCCACGTCGAGCTTTGATGACATATTGGGCTCTTGGAAGCGGCGATATGGTCGGAGTAGAGTTTCTGCACAATGTCGGTGACATCCCCAAAGACGGCTATTTCCTGTTCGCACCCATTCGCATTCGAGATTGCCACTCGGCACCCGGCCGAGCCATCCTGCTGCATTGAAACCCCTGGCAAATTCCTCATTCTTTCGGCAAGGCGCCAATAGGCTGAACGGCAATGAACCACAGACTTGTATTGATCTTCTGTTTAGTGTGCCTTTCGTTTCATTCCTGCAGCAGGTCCTTCGCCGCCAGCGAACGGCCGAATGTGATTATCATCCTGACTGATGATCAGGGATGGGGCGATTTGAGTCTTCACGGAAATACAAATCTTAACACACCTCATCTGGACCAACTGGCAAAAGACGGAGCACAATTCTCGCACTTTTACGTGTGCCCCGTCTGCTCGCCAACTCGAGCCGAGATGCTTACAGGACGCTGGCATCCGCGAGGCGGCGTGCGGGACGTCTCTCGTGGTGGAGAGCGACTGGACCTCGATGAGACAACGATGGCGGATGCTTTCAAAGCGGCCGGTTATCGCACCGGACTGTTTGGAAAATGGCACAACGGAACACAGGGACAGTATCATCCCAATGCGAGAGGATTCGACGAATTTTACGGATTTACTTCCGGACACTGGGGTCATTACTTCAGCCCCATTCTCGAGCAGAATGACGATCTGACTCGCGGCGAGGGCTACTTGCCCGACGATTTGACTGATCATGCAATGGATTTCATCTCTACAACAGCCACCCAGCCATTCTTTGCATTGCTGACGTTGAATACTCCACACTCACCGATGCAGGTTCCCGAAGCGTGGTGGCGGCGCGTAGAGAATCGCGAAATAGCCAAACGATCATTGGACCCGGGCAAAGAAGACATTCAGTTTACACGTGCCGCCATGGCGATGGTTGAGAACGTTGACTGGAACGTCGGCCGCATCATGAGAATGCTGGACGAGAATCAGTTGGCGAAGAATACGATTGTCGTTTTTTTCTGCGACAACGGCCCTAACAGCAATCGATGGAACGGAGGTATGAAAGGCCAGAAAGGATCAGTCGATGAAGGCGGCATTCGGTCTCCGCTCTTCATTCGATGGCCCGGCACGATTGCTCCGCAGACAACTATTCAGCCCATCGCCGGTGCGATCGACCTTTTTCCCACTCTCGCGGAATTCGCAAGCATTTCCCCGCCGCAGACAAATTCTCTCGACGGCAGAAGCCTGGTTCCGCTGCTTAAGAAGCCAGAGACGGAGTGGCAGGATCGCATTCTCCTAGCCCACTGGAATAAGAAAGTAAGCGCCAGAAATCAAAGATTCAGACTCGATGAATCGGGGAGATTGTTCGACATTGAAAACGATCATGGTCAAACGAAAGACGTTGCGGAGAGTCATCCGGAAGTTCACCGCAAGCTGACGGAAGCGGTGCAATCTTACCGCGTCGAGGTGCTGTCGCAGCTGACCAGTGAATCGCGCCCGTTGACTATTGCTGATTCTTCGGGAAACAAAACGACGCTCTTTCCGGCACGCGATGCAACGCTTTCCGGAGGATTACTGCGATCCAGCAAACATCCAAACTGCTCTTACATCACGAACTGGAAGTTGACCGAAGATCGAATTCAGTGGGATGTGCAGATTACCGAAAAAGGCACTTTTGATATCGACATACTCTACACCTGCGAAGGGCCGGAAATTGGTTCGGAGGTAGAACTCTTTTCCGTCACTGACGGCAAAGAGCAGGTCGTTCTCAGCTTTCGCGTCGATCGATCAGCCGAATCACCATTGATTGGCGCCGCTGAAGATCGCGTCCCGCGAACCGAATCTCTCGTAAAAGACTTCAGCACACTTCATGCTGGCCAGGTGGCACTTTCAGACAGGACCAGTTCGCTCGCATTACGAGCCAAAACCGTTTCCGGCCAGCAAGTCATGGACTTTCGCCTGATGCGATTGCGACGAGTGACGAACCTTCATGCGGGACAGTAATCGATGCTGTTCGGCTTTCGTCAGCGTAATGTTTGCAGAAACCTCAAAGGGTTTGAGTTCAGCGGCAATCAATTCGTCATGCAGATTCACACCCGGTATCTGCTTACTGATCCATCTGAGTGACGCGGCCGGATCTTCGCAGAAGCCTTCATAGGTGATCTCGATCAGCCGACTCGTGGGGATGTCTTTCAACTGCTCATCAAGCTGCTGCTCAATCTGCAGAATTTGATCGCAGACATCATCGACGTAACTCAGCGGATCTGCACCGGTATCTGAAGAGTGACTATGCAGTCCCCAGCCCACGGCCTTGTCCCCCTGAACCTGTTCACGGGCTTTGATTAAGGACTGAGCCACCAACAGAGGATTGCGGCGAACAACGACAAAGCTGGCCTGAGGAATGGCTCTCGAAAGTAGATCGAGACATCCCGTGTTGCGATTGTTTTTGTTCAGGAATGGCTTTCCGAAGGTGTTAGTCCAGGCATGGAAAAACTGTCCCATTGTCTTCTGTTCGGATTCACTCAAATCCGTGCGAGGCACATAGCGATCATCACCCAGCCATTTGTTCCAAAGACTGAATCCATCATTGGGGCCGTTCAGTCCTGCCGTCTGTCCGTAGAAATTGTGGAAGTCCGCAGATTTTCGCTTCGGTAACCAATTCAGCATGCGGCTTGCCGTCACAGGCGACTGTGGAAACATCGAAGTCATATTGGTGACGTAGCTCACGTCCATGTATCGAGCCAGAGTCTGATAGACCAGCGTTGTTCCGCTGCGTGGAGCGCCGACGACGAGCACAACGGGTCGCCGGGATGGCACAGCTTCAGCAATCGCTCTCACTTCTTTGTTCTTCAACAATGAGTCTAACGGGCGTGCCACGAGTCGCAGCCCTTCATGGAACAGGGCGGCATAGGCGGCTCTCTTTCCAGAAGTCAACATGCGAAACAGCAGCCCGAGCGGATTCTGAAAGTTGTTGGAAGGAGCAATTCGGGCGGTCATTGACGGTTCCTGAGAGGGTTCTCTGGCTTGCCAGTCGCCAGTCATGATTGGACTCTTTCAGTATGTCTGCGCGATCCGCGTCTGCCACATTTATCAGAAAAAAATGATAACAACTCTTTACGTTTCGGAGGCAATTCCGAGGACAGGGTCAATAATGATGCCGATTGTCAACATCGAACGTTCCATTTCTGCAACCCAAGGGAATCGCCTGCATCGGCTGTCCAGGAAGCGTGGTCGGGCGAATTCGAAAACAACTTTGCAGTGAAGTGCTCAAGGAACAATCAATAAGAGAGATCGCGGCACAATCTCAATAGACAATGGCAGTAAAGGGCCGGGATCGCCATCGCACTGAGTGGGCGCTGGACGCGTCTCCTCGTCACAGTGAATTGTCACCGAGGCCGCGCTGAAGCGAGTCACGTCGGTGTCTGGGATGGGGAGCCCGATTCGAAGCCTGAAGGCGTGCCAGAATACCTGCCAGCGAGTTGTTCCATGGAATGCTCGGACGTCCAATAGCCCATCATCAGGCTTTGCATTGGGCGCAAAAGGAATTTCGAATCCATACCTTGGCACGTTGGTGACGATCAGGTGACTGCCGGAAATACTGGCGGATCCGTCGGAAGCGATTGCCGTAAACACTCGCGGTTGATTGCTGAAAAAGGCCCGCAGAGTGGGCCCGACATAACGATGTCGATAGATGTTGCCCGTGCGAGCGGAATGCACAGCCTGTACAATTTCCGCATCGATTCCCGCGCTCAGCATGAGCAAAACTCGTCGCCCGTTGACCTTCGCAGAATCCAGCACGCGAATCCGTCCACGATCAATCATTTGCGCCAGTCTTCGACCACATCGCCGCACGCCGATGTAACGCGCCAGCAGGTTCTCTGTGCCCAGCGGAAGAATCGCTATGGCCACTCCCGGATGTCGATTCACGAGGTCAGCCACTGTGCCATCGCCACCGGCAGCCACGATGCACCTGAGGTCGCGATTTGTCAGGCCCGTTGCCAGATGCTGATCAAGCCGCGCTCGATTCGAAAACATCCGGACATGGAAACCGAGATATCTCAAATGA
>JANPHT010000432.1:0-6084 GCA_031424595.1 Planctomycetota bacterium
AGATTCTCGCGATCTCTTCAGGCCGCAAAAATCTTTCCAAGTCCTGGGTCACTCGTCAGTTCACTTTCGCGAGCAGGTGTTTCCTGAATCAGCCGTTCGATCACTTTGTCCGACGTTATGCCTTCGCTCTGAGCCGTAAAGTTTGGCACAATGCGATGCCGCAGGACAGCCGCCGCCAGCTTTTGGATATCGTCCGTCGACACAACGGTTCGACCATTAAGCAACGCACGAGTCTTTGCACCGAGTAAAAGATTTTGAACTGCTCTCGGCCCTGCGCCCCAGCCGAGCCATTCATTAATCCACTGCGGAGTACCGGGCTCGCGAACTCGCGTCTGACGCACAATCGCGAGTGTGTAGTTAATCACATGATCTGAGACAGGGACTTGTCGCACCGTGCTCTGAATCTGAAGGACCTGCTCACCGGTCAGCACGGGCTGTATTTCGGCGCGAAAGTTGGACGTCGTCTGACGCGCAATCTGACGTTCCTCTTCAAATGTAGGATACTTCACAAAGACTTTGAACATAAAGCGATCCTGCTGCGCTTCGGGGAGCGTGTAGGTGCCTTCCTGTTCGATAGGGTTTTGAGTCGCTAAAACAAAAAACGGCGAACTGAGTTTGTGGATGGTCTGGCCGACGGTAACCTGCCGTTCCTGCATGGCTTCCAGCAATGCTGCCTGAGTCTTGGGCGGTGTGCGATTAATTTCATCCGCCAGAACGACATTGTGGAAAAGCGGTCCGGGGATGAATCGGAACTCGCGCTGGCCGGTAGTGCGATTTTCCTGAAGGATGTCGGTGCCGGTGATGTCGGCTGGCATCAGGTCCGGTGTAAACTGAATTCGCGAGAACGTCATCGACAAGCTGCGAGCCAGCGTGCTGACCATCAGCGTCTTTGCGAGTCCCGGAACACCTTCCAGCAGGACGTGTCCCTGGCTGAATAGTCCAATCAGCAGTTGTTCAATGACGTCATCCTGACCGACGATCACCTTACGGATCTGTTCCTGCAGTTGCTTAAATGCGTTATGCAGCAAGTCCACGGCTCCGGCCGAGACGTCATTCTGATTCTGTTCCGACATGCATTTTCTCCGGCCTCGCGAGGCCGACGTTGATGATCGATAGTGTCTGTAGACGCGGGTATTTCCTTTCGATCATAGCAGACGGCGTTCCATTGAGAATTGACCGGGGAAATTCTCTGTGAACGGACTCTGCATCCTCAGTCAGGTGTGGGAAATCTGATCTGAGACACATCGGACTACGGAGCCACTTTGACTTCGCCGAACGAATTGCCAGAATCCCGACCTATGCCGCACGAAAGAATTGAATCCCTGGACGACTGCCGCCTGGATGTGTTTCGGAGCCTGAAGACTCAGAATATGACGCGAGATAAGCGGCTGTTTATCGCGGAGGGCCCGACAGTGGTTGAGCGGGTACTACGGAGCGGTTTTGAAGTTTGCAGTGTGCTCATCAGCGATCGCAAGTTTGCGTCCTTTGAAGATCGGCTTCCTGCAGACATTTCCGTCTATCGACTGAGTGCCGATCTGGCCGACGCGTTGGTGGGTTTCAGCTTTCACTGTGGCGTTATGGCCTGCGTAATTCGAAAACCGTCGCCGTGCATCGAGACATGGCTGCCGGCGACAGGGCCCGTGTTGATTCTGGCAGGCGATCGAATAGTGGATCCGGAAAACGTGGGGGCACTCGTTCGCATTGCTGCTGCATTTGCCGCAGTCGCAGTGGTTTTGGGGAAGGGATCGGCTGATGCGTTTTCTCGAAGAGTATTGCGAGTCTCGATGGGGAACGTGCTGTTTCTTCCGGTGGTTGAAACCGAAAATCTGCCTGCGTACCTCGGACAACTTCATTCGCAATATGATTGTCACGTGTGTTCAACAGTGCTTGATCCATCGGCCCAGCCGCTGTCCAACTATTCGTTCCCTCAACGGACGGTTTTGCTGATGGGGAATGAGTACGATGGGATCTCCGCAGAATCTCAGACGGCCTCATCGACGCGGCTTACTATCCCTATGCTCAATGGCACGGATTCTTTGAACGTTGCGGTGTCGTCCGGAATCTTTTTATACGAATACCGCCACCAACACTCAGTAAATTGATCGTTTCGTGAGATGACCGAGACTGTCTTCTTCTTTATTGGAACTGAGGAATGCCGCCTGTGTTGCCTTGATCCATTTGCTGAAGCGTCTTGTTGTATTCGGAATCCATCTTCTGTCGCTGACGATCGTAGGATTCCAGCGGATTGACAGTTGCTGGCCGAGCGTTTTGCCACGTCGATGGATTTCCCTGTGAGACGGTGCCTCCATTTGACTGAGACAGACCCGGCGACTGTTGTCCCAGCCATCGCTGTGACTGAAGCTGCTGCGAACGCAACTGTTGCTGCTGCTGGTTTGCCCATTCCTGCGAGGGCAGGGCAGAGGTCGGCTGATCGTACATCAGGCCGTTGATCATGGAGTTCGAGCCGGGAGAGCTGACGTTGCTCATATTAAGCTGATCTGTGCGTTCAGCAGGCGGCTGTCCGGAGGCGTCTGCTGGTTGTGACTGACCAGGCTGCCCAATAGGAAAGATTGAACCAGGACCTGCGTTGAGTCCATCAAGGTACAGTGGCCGTGATGTTCCTCCAGGTTGACCGGAAGTGGATCCCTGTTGATAGGAGTTCTGTGGAGCTCCATTCATTCCGCTTGAGGACATGGCGATACGTGGGTTCGTATCCGTTGAACTCACATTCGCCATTGGCGATTGATTACCGTGAGCCGGCTGGGTTGATTCGAAACCAATTGGCTGGCCGTAGCTGACGCTGCCCACCGGAGGCGAAAGATAGGCTCCAGAAGGATGAACTGGAATAACTCGCTGTTGTGGCAACGTTCCACCGGGAGTTGGTGCTGAGACTGATGGAGATGGTCCAGAAGAAACAGTCGGATTGAACACCGGGTTACTGTTTACGTTTGTGGAAATCTCGCCACCTGCTTGTCCATTCCAGCCAACAGGTGGCTGGTTGATGTACTGTCCGCCCATCGACGCAACTAAGCTGTTTTGGGGTGGGTTCGGAGCGTGGGAATTCATTGTCGCTCCACGGGCACCATTCGAGGGTATGGTCAGGGGAGGCTGAGTCCCCGAAGTCGCGACATTCATCGCTGAATTATTCATTGGCGGGGCCGTGATGCCGTGACCGAATTCGGCCGACTGTGCATTCTGTGCCGCACCAGGATTCGGTGCGTTGACCCACTGTTGAGGATTCTGCGACAGTCCGGAGAACGGGCCATTTTCCGTGGACGTATGGCCAGATTCTGCTGTGATCCCAGTCGCCGCGTTAACATCATAAGGCATGCCGAGTGGATCAGGGTTCGGGTGGTTTCCGTAACCCGGTTGATTCAACGGCAGGCCTGTTCGTGTGTCGTAGGTAATTCCGTCCCCGGAAGAATTCGGATTTGGCAGCGCGGCGACACGATCAATTGTGGGAGCCGCCTGCATGTCCTGTTGAGGTATACTCTGAGTGGCTCGCCGGCGGATGGCTTCCAGACGCTCCTGTCTTGCTATCTCCTGAATCTGTTCGAAGGTGGCATTTGGCGGAATGACGTGGGATGCTTCTGTCTTGAATGCCGCTGTCACTGCACTCGTCTGACTCTCCAGTTGAGCCAGTATCTGAGCAGACTGAGCGGAGGAACCGAATCGGGAAGTAATTCGATTTTCTGCGGCCTGTCGATTCCCCTGCCGCAAATCGAGCAGCGCCAGATTCATATGTGCGCTTTCGTGTTGCGGACTTACTTCAATGGCGTGGTTCAGATAGCGGGATGCTTCTGCGTAGCGGTCCTGTAACAGGTATGAGTAACCAATATCGCAAAGCAGATTTGCATCGCGAGGACGGATTCTTAGTGCTTGTCGGTAATGATATTCAGCATCCGACCATTGCTGGGATAGATCTGCAGCCATCGCCATGCCATGATGAGCTGTGGCATTATCCGGAGAGGCATCCAGTACTTGTGAATAGGCAGCGCGAGCATCATCAAGGCGTTCATCCTGCAGGGCTTGCTGACCGTCTGCAAGCAGGCGATCGACCTGTTCTTCCGCAATTGGAGTCGCGGAATCCTCCTCGTCAATGGACTTTTCTACCTGCTGGCGCCGTGCAAACTTTGGCAGCGAAAAAGCTGCATTTTCCTTCTGCGCGACCGGCTTTTCGGCAAGTTTCCGAAATGGATTCCAAGCCATCCGGCCAGACTCACCTGACTGACAGCCAGTCAAACAAATCAGAAGGCAAAGAGGCCAAGGAGAAGGCCAGCGATGTCCTGACATTGTCAGGTCTCCAGGAGAAAACACAGTGAGACGGGAGAAGAGCCAGTTCGCAATTGCAGTTTGAGAAAGGTAGAATCGCGAATGCAGACAGGAGAGAGAAACAGATGAGATCAGTGTTGTACGGCAAAGCGAGGATTTCTGTCGAGACGAGATCCTGTGGCCACTCTAACCAGAGAATATGAAAGGCTTTACGAAAAAAAAGCAGCCTCTGGAGATAGAGGCTGCTTTTCATGAGGATGTTTTGGAGTGTTGGAACTGGAAAATAGACCGCGTCAGCGACCCCCGGTGCCGTTATTCCCGTTGTTACCGTTTTGTCCGCGGATCTGTCGGAAGCGACCGTAATCCTGTTCGCCTTCCATCGAGTTAATGCCGTTGCTGTACGGCTGCGAAACCACGGTACGCTGATTAGCATCCTGATTGCCCAGGTCGGTTAAAACTCGGACAACGATGTCACGGCGGATGTGGTCGAGCTCCGGATCTGCATTGTTCTGACTTCTCTGAACAAGTACGGGAAACGGGGCAGAGGGCATACGGGCAGCGATTTCGGCAATATGGTCACGCCCATACGGGGTCAGTTCTGATGAGTTGTCCACAAACTCATTGCGATAGATGACAAAGTCGCCTGCTTCGCCGTTCGTCTCCATCATGTGCCAGTGAGCACGATTGACAGCTCCAAGCGGGATGACATCCGGAATCGCATACCGACTTCGTGGATAGTGCTTAGCGCGAAATCGGGAAAAAAATCCAGTGCCACGTCCCCTGAAGCATCCAGAGTTGCAACCCGATGACGCACAGGGATCACAGGAGTTACATTCTGAAGTCGTGCAGCAGTCGTTTGTTGAACAGCAGCCGGTGACCATGAGGCCAGCCACTGCTGCCGTGGCGAACTTCGCCCGAAGTGTTTGCTTAAGATTCATATCAGTGCTCTTCCTATCCGCACGTCAATTAGGACGGTACTCTTGAGTGTTGAGCGAGAAACCTGGAATTTATGAAAAGCACCGCCAAGCCATCTTGCTCGGCAATGAAATTCTGGAATGAAACTATCTTTGAGCTGGTCGACTCCAGCCGGCCGGCTTGACGGCGTTGTTTTGCGGCTGATCATTTTTCCTGAAGACAGAGCTGACGCGCGTCATCATGGACGGCTTGGTTCTACTCGTGCTTCCCTGAGGTGGAAACGATTGAGGAGGAGCCGGAGGGAGTGGTGTTGGGGGAGAATAATGCGGCTGCGAGTAGTTCGGCCCAGGGCCTCCCATCTGCGGCATCTGTTGGTAATTCTGCATTGGTGCAGTCTGATACGATGTCGCAGGAGGCAGCGAATACTCAGGCTGAGGCTGCAGTCCACCGCTGAATACCTGAGTTGGACCGGACGCGAATCCTGGTGCCTGCATCATCGCACCGGCACCAAGCCCAGGCCCCGGAGTGTAGCCACCATGAGTGACAGCCGGATTGTAGAGACTGTATCCCTGGGGAACTCCGTGCATTGAACCACTGCCATATGGAGCAGTTTGATAGACCTGATTGTCTGGAGCACCTTCTGTCTGGCCGCGTTTCCAAAACTGCTCATCGCTTGGGTGAGTCGCATTATGCCCGGGAACTGGAGGCACTTCATCAGGTTCCATTGGACGAACGATTTCGGGAGAAACCAGCACCAGCAGTTCCGTTTCAACTTCAGACGCGTTCTTTGACTGAAATACTCGTGTTCCGATGTAAGGGATATCACCGAACAGCGGAACTCGACTGGTCTGACCAACAGTCTGGCGAGAGATCAGACCGCCGATCGCGACGATGTTG
>JANPHT010000433.1:0-1575 GCA_031424595.1 Planctomycetota bacterium
TTTATCTGAAGAGCTACGAATCAGGAGCCGATTGTTACAAAGGGCTGTCAAGTTATTTCAAATTCTACAGCCACGAACGTCCTCATCAATCGCTGGATTTCCGAACGCCCTGGGAAGTCCACAACAGCCGCTCATGACTCCTGCGAATCCACCTAAGCATTCGCGCCCAGTGGTCCGAAAACCGGGGTCCACTTCAGATCTCTTCAAAGGACGCTCGATCGTAATTACGCCATTGAATCACCTCCTGATACCGGCCAGGCAACTTTCTTAAGGTCACCTGCAATGCATCCAGAAGTTCGTGCTTCATCAAAATGCTGCTGGCCGACTTGCCATGTTCTGGCAACGACTTTTGCACCAGATCCGAAGCACTTGCCTTTACCTTGATGTTTGACCCCAGCTGCTCACCAGCCAGCAGATGCAGGTAGTCCCGATAACCTTGCAGCAACGGTCGCAGTGAACAATTCGACCTCGCCTGAGCCGCCAACAACAAATCGGCCGCTCGCAACGGCGAGTCTGATTCAGAGGATTCATCGACGAACATTGGATCCCAGATCCTCAAGAGACTGTGCTGCTCAAAAGCGGGCGAACGTACTTGCCCGATGTTACGAGATTCGTCACTAAAAGCAATGTTCACGCGCCGAATCGACGGCTGCATTCAGTGGGTCCCGCTCGGTACGATTTCCCGCCCTTCACGACCTGAGTGTCAGAATTCTACCAAACTCGGCGTGCCCAACCAATTCGGGGTCGCTCAGGTTCACCATATGCGAAAGCCCATCCCGCAAAAAGAAGCGATTTTGAGAGTGCAGGAAGTCTCCGCGTTTCGGCGATGTCAGCGCCAAAAACGCAGTCAAAACCAGCAATCCGGAAAACTTCATCAAAATTTTGCGTCCGGTTCTTTACACAACCGTGACCTGAAAGGTGAGATATCTGGTTTCAGAGGCCCTGTGCCGGCTCTACCATCAAGGCTCAATCTGCGGTGAGCCTGCTATGTCTGCCATGTCTGCAGATTCGCCAGTCTTTTGTTCGGTGTTACCAGATCAGCCACGAACACTCAGGCCTCGTTGATTGGGAAGTGACACGGCCACAAATCGCCCCCCATTCCAATCCGCAGCGCCAGTTTCATCCTCCATCATTAAATCGGGACGCCATTTTGCTGCCTCAGAAGTCGGCCAATCGGGATTCGGTCGTTCCTCCAGCATTACTAGTGTTCAGGAATTGCGGGAGCGAAGCTGCTGCTGCAATTGTTCGGCAATGGTATTCAAATGCGTCGCATCGCAGCCAGAAAAATCCTCAGAAGTCGATGGACGCAGGCCAAGAAGTTCCTGCAGGACAGTGATGCGACCAATCTGCACGCCTCGTGCTTCACCTCGAGCTTCACCTCGTGCTTCACCGATTTCTTCGCCTTCCTGCCGACCTTCCTGATGCGCCTCCAGCCGTGCCTGAAGAATCCTTGCGACCTCGTCGCGCTGGAATTTCAGGCGAGCGTTGTAGAGCATCAGTTGTTCGGGAGTTTTTGAGATCATTTCAAGGACTCCTGCGGCTTCTGAGATTTCTTCATCGGGAAACAATCGCTGA
>JANPHT010000434.1:0-2637 GCA_031424595.1 Planctomycetota bacterium
AAAAGCGACACGCACAACTCTTCCGGAAGGCATGACAGAGGCTGAATTCTCCGGCTGGATTGTGGTGGCAAATACAATTCTGAACCTTGATGAGTTCCTTTCGCGGAACTAGCGATTGAGCTGGGCATCGCCAGTGGCACACAATGGGAAGTTCGCATTTCCATCATTCCATGGCTGACAATTCACTGGGCTGATTCGACGAGACGCGCTGCTGAATTCGGATCACCCTACAAACGCCAAATTCAGATCCTGAATTGCCAATTCCTCGGCTCGCGAGACTCTGAGGAATCCGAACAGACCACCTGCTGCTTCGGCAACTTGCCAAGCGCGAGTCACTGTCGTCAGATGCAGTTTATTAAAGGATTCTGCCGACAAGAGTCTTCGAATTGCCGTTAGATAGTCTCTCCAGGTTTCAAAAAGTGATTCCTCTGGACGGCAGCGAAGCCAGCCATCAACGACCGGAAATCCCGGTGAGTCACTCTTAATTCCTTCCTCCTCAGCGGCCTGAAGTATATCGCGTGAAAATTCGGTGCAAAGGCAGTGCCTTCGATTGATCAAAAGGCTACAGAGCGGCCGTGCTGCATGGTGCATCGTCCGAAACAATAGTATCCTGCGGCTTTTGTGCAGGAGAACATTGTGTTAGCGTCTCGAAATTGTGCTGGAGCCAGTTTGTAACACCAGGTGAAGCGGCGAGGGCCATCGAAGATCAGCTTTACGCGGTGAGTGGTAAGCCAGTCCTGGTCCACAAAGATCCGTCCGTTGCGGGATATGCGTCAATCCGGATTGCTTCCGATGACAGCCCAGCGCACCTGCTGCGCTACAAGCCGGAGTTTGAATCAGACCTTCCCTACGAGTCAGCTTTCCAATGAGGCCTCGCATTGCGGGTTGATCAGGCTGATCCAGCTTGCCGGTTTGATCTGATCACAACGCCGACGATGGAGCAGGACGTTCAGCAATTAGTTGAGGAGGCCTTGCGGCAAAGTGGCACGGCTTGGCGGAAGAAATGGGCGAAAGTCTGGGAGAAGGTCAAGTATTGCTCGGAGGCGTGCAAAAAGCGGTGAAGGAACGCTCCCTGATTGATCCTGCTGTGGAGTCAATGAAGAATACCGCCTACAGATTGAGTAAGGCTGTCCGAAAATCATAATCAATTAACAATTGCCTTTCCCCGAAGCAGGATAACTTCAATCATGACTCCAAATCTCCAAGCCAAATGTCGTCGTGTTCTGTGTTGTCTCGCAGTGTCGCTGACTGTGCTGGCTTCAAACATTCCCAGCGTTGCAGACGATTCCGAAGCGTCACCTGAGAAAGAGTTTGTCAGCAAGGTTATTGCAGCAGCAGGCGGCGAAGACAAACTGCTCAAGCTCTTCCGCATGGAAGAACGCTACAACGGAGGAAAAGAACGAGTATCACCCGGCACTTACCGTGTCTCAGTGGTTGCGCCGCCGAACTCTTGGTGGATTGGAACGAGTGAACGAGGGCAAGAACCAGCAAAGATCACGGCATGGGCGTGGACTCTGGGTGTTCTCAATGACCCAAAATCCAAAATCGAACTCATCCCTGACGTGACTGACAACGAAAGGGAATTGACTGGGATTCAAGTCACAGGCAGCGTGGACCCGGCGATTGATATGTATTTCGACAAGACCACACATGAACTCGTCCGTGTGGACTGGCGAAACGACATCTATCGGTTCAGTGAGTGGAAGGAATACGACGGAACGAAGTACCCATCGATGTGTGCGATGTTTCGCCGCAATTCAGGAGAACCGTGGTTTTTCCATGAAATCATCAGCATTGAGCGTTTGAAAGAACTACCAGAGGGACTGAAACGGTAGTCAGCAAGTCAGATTGTCAGAACAGACGGCGAATGCACTTTGCAATGCGGTGGATGAATCTGAGACCAACCTCCACTATCATGCAAAGATCGAGTTCTTGACTCATGAGTCTGTGGTAACAACCAAAAGGAGTGGTGGTGATGGCAAAACAGCGAAACTCGTGGTTGACCAAATCGGCAAAGACTTCAAAAACGTCCATACCAGATGCTATCAAGTCCAACTTGGAAGCGAAGGCCACAAATCTCATTGAAAACGTGCTGAAGCCAAAGCACGTTGTGCCGCAGAAGCCAGACATGGATTTCAACTATGTCTCTGACATCGGAACGAAGTGGTACAGGAAATACTTCTATTTCTTTTCGACCTACACATGTCCCGGCCCGAATGCGTTGTCGCCATCGTTCGAATCAAATTTTGCAAGGATGGAACATCTGGGTAACGGAAGGTTTTCACTTTCTTTCAATCGTCACAATGGCGAATGGGTCGGGCTGTACGCTTCGCTTCCAATTGATGAATGCCTCAAAGCGATTCAGAAAGATCCGTGGTTCACACCGTAACTTGTCGCAACCGAACTTTAGATTCGAATCGGTGATCGTCGCAAATGGCAACTGAAGTGGACCCCGGTTTTCGGACCACTGGACGCGAATGCTTAGGTGGATTCGCGGGAGTCATGAGCGGCTGTTGTGGACTTCCCAGGGCGTTCGGAAATCCAGCGATTGATGAGGACGTTCGTGGCTGTAGAATTTGAAATAACTTGACAGCCCTTTGTAACAATCGGCTCCTGATTCGTAGCTCTTCAGATAAA
>JANPHT010000435.1:0-16362 GCA_031424595.1 Planctomycetota bacterium
GGAATACGTCCGCCGCATCAATTCCACTGGCTCTGGATGAAGCGTTTCGCGAAGGCCGAATTCAACGGGGTGACCTTGTGCTGATGTGCGGTTTCGGTGCTGGGCTGACTTGGGGAACCGGGCTGTTTCGCTGGTAAATGCATTCCTGCACTAAAAGATTCCGAGTTGGTCTTTCGCATCGTCCGTCATTCGGTCGGGCGTCCATGGAGGAGTCAGTGTGATCGTGATTTTGGCTTCATCCACATCGTCGAGCCGCTCAAGGGCCATCTTTGCCTGTTGTACAATTTGAGGTCCCGCAGGGCAGGCGGGACTTGTCAGTGTCATCTGCACGGCAACTATTCGTTCCGTCTGGTCGACCGAATAAATCAGTCCCAGATCAACAATGTTGACCATTAATTCCGGATCGATCACTTGCTTCAGTGCTTCAATCAGTTCTGTGTCTGTGGCCATGGATTTCAGATTTCAAATTAAGGATTTCAGTCGTTGGTCTAAGGTCACCTGAGAACTAGCCAGCCCAGACAGCGGCATCGCGAATCTCGGTCTTGAAGACTCTAATTGCATCAGTGGCTGGCATGCAAAGCGCTTTGCCGGTCTTCAGGTCGAATCGGGCCGAATGACGAGGACAAATGATGGAACAGTCCTGAATCAATCCGTTGGTGAGTGGCTGGCCATCATGAGAACACACGTCTTCGATGACAAAGTATTGTTGCTCAATTCGAATGACGAGGCAGGGCAGATCGTCTACGTAGACACTGCGACGCTCTCCGGACTTCAGTTCGTCAGTTCCGATCACTCGTTCCATGGATCTCAACTTGTTCTATTTGATCTTTGTCAGAGGAAGCTATTCTCAGGCCCGAAATGGGGACTGCACAACACAGAATGCCGCTTTGAAACGCTGCTGCCTGCGGCGGTTCGACGAGCCGACTAGACAGCGATCGACTCAATACCCAGCTTGCTTTGCACTGTGCGGCTGAGCGTTTCTCGAACAACTTCGACTGGAATGCGGTCGTAGACCTTCTGGAAGAAACCCTCCACGATCATGTGCATGGCTTCATGTCGATGAATCCCACGGCTCATGCAGTAAAAAATCTGTTCTTTGTCGACTCGGCCTGTGGTTGCCCCGTGCGTGCACCGCACGTCATCCGCTTCGATTTCCAGTCCGGGAATCGAATCACAGCGAGCCTCATCGCTCAACATCAACGCATCACTGCGCTGGTAGCCATCCGTCTGCTGAGCGGCCGGATCGACCTTAATCATTCCGCGCCAAATGACCCGGGATTGGTCGCGAAGGACCTCCTTATAAAGTAGGTCGCTGTGCGTTCCCTGAGCCTTGTGATGCTGTTGAGTATAGTAGCTGATTTTTTGGCGATCGCTGGCGAAGGTGACGCCATTGACTTCTGCCGTGGCCGCCCGGCCGTTGAGGTTGATGTCCTGATGAATGTGAGACAGCTTGCTGCCCAAGCCAACGACTGTCCACTGCAGCGAAGCATTGCTGCCAACACAGCCAGCCTGATGAGCAAAGTGCCAGGATTTCTGATTCCAGTTCTGGAGCTGTACATATCGAAGATTGGCATCCTTGCCGACGATCAATTCTACACAGCCCACGTGCAGCCCGGCGATGTCCGCTGTGGAGGATGTCGTTTCTTCCAGCAGTGTGGCCTTGGCTCCGTCTTCCAGAATAACCAGCGTATGGCTGAACTCAGCCACGCCGTCCCGGCTATGAGCAATCAGACTGTGCAATGGCAGTGTGACTTCAACATTGCGGGGCACATACAGCAGAGTGCCACCAGTCCAGAACGCGGCATGCCACGCAGAGAAGCGATCGGCATCCGGTTTTACCGCTTGCTTCATAAAGTACGGTTCGAGCAGTTCAGGATGGCTCGTCAGAAGTCCTTGCAGCTCTCCGAAGAGAACTCCCTGAACCTTGATGGCTTCAGAAACTCCCGCATGAGTGACTTGTCCATTCACGTGAGCCACCGACCCACCGTATTCGGTCTTGTCACTCAATAGCGTTGTGATGATGGCTGCCTCTGCCGTCCCGGACGTGGGCCGAAACCTGGCAGCGTTGAACACCCGCAGATCGACGCGTTTGAATTCTTCCGGATCCAGTTCAGCCTGCAGCAGAATCTGATACTGCTCAAACGCAGCGCGACGAGCCTCTGTGATCCATGCCGGCTCAACGCGAGTCTTCAGGAACTGTTCAAAGACTTCGGCCGAGAACCCGATACGAGAATTATCAGTAATTGTGGATGACATTTGGCACTCAAGAGGTCGTAGGGGCAGCACACAATGCGCAGGCGCGCCTGGTTCAAACAATGCTGGTGTGCCTTCGCTCCGCTTGTCACACCCTCCGCAAAAACTACCCTACCGACCCTTCCATTTGCAGTTCAATCAGTCGATTCAATTCCACCGCGTATTCCATGGGCAGTTCCTTCACGAGCGGCTCGATGAAGCCGGTCACGATCATGGCCGATGCTTCTGTCTCTGACAGACCGCGGCTCATCAGATAGAAGAGTTGCTCTTCGCCAATCTTTGAGACGCTGGCTTCGTGCTCAATCGCCACGTTCTCTTCTTCAACTTCAATGTAGGGATACGTATCGCTGCGGCTGTCAGAATCAAGAATCAGGGCATCACAAACGACATTCGATCGGCAGTTCACTGCGTCCTTGTGAACCTTCACCAACCCTCGGTAGCTTGATCGCCCGCCGCTTTTTGAAATGCTCTTGCTGATGATGCGACTGGACGTGTTCGGAGCACAGTGAACCATCTTGGCTCCGGCATCCTGATGCTGGCCTTCGCCAGCGAAGGCGATCGAAAGCGTCTCTCCACGAGCACCAGGTTCCATCAACCAGATGGCCGGATACTTCATGGTCAGTTTTGATCCGAGATTACCGTCGATCCACTCCATCAGTGAATCGCCATACGCCATGGCACGCTTCGTGACGAGGTTGTAAACGTTGCTCGACCAGTTCTGAATCGTCGTGTAACGGCACCTTGCGCCTCGCTTGACAACAATCTCTACGACCGCCGAGTGCAGACTGTTGCTGCTGTACGTTGGAGCCGTGCAGCCTTCGACGTAGTGAACTGCTGCACCTTCATCGACAATGATCAGAGTTCGCTCGAACTGCCCCATGTTCTGGCTGTTAATCCGGAAGTAGGCCTGCAGCGGAAACTCAATCTTCACGCCCTTCGGAACGTAAATAAAGGAGCCGCCAGACCAAACAGCCGAGTTCAACGCGGCGAATTTGTTGTCGCCCGGAGGAATGATCGTGCCGAAATACTCACGGAATAAATCCGGATGATCACGCAACGCGGAATCTGTATCCGTGAAGATCACGCCCTGCTTGGAAAGGTCTTCCTGAAGGCTGCCGTAAACGACTTCGGAATCGTACTGAGCCTTCACACCAGACAGATACTTCTTTTCCGCTTCAGGAATCCCGAGTCGATCATAGGTGCGGCGGATTTCTTCTGGCACATCATCCCACGAAGTCTCCTGCTCGTTGGCAGCCTTCATGTAATAGAAGATGTCCTGGAAGTTCAGGTCGGTCATGTCGCCGCCCCAGTTGGGCATCGGACGAGATTCAAAAATTGCCAGCGATTCCAGACGGAACTCCGTCATCCACGCGGGCTCACCCTTCATCTCCGAAATCTGGCGAACAATCTGCGTGTCCAGCCCCTTGCGGCTCTTAAACGCATAGTTGTCCATAGAATCATGGAAGCCGTATTTGTAGCTGCCAAATTCAACGTCGGATTTTGTTGGAGTATCAGTGCTCATATTAAATTTTCACTGTTCAGGATTCAGGTTTCAGAATTCAGCATTCAGGTTTCAGAAATCGCTCGGAACAATCTTGTGCGTTCTTGTGCGTTCGTACTTCGGTGATCCCCGATCCGTTTTACACTGCCGCCGCCGCTTCTGTTTTGGCATTCTCGGCCGCCGCATCAGGGTGACGAGCCCGCACGTTCGCATATCCATTTGCATGAAGATCATGAGCCAGTGACGCGTCACCCGTTTCAACAATTCGCCCACCCAACATCACGTGTGTGAACTGCGGCGGATTGAATTCCAGCAGTCTCTCGTGATGAGTAATGATCAGTACGCCCATTTGCGGACCAGCCAGTTTCGCGAGCCCTTCGCTGACCACTCGCACCGCATCGCTGTCCAACCCGCTGTCCGTTTCGTCCAGGATTGCAAATCGAGGTTGTAGCATTGCAAGCTGAAGAATTTCCATTCGCTTCTTTTCGCCGCCGGAGAAACCATCGTTCAGATAGCGGCGAGCGAACTCCTGATCCATGCCCAGTTCGTTCATGCGTTCGCGGATTTCCTTGCGAAATTCCCGCATTCCGATCAGACCTTCGCCTTCCTTGCGATCCGGATTGCGAATGTTGGAAACGGCATGTCGCAGGAAGTCAGCCACTTTCACACCCGGAATCACGACCGGATACTGGAACGCCAGAAACATGCCAAGCCGAGCCCGTTCGTCGGGTTCCATTTCCGTGACATTCACGCCATCGATTTCGATGGAACCGTCAGTCAGAGTGTAGTTCGGATGCCCGGCCAAGGCATAAGCCAGCGTGCTTTTTCCTGAACCGTTGGGGCCCATCAAAGCGTGAATCTCGCCCTGACGAATTTCCATGTTGACGCCCTTCAGAATGGGCGTCTCACCAACGTTGACATGCAGGTTGGAGATCTTAAGAACACTATTCATTTCGCTAGCACTTCCTCGCAGACACAAACCATGCGGCTCAACACGACGCCGCAATGCTTGCGAATACTCTTCAACGGGATTCAGTCAGTTTTCATTCAACACAACAACCGGCAGTGGCAATGCCGCTATTTAACTTCAATCACACATTCAACGCGGAGTAACCCGAGTGATGTGGAACCGGCAGAACCGATTCTCCACGAGTTACTTTGCGAGCCTTTATCTTGTCCTGTATTCTCATCAAGCCTTCCAGCAGAGCCTCCGGACGAGGAGGACACCCTGGCACATAAACATCCACCGGAACCACAAGGTCCACGCCCTTTACAACGTGATAGCCGTGCTTAAAATAAGGACCGCCGCCCACAGTACAGGCACCCATGGCAATCACATATTTTGGATCCGGCATCTGCTCATACAGACGCCGAACTCGGCTGGCCATCTTGAAGGTCACCGTTCCAGCGACGATCATCAGGTCCGCCTGGCGAGGTGTCGCGCGAAACGCACCGGCCCCGAAGCGATCAAGGTCGTATTTGCTCGCACCCGCCGCCATCATTTCAATCGCACAGCACGCCAGACCGAATGTCATCGGCCATATCGACGACTGCTGGCCCCAATTCATGGCCTGCTCCATCGTCGTTGTGATCACGTTTTCTTCGAATCGACCTTCAATCCATGTCATGACGCTCAAACCTCTTGTTTTGCAACCACTCATACTCTAAAGCACTGACTGAACCCCACGCTTGCCACAGACGCAGGACGTGCAGCCGGAACTCTATCAGTCCGCCTTGGTCTTTCAATCGCCCACAGAAATTTCCAAGGACTGAACAGCAGACCGGCAGCCGGAAACCACAGCCAACTCCGGGCCACCCATCACTTGAAACTCACAACACCCTTGTCCATCCCGGCACCGGGACCGAAATTCTACCGGAGCCCCCAGAACCTGCTCGAGAACCTGTCGCTCAATCTGGCAAATCGCATCGTCGACGTCAGCCAGCATTGGAAATGGGCAGGACGTCTCCCGAAGGATCCGTAACCCGCCAGAATGATCACTCTCGATATTGAAACCGCTGGACGTCATCTCCTCCGCCAGTTGATCAAGACGCTGGTCAACCGAATCGGACGCCACAAGTTGCCGGCGAAAACGCTCCGCCAGAGAATTCTGCACTCGACTAATCAGAGTGGATCGAATCTCGGCGTCTTCAAACCCCGCAATCGCTTCCCATAGGACAACCGCCAATTCTCGATAGTTTTCACCGAGTTCGTGCAGCCCTTCAGCAGTCACACGATAAAGCAGCCGGGGCCTGCCGCGTGTCTGACTCTGTAACTGCGAACCGATCATCCCGGCCGTTTCCAGGCGGGAAATCCGCTGGCGAATTGCCGTTCGAGTCACACCGAGCAGTTCACACAACGCCTGAATGTCCGCACCATTTAACTGATGCAAATGCTTAAGGATCTCACGATCTCTCGCATCCAACGCTGAAGACATTGCCAAGCCCCAAAGGAATCTCGCACCTGGCGATGCAAAAGCACATTCGCCATTCGGATGATATCGGGGAAAATGATTTTGGCAATTATCGATGCCAAAAATGCCTAAAAGTGAGACGCTGTCGCACGCGATCGCATCGCAAGTTCTAGTATTTCTGCCGAATGTGTGCGAAACGACTACGAAAGGCGGCCGACTCTTCAGCTGTCGTGGCCCAAACGAAGATTTTTCCTGACTCGTCGACTCGTACATCAAAACCAAGTTGAAGCTTGTCACCGATGGCGGTCAAAAGTTTCGAGGGCGACACCTTGTCTGACTTGCGCGTGTAGGTCAGCACCTCCACATCTTTACCCTCAGAAGCAAGGACGTGGGATGACCTGTAAAATGGCACTTTCAGTCGATCGGAAATCACTTTCAGCAGCGCGGCGACTTCCGCCTCTTCGACGTCAACTGGGATCGCTTTCATGTAGGCAGGAAATATTACCGAAGTACTTTCCTGAGCCTTCCAGCCTGCCGGCCAAAGATTATTCGACTCGCCTCCCAAATCGATCTCGATCTCATAGTTCTTCGCGGCCACGTATTCGGGACGAAATCCAAGTCCATATTGAGCCAATACGATGGCGATCGCTGTCCCTTTGCTGTATCCAATGAGATTCAGTGACTCCGGAGCCGATTTCGGTCGACGTCCCAGCGCTGATTCTCGTGCCGATTCCTTGAACTTCATTCGAACCCCCTCTGGGAGCCCAATCGATTCAATGGTCACCAGCGGCGATTCGAGGCTTATCTCCGTGGTAATCGGATCACTAAGTCGCCTTAGCAAGTCCTGTAACTGCTCGTCGGTCATGCCCCATTTTGCATCTTTTTCGGGTGGGCCGCCGGCTCCGAACTGCGAAACTTCGTCAAGGAATGCTTTAAGTTCCTTACCATCGGCAATGGTAAACTTGCGGTCACGAACGCTGAGACTCCCATCCACCGACATGCCGCAGACAACTCGTACAGACCGCTTGCCGTCGATTTCCACGTTCTCTATTCGTGTCGCCTCTCCTGGCTTTGGCTGGCGAAACTGCGGAGTATATCCCACATCCTGAAATGCTCGCCCCCATTCCTGAGCCTTGACCCTGTAAGACGGACCTGTCTGAATCAAGACATCCAGTTCCAAATCGAGCTTCGGTTTTTCAGGATCCTGCGAATTGTTTTTCTTCGCTCCCCCGGATGAAATCCCCTGCGCGCAAGCATCGGTTGCTGTATTGAACCAGCAGGCAGCCAAAAGGATTCCGCAAGTGAAATGAACCAATCGACTCATTTGTGCAACTTTCCGTGTCCTTCGATGGCAAATCAGTTGGTGCTTAAATCCTCTCCGGAGTTCAGCAACAAGGGCATATCGTTAGGGTCTTCTGTATCGGACTCTGCCGGTCTTTCTGCCGGTTTCTCTGTCTTCATGCGGTGAGCCAGCACTCGGTCCCGATAATCTCGTAATGGACTGATCAGTGCCGCGTTAAGATAGCGTCTTCTGCGAAAAAAATCCGACAAGGTCACATCCGCAGATGCCAGATCCGATTCCATCAGATCGAGTGCGAGATTTGTCACTCGAACCGACTGATCGACGTCATTCTGGACTCTGATTGCCGACCGAGGCTCCCAGGCAGTTCGAGCTTCCCAGCGTTCAATCAGTTTCTGAAGCAGAGAATTCAGCATGTCGTAGCGCTCGGAATCATCTGCCACCAGAGTAGGCTGCTGAACCAGTTGCTCTATCGATGAGATCACGGGGCGCACGGACGCATCGGACGGCGAAGTGAAGAATACGATATGCAATCGATGACGAAACTCATCGGCAGGATTCGGATGTCCGGCAAGTTCATGCAGTCGAACAATTTCATAATGCGCGAAATGGCTCAGGAGCGGTTCGGGGTTGTCGGTAAATCGCTCCATCGACTCGATTTCGGCCGCTGCTGGCTCAGACTGACTGATGGCCGTCAAGGCACGACCAAGCGACTTAAAGTAATCCTGACTGAAGACATCCAGGGGATGCGATGTCTTCACAATGTGGCCATTCTGAACCAGTTCCATTGGTGGCCGAGGACTCTGCTGCATTTCCATCCTGAGAGACTTGCGATAGGTCCACGGTTGATCGGGCATGCCTGCCAGAATCTCCCTTTGCTGAGTCAGAGCGCTCAGGCGACGTTTGACTTCCTGATGCCCTTCTCCCACGGGGACAGCTCCGAGAAGTTGTATTTGATGCGGTGCAAATGCCTGGCGAATTTCTTCGCTGCACGATCCGGATCGAGCTGACTCAAACGGCAGATGCATTACAAAACTGGCATTTCCTATGGAGTTTGTTCCTGGCATTTTTTGCTTGTTGAAGATCCCGACCGGATCTTTGGCATCGACCAGAGGCAAGATGGCGACTTCAGCCCAGTCCCAGCCAGTCGAGGCAATCTCAGCCTGAACGTGTTCCCGCTGAAGTCGTGAGAGAATTTCACGGTCGATAAGTCCATCGTTGTTGTCTGTGGCAAACAGCAGGATCTCACCAGGAACCGTCTGCACTGCGCCGACATGAGCAAAGACCGACAGCATTGTGGACATCGCTTCTTTTATCGGCTCAGGCCCTAGTTCCAGCTGGCGAAAACGCTGGCAAAAGACTCCATCCGCGGTCATTCGCGAGCGTGCTGCCGAATAAAACTCTGATGTGAACTGGCACGCTCCCGACAGCAGTTGTGCGGAGTCGGACGAGGCAACGACCACCTCAAATCGTTTCAGGGTTCGGTCTTTCAACGCAATGATCGGGAGCGTATGCAGAATCCTGACGCGAGAATCCTCGTCGGCCGGGACAGCCTGGCCACTCCATGTAAAACGATGGGCGAGTTCTGTAAGGCCACGCTCAGAACGCACGGCAACAATTTCCGACACGGGAAAGTTGCTGCAAGTTCGTAAACAGGCACCATTATCGTCGCCAAGCAACAGTACCCGAGACGGTCGGGGATGACTGACAAGAGCCATGATGGCGGGAAGAATTTCCTCGGCTGGCTGCGGCGACAGAGTAGTGTTCGTACTGACTTTGCCCAGCGAGACCCCATTTCTCTGGAATTCAACAACATTGCCGGCCCTGCGCCAGACAGAAAACTCACCGGAGCCCGCAGCAACAGTGGCGACAAGTCGATTCGCGTCCGACTGAGCAATCAGATCTCTATCCACGCCTCGCTCAATTGCCGCTGATGTTCTTGCCGAAAAAAGCAGGGAGGAAGTCCGAACGGTGTCAAAGTTTCCCAGCACGATCAGGCAGGGAATGGCGAACATTGCCGAGGATGCTCGCAAAGTCACAACGCGCGATTTGACTTTGATCTGCCATTCCAGGTCGGAGTTTGTCTTTCGAATTCCGGTAAACAAAGCCCACGTATGCAATAACAATCCCGTCATCATCACCAGCAGTGGCGAGAATCCGCGGGAAACCAGAATCAGTCCCAACACAATGCCGCCCGTCGCCGATAACAACTCAACCCGGCCGCCGGACCTGCTCGGCGCGTCAGAGGACGCCAAAACGGCTGGAAGCAGAACAGCCATCTCAAGGCCAGCACACTGAAGTGCTCGTACAATGATCACGCCCAGCGCCGAGCCTTCGTGGTTTGAAACCCACAGATTAAACTCTGCCAAGCCAGTAAACATGATTGGGAAAGCCGCTACGATCAGCAGTGCAATGGCGTTCATTGCCTTTGCATTTAAGATGTTTACGACTTTAGGTGCCGAGCCTGCCAGCAGACCACACGCCGCGATCCCCACGCTCAAGAGCATTACCGGAACACTGATCGGCAGCAACCGGGAGACAGTTTCCGAAACCGAAATGGCCAGCATGCCAACCGCACAAAAATGCAATGGCAGCAACTCGGGTATCGGAGAAACCGACGAGCGCAAACGCGGTGAGACTTCCTCCGGATTTCCTGTGGACAGGCGAAAAACTGTGTAAAACACAAACGATAAGAGTGTCGCGGCGGTCGCGGTTAACGCGAGAGGGATCTCAAAAAAAAGTTGAGTCAGCAATGCGGAAACTCCGAGTCCCCCCGCGAGGAAGGAACGCATCCACGTACCACCGTAGACGGGTGTGACCGACTGAAAATAAAGCCCGGCCAGTGAACTCAACACGGCAACAATCAACGCTGGAAACATAAATACCAAAAGAGACTGCAAAGCTCCTCCTGCGCCAACGGTTTCGCTGCCTGCTAACAACGTCGCGTTCAGGAGTTCGGGTAATAGCCAGCAAAGCAGCAGAATCGCTGTTGCAAGGCACAAAGCGTGCATGTTAACCCGGTTTCTGCGAACGATGTGGAGGGGTAAAAAATCTCCCACCCAGTTCGCGACGATCGCACCTGCCGCGTACCCAATCATCAGGCACGCGAGCGATATCGGGGAGTTGCCGCAAAGATTCAGCCAACTCACACACAGTTGTGCGATAACACTTCCCACCGCGATGGACGCTAAAACTCGGTTCAAAACGACTTCGTAACCACTCTGTAATGCACTGACCATGGCATCCTTGCCCGGAAGGTATTTAAACGCATTCGCTGCGAATGCAAATCGATTCATAGTATTCATTCTGTAACAAACATCGGCCTTGAGTTTACTGTCGTCATGGAAGGGCTTATATCCCCATCACGTAAGGAGCATGGCAATTGAACGTCGATAAAGGGCAGGAGAATCTCTCAAATTCCCGTCATGTTCCAAAACTTCTCAACAGCAACTCCACCTCGGCAGTGGCGGTGGTGGCGTAAAACAGTATAACGGGCACTTTCTATCGGACAATTGCCGTTCGCCTCAAGACTGAAGCCACGAAACCGAAGGACGTTGCCTGCCTATGCATATGTCACTGGAGTGTTCACTGACAGGGGATGTGTATGATCACGGCAAGCTACAGGGTTTAAGTCGTGCAGGCAAACCACTGTTGGCACGGTACGACCTGAACGGCTTGAAGGCAAATTTTACTCCGGAAGTCGTTCGACGCCGATCCGAGCGGTCAATGTGGCGATTTCACGAAGTGCTTCCCGTCAACTCAGTGCGTGAAGCCGTATCACTGGGTGAAGGGCTGACGCCTCTGGTTCCGTGCAAATTGAGAGGACCATTCAGCGACTTCGGCAACTTGCTGGTAAAAGACGAAAGTTTTAATCCCACGCAGAGCTTCAAAGCTCGCGGAATGTCGGCCGCGATTACTCGCGCGGCGGCTTTGGGGGTCAAGACCGTCGCCCTGCCTTCGGCTGGTAACGCTGCAGGAGCTGCTGCCGCCTATGCTGCTCGAGCGGGGATGAAGTGCATCATCTTTGTTCCTGAAGATACTCCTCCGGCCAATATCCTTGAATCCGCCTGTGGTGGCGCGCAGGTTTGTCTGGTCAACGGGCTGATCAGTGATTGCGGGCGACTCTGCCGTGCTGCCTGTGATCGTTTCGGCTGGTTCGACCTTTCCACGCTCAAGGAGCCATTTCGCATCGAAGGCAAGAAAACGATGGGTTATGAATTGGCATTCGACCTTGCCGACTATCGACAGAGTTCGACTCTTCAATTGCCCGACGTGATCCTTTATCCAACCGGTGGTGGCACAGGGCTGATCGGGATGTGGAAGGCATTCGAGGAAATGGAAGCACTTGGCTGGATCGGAACAAAGCGACCTCGCATGGTCGTGGTTCAGGCCGAAGGTTGTGCGCCGATCGTGAAAGCCTTTCGAGACGGCGCGACGTCGGCACCGATGTTTCCAAACGCTCAGACAATCGCTTCCGGACTCCGCGTTCCCGCGGCCGTGGGAGATTTCATCATGCTCGATATCCTGAACAGGAGTCATGGTACGGCAATCACGGTAACGGATGAGGAACTGATGCAGGGCGTTTATGAGCTGGCGCAACACCAGGGGCTCCATTGTGCACCTGAAGGCGGGGCCGTATGGCGGGCCGCTCGACAATTGAAGGACTCTGGCTGGATCGGGCCGGATGAAACCGTCATGCTGTTCAACACGGGGGCGGCCGTTAAATACAACCATTTGCTCACGTGCGAAAATGCCGTGCGGCTGGATCACAAAAATGCAGCTGCAATTGATGTTCTCGAGTTTCTGGTATGAAGTTGATGGTTTTTGGGGAACTCCGAGAAGTCTGAATTTTAGAGTCACATTGCCGGGCAAAAAAGTTAGAATTGGTGGGTGGCAAATACAGCACTTTATTAACGGCAGGGCGCGACGAGCGAAGTCTTTTCGAAGATTGTCCTGAAGGAACCCGCAATTCCAGGGAGCACCGAATGCCTGTGGCTGCTCAATCGATGATCGTGTCTGGTCTCAAGCTTTGGCTTGTCGTCATGGCTACACTGCCACGATTGCAGAGTTCGCTTGTTGCGGAGGAACTGACGTTCGAGCGTGACATTCGTCCGATTTTTCGAGCCCACTGCTTCGACTGCCATGGAGCGGTGGAAGAGATTAAGGGGGGGCTTGATCTGCGGCAGGTTCGCTTGATGAAAAAGGGTGGCGAGTCTGGCCCCGCCATTCAACCTGGCGATTCCCATGCCAGCCTACTTTTTGAGCGTATTCGTCGGGGAGAGATGCCGCCCGGCGAGAAGAAAGTCACGGCGAAAGAACTCGAGACGCTGGCTCGATGGATTTCCAGCGGTGCGATGACAGCCAGAGCCGAACCAGAAAACCTCCCGCCGGGGCTCGGCATCACACCCGAGGAACGTGCTTTCTGGTCATTCCAGCCAATTCGACGCTCGACGGAACCGACACTGAAGCCCGAGAACAATAACCGAGTGCGCTCGCCGATCGACACGTTTCTGTTGGCTCAAATGCCCGACGGCCTGACTTTTGCCGACGATGCGGACCGTCATACGCTTATTCTCAGATCCCACTTCGATCTGACTGGCCTTCCCCCAACTACGGAATTACTTCAGCAATGGCTGAGCGATCCTTCCGAAGACTGGTATGCAAGGCTGCTCGAATCACTGCTGTCGTCACCCAGTTATGGTGAGCGTTGGGCAAGGCACTGGCTGGATGTGGCAGGCTATGCAGATTCTGATGGCTATACAGTCAATGATGCAGAACGCCCCTGGGCCTGGAAATACCGTGACTATGTCATTCGCTCATTTAACTCAGACAAGCCGTTCGATCGTTTCATCACTGAGCAACTTGCCGGAGACGAGCTTGCCGGTTCTCAACAGGGAGATCTGACTGTCGAGCAAATCGAACTGCTCACAGCCACCGGATACCTCCGCATGGCGGCGGACGGCACCGGCAGTGGTGAAGACAATTCAACGGCTCGCAATCAGGTGATCAGCGACACGATCAAAATTGTCAGTACCTCATTGCTTGGGCTCAGCGTTGGATGCGCGCAATGTCACGATCATCGCTATGACCCAATTCCTCAGACGGATTATTACGCATTGAGAGCTGTTTTTGCTCCGGCATTGGATTGGCAGGTTTGGCAGTTTCCTTCGCAGCGAATGGTGTCTTTGTACACTCAGGCTGATCGTGAAAAGGCAAACGCCGCATCGGTCGAAGCCGCCTCCATCGCCGTCGAGAGATCCGCCAGGGAAAAGGAATACATGGCTCAGGCTCTTGAAAAGGAATTGATGAAATATGAAGAGTCTTTGCGAACGAATCTACGCGTTGCCTACCAGACAGACGCCGGTCAACGAACAGCCGAGCAAACTGATCTGCTCGCAAAAAATCCCAGCGTCAATATTTCTCCGGGAGTCTTGTACCAGTACCTTCCCGAGGCTGCAGACGACCTGAAAAAGTATGATGCGAGAATTGCGGAAGCCAACGGCAAACGTCCACTCGAAGAATTCCTGTCTGTACTCACTGAACCAGCCGGGCATCTCCCAGAGACCCGTCTCTTCTATCGCGGCGATTTTCAGCAGCCCAAAGGCGTTATCCTGCCGGCCGGATTGACTGCGGCGTGTCCGGAAGATTCGCGAATGGAGATTGCGGCCGATGACCCAGGTCTGCCAACTTCCGGCCGACGACTGGCGTTCGCGAAATGGCTGACGGCCCGCGAGAATCCGCTGACGGCTCGAGTGATCGTCAACCGTATCTGGCTCCATCATTTTGGACGCGGTCTCGTGCCGACTCCAGGCGATTTTGGTCGTCTGGGCGTGGCTCCGACGCATCCGGAATTGCTGGACTGGCTCGCCGATGAGTTTGTGCAGAATGGCTGGAGTGTCAAACATTTGCATCGACTTATTCTGTCATCTACGGCATGGCGACAGTCGTCGCGGCGAATGGCGATGCATGAATCTCTGGATCCGGACAATCGATTCTATTCGCGTCAATCGATCGTGCGACTGGATGCCGAACTGGTACGTGACCGGCTGTTGGCTGTTACTGGACGACTCAGCCCTCAGCAATTCGGCGCCCCCGTGCCGATTATGGAAGATGATACCGGACAGATTGTTATCGACGACAAGGAAACTCGCCGAAGTCTTTACGTTAAAGTTCGACGATCACAACCAGTCGCCATGCTGCAGGCTTTTGATGCACCGGTCATGGAAGTGAATTGCGAACGTCGTCCCGTTTCCACTGTGGCGACGCAATCCCTGATGATGATGAACTCCGGAACGATTCTTAATCACGCTGCCGCTCTGGCTGTCCGCTGTCGAACTGAAGCCACCGGAATTCCAGCCGATCAACTGGCCCAACTTCCGACCTTTGCCGCGCCGCCAAACGAATCATGGCAGTAAGGCTACGGTTCATTTAACGAAGAAAAACAGCAAACGGAGAGCTTTACAGCCTTACAGCACTTTACAGGCAGTCAGTGGCAGGCCAGTGCCACGCTGCCGGATCCGCAGCTTGGTTTCGTCCTCCTTCATGCGAATGGTGGTCATCCGGATCAGCCCGGACGCGCGGTAATTCGACGCTGGGTTGCTTCGAAATCAGGTACACTGACGATCTCCGGCACTCTGCACCACGGCAGCCCGAACGGCGACGGCGTTCGGGCTCGAATCGTCAGCAGCCGCGCTGCCCTCAATCAGAGCGGACTGCTGGGAGAATGGACGAGCCTGAACAATTCCGTGGAATCGTCCGTGGGAACGACACTCGTTGAGGCCGGGGATACGCTCGACTTCATTGTGGACTGCCTCTCCAATCACACGTCAGACTCATTCCAATGGCCAATAACCATTGAATTCACTTCGGCCGACGGAATTCATCAGGCGTTGGGTTCCAGTGCCGGATTTCACGGACCTCCGGAGCCTCGCGGAATACTCGTTGGTCAGATTATTCGCGCCTGGCAACTGGCCTATTGTCGGCAACCAGAGTCTGAGGAACTGGTCTCATCAATGTCTTTCATGGCCGACCAGATCGGCTATCTTCAAGCTCACCGAGACCAGATCCCTTCTGGTCTGACAGAGCCTCAACAGGCCCTGACAGACCTATGTCAGGCACTATTGACGTCCAATGAATTCCTTTATGTGAAGTAATACGGCAGCCACAATTTTGCTCAATCAGGAACCAGAATTTTCAAAACCCTGCTCCCCGCGATCCCGCCGATTTTTCCTGCCTCTTCCCGAACCTCCCTCATGAATCCTGCCTCATGAATCCTGCCTCTTTATTCAATCGCCGTTCGTTCCTGCAACACAATGCGATGGGAATTGGGTCCATCGCTCTGGCGTGGCTGATGCAGCAGGAAACAGTTCGCTCGGCCCCACCTGCGATCAAGCAAAAGCCGGTGACGGATCTCAATCCCCGCCCGCCTCAATCACAACCTCAGGCGCGAGCGATGATCTCGATGTTTCAGCATGGAGGGCCGTCGCATATTGACCTGACAGACCCCAAGCCGGCACTCACAAAATTTGATGGCACGGATTACACTGGCGAAGTGGGATTCAGTTTCGTCAATCAGGCGAGCAAAAAACTTCTGGGTAGCCCGTTCAAGTTCCGAAAGCATGGTCAGTGTGGCACCGAGATTTCCGAGTTGCTTCCGCATATTGCCAGCATCGTCGATGATATCTGTCTGATACGCAGTATGCATACTGGAGCCAATGGCCACGAAGTCTCAATCCGATACTTCCACGGCGGTATTCCCGGTGTGCTCGGACGACCTCATCTGGCATCCTGGCTGTTGTACGCTCTTGGTTCAGAAACTCACGACCTTCCGGCCTACATGGTACTGACAGACCCGGCAGGACATCCTGTCGATGGCGTCAACAACTGGTCGAATGGAT
>JANPHT010000436.1:0-1772 GCA_031424595.1 Planctomycetota bacterium
CGAGGCCGATCCCGCCTTCCTTGTCCACGTAGAGGCGCACGAAATGGCCCCCGCGTTCACGCTTGACCTCTACATCCACCAGCTCGAACCCCCGACCAGAAGTCACCCGCTCGGCGACGCTGTGGACGATCATCGAAGGAAAAGCTGCCGTTCCTGCTCAAGGAGCCGTATGAAAACGGAGGGCTGATGTCACCGATTTCATTGATGGCCCCAATATCCGGCCGAATACTTGCCTCGCATGCCGCGCCGGGGCAGTACGTTCAGATGGGCGATCCACTTTGGGAGATCGGTGACTGGTCAACGCTTTGGCTGCGGGTCCCATTGTTTCAATCAGACGTCTCGAAAGTCGTTACGGAACAACCTGCCACACTTCGCGACGCAGCATCCGATAATGTGATCTTCGCGAACTATGTTTCGGTTCCCACCAGAACGGACGCGGCAACGCACACCATCAGTCTGTTCTTTGCGGTGCCCAACGCGGAATGGAAGTTTCGAGTGGGACAAAGCCATGCCGTAGGGTTGCCGACGTCCGGCGAACAGAGTGTGTTGATGATTCCAAAGTCGTGCATTCTGTACGACGGGTTCGGACAGCCGTCATGCTACGCCGCAGAATCGGATTCGGTTGAGTTCAGCCGCAAGCATCTGGAGCTCGGAGCTACACACGCAGACCGCGTTATCGTGACTCGAGGATTGGACGCTGATGACATCGTCGTTTCGACGGGCGCTGAACAAATGGCCGCTGAGGAATCGAAGTCGGAGCTGGTGATCGATGATGATGATTAGAGAAGAGTCATGACCCTGGATGTCGCCGAATTCTTCAGAATTCGGGGCGTTTTCGAACTCTCACGAGTACCGCTACAGGTTTGAAAGTCAAACTCCGTCATGATCCGCTCACTCATTCTCTTCTCACTGCGTTTTCCCTGGGTCGTGGTTGGCCTTGGAATCGCCATCGTCATCGGCGGCGCGATTCGTCTGCAAACGGCAAGCTGGGACGTGTTTCCCGAGTTTGCTCCGCCTCAGATCGTTGTCCAAACGGAAGCACCCGGGCTGTCCACGGAGGAAGTCGAGCAACTTGTCGCCGTCCCTGTCGAATCGGTGCTCAGCGGTCTGAGTCGACTCAGGACACTGCGGTCATCGTCGGTGCCGGGACTGTGTGTTGTCACTGCGATTTTCGAAGAAGGCACGGACGTGATTATTGCACGGCAGCTCGTCAATGAGAGGCTGTCCGAAGTCACCAGCGTGCTGCCGGACACAGTCGAACATCCTCGACTGATGCCACTGGCGGCCTCGACGAGCAGACTCGTCATGGTTGGTCTCACTTCAAGTGGCAAGTCAACACGACAGCAGTTGAGAACACTCGCCGACTGGACATTACGACGACGTCTGCAAGCAGTTCCGGGAATTGCTCACGTCGAAGTTTTTGGCGGAGATCAGAGGCAATATCAGATTCAGGTCTCACCACTTCGACTGCAGCAAAACGGCGTCACCCTGAATGAGATCATCACAGCGGGACAGCAAGCCACTGGTTTCGGCGGTGCTGGCTTTGTGGAAACCGAAAACCAGCGATTGCCGATCCGCCAGCGTACGCGGATTGATTCGGCGGCCGATCTGGCAGCAGTACCCGTCGCGATTCGTGACGGAATCAGTCTCACTCTGGGACACGTCGCCGACGTTCAGATAGCGGCCGCCGACAAAGTTGGGAGCACGACAATCAACGGCGATCCTGGCGTGCTGCTGGTCGTTCACAAACAACCGGATTTCAATACCCTGAC
>JANPHT010000437.1:0-1150 GCA_031424595.1 Planctomycetota bacterium
CCAGGTGCAGGCCACGCCCTATCAGGATGCTCGAAACAGTGGACAAGGCACAACCTACCACTACGTGCTGCTTATGCAGACCATTCAGTTGGCTCATCAGCAGCAGTTTCGCGAACAGGGAGCGGCATTCACTCTGAACAGTACGAGATGGAACATACATCAGGCAGAACTCCAGACCCTTGCCCAAACCGAACGACTCTACTTTATTGGGCTTTACCAGCGGGGCTTAATGGAGTTGGTCGAAGCCAGTGACCGCAACAATCAGCAGTTGCTGAGCATCATGCAAAAGCAACTTGATGCTGGTCAAGCCACGGCGGCCGATGTCGCGATTGTTCGAATCGATGCTCAGTCCACTCGACAACAACTGCGGTTGGCCACGGTGAACTACCAGTCCTCACTTCGTGATCTCGCTCGGCAAGCCGGCGTGTCTCCCGACTTTATCCAGGCTGTGGATGGGGATCTGCGTCACATTGAATGGCGTTTACCAGGCGTGGCGGAGGACTCCATCATTTCGAGTGACTCCGAGATTCAGTCCGCAGCGGCAGAAGCTCGATCCAGTGTCTTGTCGTGGGCTGCATCGCGGCCGGATGTTATGGCGGCTCGTTCAGATATCGATGTGGCACGCGCCAATCTGTGTCTCGCTTCTGCATCGAAGACTCCTGACCTCCAGATTGGACCCTACTACCAAACGACGGCCGACAGCACTCATTTTGTTGGTTTCCGTGGGCAGGTGGACTTGCCAGTTCTGAATAATGGCGTGCCATTGGAGCGTCAGCGAACAGCAGAGCACCATCAGCGACTAACGGCCTGGCAACAGTCCCAGCGTCGAGCCGAGTTGGATGCGGAATCGGCCCTTGCTCGCTATGAGGCGGCTCTTACGGCTGCCGCGACTGATTCAACTTCCACGGCCACCGATCTCCCGACCGAACTGGCAGGACTGGAAAACCAGTTTAGAGCAGGAGAGGTCGACGTGCTGCGGGTGACGCAGGCTCGAATTAGTCTTATTCAGAATCAGAGAGGCCGCCTGGATTTGCTGAACGAAGTCGCTCAATCGGCATCAGCACTCACCGGCGCTGCAGGAATTCCCGTGGAACAACTTGTTAGAATTCCTGAAGAATAGCAGTGGCCGCGATGCAGCATTTTTGCACAC
>JANPHT010000438.1:0-9670 GCA_031424595.1 Planctomycetota bacterium
CCAGACGATACACGCGATTCCCCTTCCAAAGATCCACCGTTTGCCGCAACGCGTGTCGCCGGCATTCAATGGCGGAGCATTCCGCTCCCGATTTTAACGAGTGTCCGTGCCTCCGTGTTGAGACACACGCATCGTCAGCACACCGCTGACGTGCCCTGCCAGCACGACTCCTGCTCAGTTCTGAGCGACTGGCTGTTTCTGCAAACCAGCATACCCAGGAATCTGAAAAATCAATCGACCGTCAGGCCAAAAAAATAAGGATCAGCAGATCAGACCGTCCGTTAATCGAATCAACTTCCGGAAACTGCCTGATGCTGATGCCCCTCCAAACGCCTCAAGACTTGCGTCAATCTGCGGATTATTCGCGTTACCACTGCCTCACGTCAACTTCCGGATGCCTGTCTTTCCTGTGTTTCTTCAACTGAAATTGTGTTTTCACCTCAGAAATGAGACGCCGTGGCGAGACGCGGCGTATTCACGCTGCTTGGTTGTCCAATGCTCTTAACACTTCGAGTTGCCAGGCATCACTCTCTGCTTGCGGCAAGTTGAGATTCAGACCATATTCCCTGGTGAACGCGACGAAAGCGAAAAACGAAGGCAGGTTGTAGAAGCATTTTCTGGACTTCTTCATCTAAACTGTATCCAACTCATTTCCACAGGCACTTACGGCAACTCTCTCTTCCATGGCTCAGCCCAGCAATAAAAAAAACTCCGCTAGGGACGCGAACAGCGAAGAGCGGAAAATCGTTTGCAACAACCGTCGCGCAAGGCACGAGTACGATGTGCTGGATGAAATCGACTGCGGGATTGTGCTGACCGGCAGCGAAGTGAAAAGTGTACGCAACAATAAGATCTCAATCGAAGAAGCCTATGCCCGAGTCGATGACCACGAAGTATGGCTGGTGGACTGTGACATTGCGGAATACGCTCAGGCCAGCATCTTTAATCACGCTCGACAGAGAAAACGCAAGCTGTTGCTGAAGCGTAAGGAAATCAGAAAGTTCATCGAGTCTGCGGACAACGACGGCCAGACTTTAATCCCGCTCTCAGTATTCTTTCAGCGAGGCCTGGTCAAAATTCGACTTGGACTTTGCAAAGGACGCAAGATTCACGACAAACGTCAGAAAATGAAGGAACAGGATGCTCGTCGCGAAATGCGTGATGCCAAAGTCAGATAATTCGATCAGCGAAATCAACAGATTTCAAATCATCGCTATTGTCCGCGCCGTCCTTAATCACGACATGACGTTCCGCTCGGACTAAGATCAACGGTTCAAGGCATTGGTTCAGGGCATCGGCGATGATTCAACGCAACTCTCTGGCAGATTTTCAGCGTGGGTTTCATCACTACGACCAACTCATTTCCGACGATTATTACCTCTTGTGAAGTATTTCCATCAGTCATGAATGCGCTCGCCCACTACCGCTGGCCCGCTGAATGGGAACCTCACGAAGCCACATGGGTGGCATGGCCAGTCAATCCCAATACCTGGCCCGGGATTTTTGAAAAGATCCCGCCAGCGTTTGCCGAATTTGTCGCCGCCATGGCTCGATTTGAGCCTGTGCGAATACTGGCTGGTGGCGAAGGAGTTGCAGAAGCCGCTCGACCACTGATCGACGCCGCCTGCAGTCGTCAGGGAAGCCTGTTTGTTCCCGAGCTGATTGAGATCCCGGTCAACGATTCATGGTGTCGTGATCACGGCCCCATCTTTCTGAATCGTCGCCACGGCACAACTGCTGAGAGTTCACAAGTCATTATCGACTGGGACTACAATGCCTGGGGTGGTAAGTACCCTCCGTGGAACGACGACGAACTGACGGCGCGTCGCATTGCCGAGCGGCTGGGAATTCCTGCCCTCCGCCCGCATTTAATTCTCGAAGGCGGCGCCGTCGAAGGTAATGGGGCGGGCACGATCCTGACGACCTCCAGCTGCCTGCTGAATCCGAACCGAAATCTCAATGCCACTCGCGGGAGTATGGAAGGAACACTCTCCAAATGGCTTCAGGCTGACAACGTCATTTGGCTTCCCGGACATGGCATCATCGGAGATGACACCGACGGACACATCGATCAAGTCGCCCGTTTTGTCGATGACTACCGAGTCCTTGTCGCCGCTCCTTATCATCCCGATGCTCCGGAGGCGCCCGAACTCCGGCAGAATCTGGATGCGGTTGCGGCTGCACGGAACAGCACAGGAAGATCCCTTGTCACGATTCCGCTCTTTATGCCGCAGCCGAAGTATCAGGAAGGACATCGCCTTCCTGCCTGTTACTGCAACTATTACATCACCAACGGTGCCGTGATCATCCCGACGTTCCATGATCCTGCTGATGATATCGCCATGCAGGTACTGCAGGATTGTTATCCCGATCGAACCGTGATCGGTATTAGTGCGATTGATCTCGTCTGGGGGCTCGGCGCGTTTCACTGCATGACTCAACAACAGCCAAGAGCACTGTAAGCCCGAACGATGCTGGGAATGTGGCGGTCTTTGTCGGGACCAGACAACCGTTAACGTGACTTCCCCCGCTTGATCAAGAATGACAATGGCCCAATCCCGTTCGGCACGGCGATTGCATTACGAGGCGAGTAGCGGATCGGAGATTGTCGATGTGAGTCATCAGTTCGAAATGCGTGTGCAGGCGCCACTCGACCATGCCGCTGCCGGTCGCGGCTTTTCGAAACAACACGTCCATGATTCGCGGCAAAGCGACGCTCAGTGAACCATCAACGAGTGTGATGGTGTCGTCGATGTTCTGCAGACGCTTGTCCTGCGCCAGCGGCTGATACGACAGTAATGAATCGCTCGGTGCCAAGCCATCCCCATGACGTCAGTGGGTTGCACCGGTCGTTGAGCAATCAGATTTCAAGTCGACCTTTCCGTAATCAATGTCATCCCTGGCACTGCAGCCGCAGTCCGCAGTCCGCAGTCCGCAACCAGAATCAGGATGGAAAGACGGAAGGAGATTGAATTCAGATTGAACACGGGAAGGATGCGCTTGATTGAATTGAGGTTGGAAAAGCGACGCTCGGTAATCGATGAGATGCCGAGCGTCAGGGGACTGAGGTTCATCCGCCGCGGGGATCAGAACGCACCGACGATTTCACCGCCACCGCGAGTGGCAAGTGAGCGGTAAAGATTCAGGTCCACGTTCTCTGAGATGAAATGAATCGAACCCTCTGCCAGGGTGAACTGAGCGTCGCCAACGTGATAGCTGCCAAAAGCCATTTCCATCAGCGCACCGTCGTAGCCTCGCTCGGTGCCGCCGACCTCGGTTGTCGTCACCGACTGACTGTCAATACAAGCCGCACTGGGCGTGGCATCGCGACCGTTGTGCTCACGAATGCGAGTGCGTATTGAAGTGATCAGATCGTTCCGGGTGCCGTCATCTCGCCATTTGACGAAGTAGTCGTACGCCGTACTCTTTGGAAGCAGGTCATGAGGCAGTCATTCCCACTGACACCCGGTGCGACTGACATGCTGGATCACGTTTACCACCTCCCGCTAGCAGACTTCACGGCGACGACCACGAGGACTCCGGCGGCGATCCTTCGAAACGATCAGTTCAACAATCGCCCATTGCTCGTCCGTGAGATCCGTCGTATAAGCCTTACGCGGTTGAGATTCCGACACGACGCATTCCTTTGCGGTCAAATATCGCCCATGCAACAGGTTACGGAAAGATGAATTACCGGATAGACTCTTAGGCTCTTTGGTAGGTCGCCTGGATTTTTTCAGGTTTTTTAAATTCAGCTAAACTGTACTGACCGGCGAACTGTCGAGATTTCTATACCTGATGCTGAAAGTTTCGCTGATTTCACCGATACGACAGAATCCCCACGCCATGAAGCCCAGCTTCGCGTTGCGGGAACGTATAGGCGTTTCGCCAGCAAATAACACAAAATGAGTTTGTCACCCATCGTCTTGAATTCCATTTGGATTCGAGAAATCAATTAGAAGTCTATCCTGATACATATCATCAAACGGCATTGCGGACCAGAATTTCCAGGGAGACGTAACGCTCAAATTTCAGCTCCGATCCGGACATTGCTTCTGATCGTTGCCCGACTGGATCGCACCGACCGCAAATTCCGCCCCTGAGTGCTTCTATTGTGCGGCGAGAATATCTTCAGTCGGCCATCGTCTCAAAGCTCGCATCGATACCGTGTTTCTTTGTCCTGATTTGTGCAGCCAAACGTTTTGTCGTATAGCATGTGCTTTAGGTTGTTCACGATGACATCACCGTTCAGTACTGGATTTCTGACAGGGAAATCATTCCGTTGTCCTCTGGCTAGCTTTTCTAGGTGACGTGAGGATGTCAGTATACAAAATTCGGATTGTGACACTTTCCGTGTCAGTTGTTGCGACTTTCAGGTCTTTCTCTCATGTACAAATCCATGTTTTTGATCGTCACACTGCTGCTGGGGACACTATTCTCCTCTGTCGAAGACAGCCTGCCATTTAATGCGGACGCATTGCCCGGCGAACCTACTGTGGCGGGACAGATGCTTGAAAAGCGAATCATGGCACAATCATTGATTGAACACGGACAAGCCATGTCTTCCCCGGAATCCATTCTGGTAGGCGTTCAGATTCTGCATCAGAATCCGATTGTGGATGCCCGCGCAAAACCAGAAAAACAAATTGCTGATGCAGCTACGGCGGAATTGAATGACCTCGTCGAGAACGCTGTTTCAATGCGCCCGGACGACAAGATTCTCGCCGCGCTCGCCGCGCGAATCCGTTCTGAACTGGAAGAGAAATCACGTGGACTTGCTGGTGGTCCGAAGCGATGGACGGTGACGATAAAAAAAGGTGAGCATTATCTGCTGGATCCACGACTTGTTTACGATGTTCAGCAAGAAGCCATCGTTTCGGCTCGCGTCGTCACAAGTGCAGAGAACATACAGGGTGGCGATTCGACGTTGGGCATTACCGTAGCGCGGGATGGATCAGCAAAAGCCCTATACACCAGGTCTGTTGCGAAGAAGAGGACGCAGGTTCGCTGGAATTCCGGACCTTACAAAGCAGGCTGGTATGTCAAGATTCATCATCTCTCAGGGCCAGACGAAGCGACGATCGTGATTGAGACCAATTGATTTCGCTCTCCACGCCGCGTTCTGGTATCCACCTTCATTGCGGTTATTGCAGGTATCCACCTCAATCGGCAGCTTTCGCCGCACCGTTTTAGAAGGGAGATTGAATGTGCTGGATCGATGGGGTTGTCGCCAATCTTCGCTCATGTTCGTCTAACATTTTTTTCTCCAAGCTGGAACCATAACCAGTTTCAGAGAGCTTCCCTCGCATGTGTTTACCTGATTTAGGGCGGCTAAGGAAATTGATTGCGGTGGAAGACTGGGCATGAAAAACTTCGTTCGACGAGTTCGGGTAGCGTTGCTCCTGTTTTTCCTGCTGGGGATTCAGTTGAACTCGGTGTTGGCGCAGAGCGAGCAACCCGTTGGTGAAAAGACGCCGACGTTTCTCTATGACCTGACGTTTGAAGAAGAAACACTGGAGTCCGCACTCTTCCAGATTCTGTTCTCACAGGCACGCTTCATGGTCGTGGGAAAACAGGATGCCACGGTTAATGCCGAAATAAAAGCGCGCACAGAAGAAGACGCCATCGACCAATTGGCTCAGCAGATGGACTGGCTGGTGACTCGCCGCGGAACACGTTACTTCGTCTATGTCGAAGGGGCAGAAGAGGCACTTGGTGATCGCCCGATCAATTACATGTTCAAGTGTCGAAGCGTGCGAGCCGGCGACATTCTGCAGATCCTGGAAGGAAAATCCCCCGTTGGCTTTCCGCAACCTCAACAACTGCGTCCGTCAGACGGGCGAGGCTCCAGCGGATACCCCGACTCCAACGCTGGCAGTTTCTCAGGTAATCTGAATCCCTATTCTGCGGGAATCGGGGAGAATCCGACAGGGGGAATTGAATCCGGTGGCTTTTCATCGCCTTCTTCTGCACCTTCAGGATTCGGAATGCCGGGTGAAGGTTCATCCGGAGAATTACCATCAATGCCTGAACTCCCGGGATCTCCTCCTCCCAATCCGGGACCTCTGATGCCAGACCCAGCGCCGAATTTGCCTTCGACAACACGCCGCAGCGGCGATCGTGCGGCAAACATTCGTAGGGCCACTTTTACACAAGATGGCAGTGTTCCTGAGGGAATGCAACCGCCACCTGAGAATCTGGATGCGGTTCCAGAGGCAATTATTGACCGGTCGCGGGAAAACGGTGCGGGCTATGATTCACCGCTGCCGTTTAAACCAGGTCGAGGTCTGCAGTTGCCTCTGGGGAAAGTCCAGTACGATTCCATTCCCAACCTTAACACCATCATGATTCGGGGCAAACTGGTTGATGTCCGCAATGCTGTCGAGTTTCTGCAAACGATTGATCAGCCTGTACCGGTAGTCCTTGTCGAACTGTTGATTGTGCAGTTTGTTCACGGCGATGACTTTACCTGGCGTTATGATGTCTTCAATGGGCAGATTGCCAGGGGGGACGCACCAAGTGTTACGGCCAATGGTACGTCACTTCCCTTGACGACGAATTTTGGAGAGCGTGCGTTTGGGATCAATGCGGAAGGGATGGGAATTTCGGCAACAGATGGTGGAGGCCCGATGGCCTTTACCGCCGTCGGAAATCTGACGGCCAGCTTTCGCCAGAACCTGAAATTCCTGATTTCAAAGAAGCAGGCGAGAATCGTGACCAACCCCCATATTGCAGTCGTCAGTGGCAATGAAGGAAGGATCGAACTGAATGAAGAGTTCAACTACACGACGTCGCTGATATTTCCTACGGCTGGAACAACGAATGTGGGACAGGCAGACAAACTGCAGGCACAAACTCAGCTGACCGTAACTCCGACGGTTATCAGTGCAGAGAATATCCACATGGCCGTGAACACGGACCTCGCCGCGTTCGTCCCCAACATCACGAATGGAGCTGCCGGTGTCGTGAAGACGTTGCCCGACAAACGACAAAGCCGGATCTCGACGTCGGTAACTCTTCCGGAAGGAGACACGATTATTATTGGTGGGCTCGTCAAAGAAGAGGCGACAGAGGCAAGAAGCAAAATCCCCGGGGCGAACCGCATCCCTGTTGTGGGACATCTTTTTAAAGCCCGCAGTTCGACGAAACAGTTCACGGAAACAGTGATCTATATTACTCCGAAAACGACGATGCCGCAGGGGTATGAGGATGAGTATCGTAAACAGATCTTCGAACAAATGTGCCGTCTTCAGGAACGTGGTGAAGATGTCACTAATGAACATCGCGCTGATGACCAGCGAGCATTCCAGATTCGTCAATTGAACGACGAAATTGACCATCTGGACTGGAAGGATCGCATGAGGCAAAAAATGCACCGCATGCGGTTCTGGGACAGAAACGGCCAAGCGGCCGTGAATTGCCCTCCGGAAATGCAGATGATGCCGATGTCTCCCGACCCACGTGTTCCTTCAAAGAAAGTGCCCCTGGAAGAATCGCCGAATGCACAATCTGATTCAGAGAAGCTGGCCGCACCTTTCATGGTGCCACGTGCCCAAGGCACGGCTCAGCAGAGCCCGGTTCGCCAGACACACCACTCAGCGGGACCCCAGCGAAGAAACTGAGGAACTAATTCTCGGGAGACCTGTTGAATTCCGGCATGTGATATATTGACCTCGGGGCGACTGTGGCACTCTGTGCCATTTGAAACGCATGGCAGATGGGGTCCTGGATCGTGATCTGTCGAGCGCAGACTGAAGTTGTTCTGTATGCGGTCACGATTGAGGCAATGTTCCCGATGATGTATCCCGCGTCCCCCTCAATTCCTACCGTCCAAAGAACAAGACCTGGCTTATGACATTGGCGGACGCAGGGTACAGGCATAAACGACGCAACGCAGAATGCTGTATCGATTAAAGAGGAAGAGTCCCGTTCGGTCAACGACTTAACCCTGGCCCAAATGGCTGCGAAATGCGAATGCCGCAGCAACTCGGAACTGCCTCTATCCCCCCATTCGGTGTCCACGATCTCTGCCGGGGAACGTCGATGCATTGATTTGGGAGTTGCAGCGGGCGAAAACACGGCTCCGTTTCCATTCATCTGCATTTTTCTTAGATTGAATGTCGTCCTCGGCTAGTGGCCTTCGCCTTTTTTCTGAGGACTACTTCGCGTCATCAAGAGAATGCAACTTCACTGAAGGAAAACGAAATGAAGTCTTTATCGGGAACAGCGTGCCATCAGTCGCACCCGGGTTTTATCCGCGCCCATCGCTACGACGAACGTCCGCAACGCTGCAGGTCGCACCTGAGTGCCCCGAACTCATCGTAGCCGTCAAAATGCGGGAGAAAACAGGTCACCAGCTTTAGTCTGCACCATTGTTGCCAGCCCACGGTGGACATTGTTTGCGAGTAAGGTTAGGTTGACGCCAGCTGTTAATCGTTCGTGTAGCGACACTGTCATGCCATGAATCAATCCGAAAATAGTCTCATGGGCAGCCCAACTGCTTGTCCGGAATGGTCCCTCGCTTGCGTTTACCAGTTTGTGGAACACGATGTGTATGTTCCAGCTTTTTATCCTTGACCTACCTATGGACCGACAAATGAGACGAATGAAACAGCGATGGTGGATAAGAATCGTACTTGGAACGGCATTGACTACCGGTGCCTACATTTTGCCGAGTGTCTATGCGGAGGATGATCCCGAATCGTCCATCGACCTGAAGGTTCAGCCAGGCACCACAACAGACGCTTTTGAACAGCACGTGAATTTGGAACTCCTGAAAGAGGCGTGGAGTACCCTCGACGCAGCAGCATTGACAGACGCCGCATTGCAGTTTGCTGAAGCCGAACGCGTGTTATTGCGAACTCATCATGCTGTGAAATCCTCACAAATCTTTGATCTGGCCATTCGAATTGCATCGGAGAATGGAGACAAAGCGTCGCTGGAGCGACTTGAAAAAGCACTGAAACGATCCGGCGATACAGATCGCGCTGCACAAGTGGGATTAGCAAAGCAGGCGGCCGGCGTGGCGCGGACTGTAGACCCTGTCTTGACGGAAGGTGATCTCGGCACAATTCAAATTGTGCAAGCAGAAATTCAATCAGCGCGGATCGCTGGTAGTACAGTTCATCTGGATGCCATTGAAGCCTCTCTGGCTGACTGTGAAATCACAGACGAACAGAAGGCTGCGTTAAAAAAGGAGATCGCTGAGGCTAAAGAGTCTGCAGCCGACAGTAAGGACACTTTGGAGGCTGCTGTTGCCCTTGATATGATAAGTGGTGCTATCCGTCCGATCGGCGATGTCGAGGAGCCGACAGGTCCAGCGTTTGACTCGCCCGGCTATGCCGGCGAATTCTCTTCGAAGGAACAACTGGAAGCTTACGCTGCAACCGTTCAGGCGTGGAAGAATCCTGATCACGCTCCTGTCGGGGCGGATCCGGCAACGAGTGAGCTGTCCGAATTGGCACGGCCTTCGCGAAATGCAGGATGGACCGATCAAAAGCCGTTTGACCCCAGGCCTCGCGGAAACAGCAGAGATTATGCTTACAGCGCGTACGGTGTTGGATCGATTTATCAATACACCAACAATCCCACGGGCTGGGAACCTTATAACTGTGGCCAAGCCGCAGTGGCAACACTGTTGACCTACCATGGTAAGTACTCAAACGACACG
>JANPHT010000439.1:0-2021 GCA_031424595.1 Planctomycetota bacterium
GAGACGATCTGGCTTGCAGCAAGCAATCGCCGAGCTATGTCGCGCATTGATGAGGGCGGATTATCCATCTTGAGAGTAAATGTATCCGACTTCCAATTTCAAAACGAGTTACTCACGTGTTTGCATGACAATTGGTGAAACTTGCTCGGCCGAATTTCGCATTCGGTGGATCCCTTTTGCTGAACACCTCGCAGAATCGAGACAAGTAGGACCGCTGCGCCGAGAAAGCACAAGTTGCGATTCTAACAAGATTGGGGCTCCACTCCCACTCCGTGGAAGTGCCACCCAGTGGTGTCGCGCCCATGCCAACAGACTTTGTTAAGAGCCACGGTCGTCACGATCTTAGCCAGAACAGAAGCTCCCTTCCCTGCTCCGGTCCGACACGCTGGTGCAGCGAAGAAATTGATTTGCGACCGCTCGAAACGCCATCAAATGGCGCCGTCATAAACATCACAAACACATTCTAGCCGAGCTCGAAAAAGAACGATTGCCACGCTGGGACGAATCGGCTCCAGCCCAAGGCACTCAGAAGAGCATGACCTGAGCGCGCAATGCTTAAGAAATCAGGGCGTCGGACTCGGGCTGTCCATTGCCAGACGGCTAAGCGTCATTCTTGGGGCATCCATTTCATTTTCCTGTGAGATCGGGCACGGGACGGCAGCAACTGTGCGAATTCCACGATGGAACGAGCAATGAACTGGTTTGAACGAGTTACTGCGATCCAAAGGTTGAATTTGTCTCAACATCATTCCTGTTCAATTAACCAAGCTCGACTAACGCGATTGGCAGTTGAATTTCCCTATCATGATTTTGGCGGCATGTCCCACCGAACGGCAATTCCAACCAACGATAAGTCGTCAAATCATTTTCAAAACTTGTAAACGGTTTCAGCGAATTGCTATGATCGGGCGCAGGAGCCCTGCTTGCGAACCGCATTGACCATACTTTTAGCCATGCTGCTTTCTCATCTTCCGGTGCCGTTTCCGGATCTTGATGGAGAATGCGGAGGTGCGCCGATTCACAGCCTTGTGGAATGTCGCGCGTGGTACGTCTTGATGCTCGGCGTCGTGCCAAATGACGACATCGAGTATGGCCCCGTTCGTTCAAATGATTCAGACGAACGAGCGCCCGTCGATTCTCCTTTCGGCGATGCTGCGATGTTGAACGGTACGAGCGTCCTCGGTGTGACGTCAATTGCTGACGTTTTCCGCATTCATCAAATCGAATGGCTGGCGGCAGCGACCCGCCCGTTTGAGCAGCCAGTGGTAGTTCCGTCCGCAGCGTACTTCATTTCGCGCAATGCCGGGCTGGTTTCTACGCCGATAACGCCTGGGACAATGCGCATCTAAACGTGCGGATCTCTCTGTTTGTGCCTCCGAAGAATTCACTGAGGTCTGCTAAGCCGGACTCGTTTCTTCGTACTGAGGTCGATTCCTCGCCGCCGTTGTTGTCCAGGGAGAAAACCAATGTTCCGTCCGGAGATTCAATCCGCCTTTCTGGCGCTGACTTTGTTGACGATGAACTCAATCGGATGTGCCCGTTCTGAAGTGGAAGCAGAACCCGCTTCCGCAAAAGTGAATTCGCCTGCAGGTCACCTCCAATTGGACGAAGACACGCGACAGCGATCGGGAATCAGTGTGGTAACGGTTGAGACGGCATCTGTCCGAACTTCTATCAACGCGGTGGGATGGTTCGAAGCTCCGCCTGGCAGTGAGGTTACGATCAAATCGCCGATTGCTGGATTCGTAGATTCCATCGAACCTGAGAAGTGGCCAAAACAAGGAGCAGCGTTGTCAAATCAGCAAGCTGTCGCGAAGCTCAGGGTGTTTCTGTCACCACAGGAACTGTCTCAAATGGTGCAGGCCAAAGAGGAAAACGACATTGTGATGCAACAGTCGCTTGTCACCATGGAGCTGTCTGAAGCTCAATTGCAGCGGGCAGAGGACGCAGGAAATGCTGTTACCGGCATCCGCATCGATCAGCTGAAAGAATCCCTGTAGGCTGCTTTTGCGCGTTCCAGG
>JANPHT010000440.1:0-4235 GCA_031424595.1 Planctomycetota bacterium
GATTACATGACCGCGATGGAATTCTATCGAGACTATCGCGAAAAGCTGCCCGGAGTTCTGATGTGTGACCTTCGACTGCGGGGTATGACCGGTCTGGAACTTCAGGCGAAGCTCCTGAGTGAAAAGTTTGATCTGCCGATCATCCACTTTTGCGGTCACGCGGATGCTCCCCAGGCCATCGAAGCGATGAACCAGGGCGCGTTTGAGTTTATCATGAAGCCCACGTCGGCCGAGGTCCTGCTGGAAGCGGTTGGTCGAGCGTACGCATCTTACTATGACGTCGACTGGGATTTTTTCGGGGACGACATCAGTGAAATTGAACCGAGTCTGAATCGATTAACAGGCCGAGAGCGTGAAGTGCTGGACCGAATTGTCGATGGAGAGTCGAGCCGTGAAATTGGAGAAAAACTGGACATCAGTGCTAAGACCGTTGAAGCTCATCGAGCAAGGATCAACGACAAGATGCGAGCTGATGATCTGCCCCATTTGATTCGCATGATGTTCATCTATCGCGATGAGCACGGTGGTTGAGCACAGTGGTTGAAGGCGTAATCGCCTTGCATAATCCCGACTGTCGCTCACATATCTTAAACGGCAATTTCTGCCGCATTGACCGATCGGTGTACTCGCCGGCGGACAGCAATTGTCGAGTGAAACAGTCGTTGGCGAACTAACCGATTTCCTCGACATAATCCGAGTTCGATCCGGAGTGTCTTCCTGCGCCGATCAAGAAAGTGGACTTCGCGCCTGCCTGGGCTTCCGATGAACTGATCCGGGGAGCTGTCGCTATTTCCTGCGGGATGGCCGCAGCAGAAGGTCAGTGACGAGATACTGGCTGCCCCGCATTCACGGATTGTCGTTCTTCTCTCGTTCCACAAGGGGAGAAGAATCATGGAGGAACCTATGCCACGATCGCGTCATGACTGGTCGATATTGCCCGGACCAGCAAATCTTCTGGCATTCCTGCCATTGCTCTGCGCTGTGCTCAGCGGATGTTCGACGTTTTCGAATTCAAAATCCGTTTTTCATTCCGGCCCGACGGAGAGTATGGAATGTGCAACGCTGGCGTGTGAATTCAACGGCCTGTCCGATGTCCCGCGTGAACTTCGTAAAGTCTCACTTCCGGAATACATGATTGAGCCGCCTGATGTCCTTCTGATCGAAGCTGTCAATAATCTGAGACCCGCTTTCGCTCCCGTCCGCGCAGGGGAGTCGCTGATTGTTCAGGTGAATCGAACAATTCCCATCGGACAGGTTGAAGATCCCGTCTCTGCTCAATTCAAGCAAATCAACGGCGTGTATGTGATCGGAACCGACGGCTATCTGAACCTTGGTCCGGAGTACGGAAAGGTACTTGTCGCCGACCAGCCTCTTGATGAAATCCAACGTCGAGTGGATGACCACCTGCGACAGATTCTGACTGCTCCTCAGGTGATGGTGACGCTTCCGATGCCGCAGAACAAGCAGTTTGTTGCCGGACCACATCTTGTTCGCCCCGATGGAACAGTGGGACTCGGTGTGTATGGGAGCGTTTATGTCACCGGCATGACACTTCAGCAGGCTCGAAACGCCATCGAACAGCATCTCAGCCAGCACATTCATCGTCCAGAAGTGTCGGTCGATGTGCTCGCTTACAACAGCAAAGTCTACTATGTGATTACCGATGGTGGTGGGGCAGGAGAGCAGGTCTATCGAATTCCGACAACGGGTAACGAAACGGTTCTCGATGCGATTGCCGGCGTGAACGGACTGCCCACAGTGGCATCGAAGGCTTCCATCTGGATCGCCCGCCCGACACCGGATTCCGGCATGCCGGATCAGGTGCTGAAGGTGGACTGGAATGCGATTGCCCAGGGCGCGCAGACATCGACAAACTATCAAATGCTGCCCGGCGATCGCCTGTACGTAAAGGCTTCACCGCTGATCACAATGGATACAAAACTGGCGAAGTTTACGGCTCCGATTGAACGATTGCTTGGCTTCACGATCCTGGGGAATGGGGCTGCCCGATCAATTCAGGGAAACAACGCGAACGGTGGTTTCTGATGTCAAGGGTTCATCACATGTTAAGAACAATTGCACTTGTGATCGCGCTGAGCATTGCCACTCAGGCCTCCGCGCAGTTGGGTGGAGGACGAATCGACAGGCCTCTGGATACACCGACATTCAGCCCCTACATCAATATGCTGCGTGACAGTGGAGGCCCTGGACAAAACTATTTCGGGCTTGTCCGACCTCAACTGGAGATGGCACAGCAGAATCAACAGTTCGGCCAGAATCTTCAAGCTCTGCAGATGCAACAGAATCAGCCGATGCGAATGATGGGCGGCGGTTACGGCTATTCGCAACTCGGAACCACCGGGCATGCGGTCGTCTTCAACTCGTTTCATGGCGGCCAGTTTGGCGGCGGATACACCGGAATGACCAATGGCGGTGGGTTTGGCGGTGGTGGTGGTTTCGGTGGAGGGCAGGCGGGCTTTGGCGGCGGAGGCTTTGGCGGCGGAGGTTTTGGCGGTGGAGGTGGCCAGGGCGGAATTGGAGCCATGAATTCAGGCGGAGGTCAGTTTGGTGGCCAAGGCCTGATCGGAGGAGGCATCGGCTCCGGATTCAGCGGTGTGTCAGGACACGCAGCTCAGTTTGGCGGGATCGGCAGTTCCTCCTCCGGGGCGGGCAGAGGCCGTTAGATGCAATTTTTGTAAGCGAAGCGATTGGTTGTTGTAGGATCTGATGCACGAACATCGACAGAGACAGTAGCAAGTTGAGCTGTCATTCAGCCGGAGGACCGAAAGGTCAAGGAAACGGATAACATGGACTCACAGTTTTTTAAACACTTCCTGCGTGCAATGGCCGCTGGCTCACTACTTGTCATCGCAGCAGAAACAACGATCGCCGGACGATTTTTTCCTGATGAACCCTCACGGCCTCATACACATGCCGGAGGCCAGCCAAATTGGGGATTTAATCAGACCTGCTGGCAGAGATTTCCGGCAATTCCTCCGTGCAATTCGCAAGGTGGATGTTTCGCAGACTCCGTGAATCTGGGTCTGAACTATGAACAGCCTGCGGCAATCTATACGCCACAGTCAGCACCTGTTGGTCAGGACTCCAGTTATTTTTCTCAGCCTCGTTCAGTTCTGCCAACACAAGCCAACGGTCTGCGTTACGCCCCCAGTCAATTGCCGCCGTCACACAACCTTGACTCTCAAAGCTTAACACCGGTTCCCGCTGTTCCAGCCCCGGAATTCCTGAATGCGGCACCGCAGCAGCCAGCGCCAATGCAGACGATGCCCGAGCCCTCACCGGTACGAACAAATCCGATTCCAGAAGCCACTCCGTCGCAACTGCCTCCATTGCCGGAACCGCCGTCGAGTCTCCCTTCGGTGCCAGACCAGACACAATTGAGTCCTCAGCGACTTTTCATTCGGCCTGACGGCAGTCTCACTGTCGCAAACAACGGAAATATGCCAGCTCAGCAGGTCATCGCTTCGACTCGTTATGGTCGGCGTTCACCAATGTTGATTCCGCAACAACCGGTTTCAATGACGGCAAACCCAATACAGGGCGTAAATCCAACGCAGGGCGTGCCGATCCATTTTGCCAGCGGCAATCCTTCCGCCGGACAATTCCCAGCGAGCCAGCGCTATGGATCTGTTCATCGCAATGCGGCGACGATTTCACAGCGACCGGTCAGCAGCAGCGTCCCCGTGCAACCGATCTCCGAGAGTCGCACAGGAACAGGATACGATTCCCGGTCCCGATACGGGACACCTGCTCCCGCAGCGACGTTGTCTCCCGTGCCGACTCAGCAACTCGAACCACTCCGATCAACGACCGGGTCCTACCGCTGATCGTGAAAACTCTGAGCTCCCGCCCGTTGATACTGATTTTTTAGCGGAACGCGTCAAGCGTTTCGGCTGCTCACGGTTTCCACACCAAAACATCTCGCCGAAAGCCCTGGCCGCTTCCGCTACGAAGATTTCCATTACAAGGAGTATCGTAGGGCGTTCACGATCGGCCTACTGAATCAGTGCCAGCAGTTCTTCGGCCGACAGGCGTCCCGTGGTCTCGGTGCCTTCCAGGAGGCTGTCGGCGAGATCGCGTTTAGTGGCGTGCAGGGCGAGGATCTTCTCTTCAATAGTGCCGCGAGTGATGAAGCGATAAATCGTGACGGGGCGCAGCTGGCCCATGCGGTGGGCTCGGTCGGCTGCCTGATCCTCGACGGCCGGATTCCACCA
>JANPHT010000441.1:0-1621 GCA_031424595.1 Planctomycetota bacterium
CCACGAATGAACTTCGTCCATCCATAAATTACGACCCAGAAGAAACGATCCTCCCGAAACCCATCCCGTCCCGAGCAGTAGTACCATCAGAACCAACAGACCTCGAAGAGTGGCTCCGGGCTGGCTCGCAGGATTCTCGGCGAAAGTGACATGGGACATCGTATCACGGAATCCAGACTTGAATGCCATCGGGTTCTGCCAGAACAGTACGAAAGATTGTGCAATTGAAAAACTCTTCGATCTCGCTTCGCATTCTTTCGATCTCGCTTCGCACTCTGCCGCCGGTCGCTCTACAAAAATGGATCTCAGAAAATCGTGGGTGTCGTGGAACTGTCGTTTTACTTTGAATCCTGTAAGGTCGATCGCTCTGCAACGGCCTGAGTTTGATTCAATTCCCTGGTCCAGTCGGACACAAATCCCCGCATGCGTTCGCGGTCCTGTTCATCCGGCTGGCATTCCTTCAGAGCACTTTTCATCAGTCTCAAGGCCTCGTCAACTCGACCACTCGAGTAGACCGTCAACGCGTACTGAATCCTCAGGATCGGCATGTCGGGATACTGCGACAGGGCCTGCGTCCAGAGTGATTCAGGATTCGTCCAGACCGGAAGGTGCTGATGAGTGATCACAAAGCACGCCGCCAATGCGACAGCAGCCAGACAACCTTTCACGGAGGCCTTGATGACGTTCAACACATAGGCCAATTCGCCCGCTGTTCCGCGAAAAGCTCGCTCGATAATGCTGGCGGCCATCGCAAAGACGATGATCGACGGCAGGTAAAGGTAGCGATCGTTCATCAGCGTCGTGATTCGGAAAAAATTCAGCATCGGAAACAGCAACAGCAGGAAACTGAATGCCCCCAGAATCCAAAGAGGATGAGATTTGCGAACTCGCCAAAGTCCCATCGCCACAAACGCCCAACCAAAACTGCCGACAATGACCTGTCTCCCTATTTCCGATGTGGGAGGGTCGTACATGACACACAAACGGGTTGGGCAACACAGCATTCCGATGTACTGCCACAGAATCGTGACATCCACCGCCAGGATCTGGAGCAACCCAAGATTCATGTGACCGCGGACGCCTCCCAACACTGTATTTTGGGCCCCCATCGTCAGGAGCAGCAGCCAAAGAGCCATGAACGCGGGAATGATATGCCGCGGAATTGACTGTGATAGCGGTTGACGACGAATCTGCAGATCGTAAAGCAGCACAAGGGGTGGCAGTACGATCGCATGAGCTTTGGAAAACAACGCCAAAGCCAGAAAGATAAAGTAATACGCATCATCGCGAGGCGTGGGTTGAGGCTTCATGCGAACCCAGAGGGAGGCCAGCATGAAAAGGGAACACAGCAAGCCCTTTCGCGAAGAGATCCAGACAACGCTTTCGATCTGAACGGGATGGATCAGAAACAAAGCCGCCGTCAGCCATCCCACGAATCCACTACCCGTCACTCGGCGCAGGAGCAGGAAGACCAGAATCGCATTGGCAACATGCAACAACACATTCGTTGCGTGGTATCCGGTTGGATTCATTCCCCAAAGCGTGTACTCGATCAGAAATGAAAAGATCGTGATCGGTGCATAATTGCGCGTGACCACTTCCGTCGCCACGCCTTTCAAGT
>JANPHT010000442.1:0-65253 GCA_031424595.1 Planctomycetota bacterium
TCGCGTTTCTCCGATGGGACATGTGCGTTTTATCAGCCGGTTCGAAATGATCATGTCAACCACATCCTTGACGTGTCAGTGAGCCCGGCCGAAGAAGTCTCTGACAGGATGTGCTCTGAGGCGATGGACATCGCTCGAGCAGTTCTGGAGCACTTTCACGTCATCGGCGTACTTTGTGTCGAACTATTTGCAACCACCGACGGGCATCTGGTGGTAAATGAAATTGCACCACGACCTCATAACAGCGGCCATCTGACCATTGACGCATGCCGCAGCAGTCAGTTCGAACAACAATTCCGAGCGGTCTGTGGACTGCCATCCGGTGACGTTCAAATGGAGCGACCGGCCGCCATGGTCAACCTGCTGGGAGACCACCTGGGTAATGCAACCCCCGAACGCTGGCATGAAGTCTTTTCACTTCCGAGGGTCTATGTTCACATGTATGGCAAAACAGAAACTCGGCTTGGTCGAAAAATGGGACATCTGACGGCAACGGCGGCGACTTCTCGAGAGGCTGAAATACTGGCAATTGAGGCCCGTAGGCGACTCTGTGTAGATTTTGGGAGGTAAAGTGCGGCCATTAGCAGTGGCCGTAGAGAGTGCGGTGGATCGCCGGGACTGCAGATTTCCGGCCCGTGGAGGCTTGCTACCTGACGGATTTTGACAATTCTTCGGGAAACGCGTCTGTGTGGCCGTTTGGCTGGCAATCGGCACGACTGTCAACAATCATACGGACTCGGCAGCAGAACCGGATTCTCGGCGCAAAACTGATGATTTGTTGCGTTCAAACGGTTCTGATTCTGGACGTGAATGCTTGAACCTGTCATGTTTATCACCTTTCTTTTGTTTTGGATCAGGAGTTCCGGTGTCGTTAGACAAGTCCGGCGGGCCAGGATAGGCCCTTGGTGTTTCCAGTCCGTTAATCAGAATTGGTGATCTGATTTCGATTCTGCGGTTCTGGATTCTTGAAAATCGAACGAGACATCGACGTCTCCCTGTCTTGGTGAGCCTATGCCTGTTGTTGCCCGCAGCATTCAGATTCTGAGTGGCACTTATCCTGCCAGCACTTTCTCCACGACGCTAGCGTTTCTGGGCGTCTGGGTTTTCGCGAGCTTTGCCGGCGCCCAGGATGCGGCAACGCCGGAAGGACCAGCCACACCGGCTGCTGCAACTCCTCAGGAATCAGCAACGGCCCCTCAGCAGGCTGCATCAACCGCCGCTCCCATTGGCGATTGCGTTACGGAGATCCTCGCTCAGCAAAAGCTCACTCGAACGATTCGTGAGATCCGAAATCCACTGCCGCATCCACCAAAGGCCGAGGCCGACAAGATCAAGAAAAGCTATTCACAACTTCTGAGAGCCGGGTTCAGCAGCAAGGACGATACCAGGAAGATCCAGGATTATCTCGGCTGGCTTATTCTGCAGGCGACCGACCCGGAGTTCTCCCAAAGCCCTAAGAACATGCAGAACCTCCTTGATAATATCAGAGATGACATTAGTAACTCAGCCACCAACGCGACTGGTGACCAGTCCAGAAAAGACGCAGAGCGAAAAAAATACTGCATCGAGGTCATGAAAGTGACCAAACAGCTGCTGGACAACAATCTGGATTCTCGTTTGCTGGCAGTTCGAATCATGCAGGCTCTTCACGAAGTGAAAGCTATTCAGAATGGCGCTAAGGCTCAGCTTCATGCAGATGCTCTGATCACATTGTTGGCCACTCTGAATGATCCGAAGCAGCCTGATTCTGTAAAGACCACAGTCGGCAGCGCCATTCGCAATGTTCTGATGAACTGCGATGTCGTCGAACAGGATCAATTTCGTATTTGTGACGCTCTTTCCAAAGAACTATCACGACCCTGCACCGAAGCAGGTTTCCAGATGGTTCTTTTGGACACAGTCTATGAAATTTCAAAGCCACGTCGCACGGTTGGTGCTCCTCAACCGACAGCCCAACGGCTGTTTGCCGACGTGATTAATGACGAAACCAAACCCATTGAAGTCCGATGCCACGCTGCTCGGGGAATAGGGCAGGGTGTTTATGATCTGCAGATGAATATGGAGCCTTTTGCCTGGAAAATCACGAAGCTCGCAGGCGAAGCAGCTCTGGCGTTCAATAAAGATCCGGGTAATTCAAAGTGGCCGGAGTGCGGCATTGATCTGCTGCTGGCATTTCGGCACAGCAATCAGGCTGGGGCAACCGCTCAGCCTCCAGCGGCCAAGGGCCTGATGAATCGCCTGCCAAAATCGATGCTCGTTGCCGAATCAGCGCCGTTTATCCTGACAGTGACTATTCGACTCATTGACAACAAAGGAAAGTTTACGGTCGAAGAACTGACACCAATGGCTCAATGGATCAATGCCAAGCAACCTGCGAATCTGACCTGGGATTCAAATGCAGCGCCGGTGAAGCCTTGATGAGTTCAATTGACCGGTATCTGCGGCAATCGATCTGTTTTCATGCACGGGGAAGCTACTTCATTCAGCGTCAACGACGAACGCTGTCACTTAAATCGTCATGAGGCGTTGACAGCGCTAGACGCGGAGTCGGCGGAACTGCCTCAACCTCGTCCTCTTCAATGATCTCGGGCGGAAGCGTATTCAGCAGAAAGACGATGCGCCGACTGCCAAGGAACAGTGCCGCATGTGCGGGTTCCGTGATTTCCACGGTGCTGCCTGTCAATGACGAATTTGCTGCGCGAAGGATTTGCTTTAATACGACCGGATGGCGAGTGACTTCGTTGCCGAATTTGACCATGCTGGTATCCTGAGCTTCGAGCAACTGAATCAGCATTTTCAGTTCTGTGCGACGGATTTTTTCCGGACGTTTTTTCTTGAAAATCCCTCCGGAGGATTCATTCTTCGCCGACATGATAATTCCTCACATGAATACTCTTCAGAACACGTTCCCATATTCTCACTGGATGTAGTTCAGCAGATTTGTATTCAGCAACCGCCCCACAGCAGCCATCGTGAACTGCTGAAGATTATTCAGTTCCTGAAGCCTCAGAATCGCCGCTGCGACATCGGCCGAAACGGTATCGCTGTATTCAATTTTTTCTGCCAGCTTCAGGTCGCCGGTGCGTGATTCCAGCCGATCGATTTGTTCAAGACTGACCGACTGGACTCCAACAATGTCAAGCAGATGATCCTGAACGCGTTCCACATCACCCAACCGGCGATTCAAGGCCTCATTCTGCGCGGAAACATCGAGTCCACGAGTGTTCAGCAGATCGTCCCTAAGTTCGCGAATTACGCTGAAAACATCTGACGTGCCTGGGAACTCCAGATTGTCTGTTCCAGCAATTCGAATTGCTGATGTCTTAATGTTGACCACGGTGCCGTCGCGAGAATCCGTCACCTGTTGGTTTGCACTGTACGCGATATTGATTGTCGATAAGCCTCCATCAACCGAAAGCTTTCCGGTGGAAGTCATATCAACGGTTCCGTCAAAGCCCGGGGAAATATCGGTGGTGTTAAGATAGGCTTTTTCCCCATTGGGGCCCGTCACCAGCAAATCCGTGTCGGCATTTGTAAAGGGCACCGGCGTCCCACCGTTCAGAGAAACTGTACCGGATTCACCTGTACTACTTGTGTCGGTGATCTGGAGTTGATTGGCACCGGTGGGGCCGAGTATCGTGTCGTGAATCGTCGAACTGATGCCACGAATGATTCCCGAGCCCGCCTCGAACGTCGTGATATGGTGGGAAACAATGAGTTCCTTCTTTCCGGTGGCCGAATCAGTGCCAGTACCAGGAACGGCACCCGAATTTCCAATGATCACCGTCGCTCCTCGCGATACCCCTTTGAAGATGGAATCACCAGGGAGCAAAGCCTGCCGATCCACATCGCCTGCAATGTACAGTTCGGTATTGGCTGGGGCTCCAGCGTATTCTGTCTGGCCGCTGCCATTAACCGTTCCCGGAAAAGGCAGCGTATTGGCGGCAGTGCCGCTGAACAGATATCCGCTTTCATCTTTGGCATTCGCCACACTCATCATCTGATCAAGTAATCCGTTCAGTTCAGTCGCAAGAATGTTTCTCTCACTGACGTCTGTGACCTGCGGGGCCTGCAGCGCGATCTCACGCACTTTTGTCAGGAGTTCGTTCGCCTCTCTCAGCTGCACATGAGCCTGTTCAAGTCTGGACTTGACGTGACTAATCGAGACCTCGTGCGCTTCCAGACGCTCAACCCTGTCCTTTTGAATCAAGCTGCGGCGGATACCGGCTGGATCATCGGCAGGCTTCTGAATCTTCAGGCCACTACTAATCTGCTGCTGCGCAGTAAAAAGCTCGGATGTCTGCTTTGCGATGTAGTTGCTTGCAGTCGAAGCGATCTGATTTTGTGTCACTCTATAAAACATGGATTTATCGTCTCTTTTCCAGACGCCCTGGCATACCATTAAAACAGCATAGGGTTACGAACATTCAGACTGTTAGCTTTACCTGCACTTCAAAACAGACAACCGCAGTCAACTCACCTCATCGAGCCAACTGAAACAAGTCATCCAGCATCTGATCGGCAGTTGAAAGATATCTCGCGGCAGCCTGATAAGATCGTTGAGTCTGCATCATTTCCAGCATCTCCTGATTGATATCCACACCCGAGATTGCATCTCGGTCACTTTGAAGTCGGGCCTGAAATGCCTGATGCTGAGTACTTTGGCTATCCGCCGCCTGCACAATCAGTCCCGACTCTGCCGTCACGTCCGCCATTTCCTCGACAAACGTTCGCCCGCCAAGATCCCCGAAACGCAGATCTCGCAGTCGGGCGATAGCCGCAACATTGACAGCATCTCCAGGCAGACCGGTCGATGACGAAGCAAGTCGCTCTGGATTCTGGCGAAGATCATTGCGGACTTGAAACAAGCCGGGTTCAGATCCTTCAAACAGCGAATTAATCCCCAATGCGGCCAGAATGCCTGTCTCATCGGGCGTATCGTTAACGGCCAGAGAGAATGTATCCGGAGCAGTCACAGTCCCGCTTCCAAATTTCAGAGACACTCCGTTTCCAATTTCGAAATTGGTCCCTGCTTCATAACCTTGTCCGATATTCTGAAGACCAACGATCTGGCCCGTTCCATCTGTAATCGTTGCCGTGAGTCCAGGAGTTAAACCAATTGTCCCGGCACCCGAGACCGTAACATTCCACTCGCTGTTGGAAGTCCCCGTGTATAGCCCGCTGAATTCCGGCCGACTGGTTCCTGCCATCGAAGTCAGAACAGGGACATTGTCCGGCCTCCCGGCAAAGTCGATCGAATACGGACCTTCAGCCGAAATCATCATGGTCTTGCGCACGGTATCCACAGTCGCGACCACGCCGGTCAGGGCAGTCAGCCTTGCTGCCACGTCGGTCAATGAATCAGTTGAGGTGTTTATTGAGAGTTTCTCTGTACGACGAATTCCGGTTGCATCCTCAGTCACTGTAATGTAGAGGTCGCCACTTTGAATCGGGAATTCAGGATCGCTGTAAACCAGTGGTACCGAAACGTCTTTCAGGCCGCGAGTTCCGAGCATAACTGAATAGGCGCCCTGATCCGAAACACCCTCTGCGTGCTGCTGATCAACGGCCTGAACAATTTGACGAGCCAGGTCCCGAAGCCTGTCACGAAACGCAGGAATCGTTTCGTTCACTGCTGTGGTTAACGATTGCAGTTTACCAGAGTTCAGCGTGATCGGCGTGGGGAGATCGTTGACCGAGATACCGGTGGTGCCATTCTTGTAATCACGGACTCGAAATGTCACGGGGCGTGACCCAACGACAACAGCCCCGCCTGCAACCAACACCTGCTCCCGACCGTCCTCCAGCGTAATGGCATCCGTCTCTGTCCATTCTGCCAGTTTAGTCAGTAGTTTATCACGACGGTCCAGTAGATCATTCGGCTCGCTCGTGGTAGTCCTGAGTTGAAAGATCCGTGCATTCAGGTCTGCTAAATCATTGACCAGCTGATTGACCTCTTTGACACCGTCATCGACGTGCAGCCGAACATCCCGTCCCAGCGAAGTCAGTTGTTGATCCAGAGCATTGAAAGCATCCATCAGTTCCGTTGCAGAAGCCAGAAACTCCTGCCGTACTGTCAGATCCTGCGGAGCATTCGAGACTTTCTCGAGTCGATTGAAGAAATTGGATAGCGAAGCATGAATAGTCCCATCACCGGGTGTCAGCAGAGATTCGATTTGCTTCCCGATCTCCAGTGTTTGATCGCTCGTGGCTGCACCTGAAGCGTTTCGAAGCAATGCCGTCTCAATAGCACTGTTTCGCAACCGAGTTATGCGAGTCACATCGACGCCCGTGCCAAGATGCAGGTTGCCGTCACGTAATGGCGCGCGCGTATCCAGTTCAACACGCTGCCGATGGTAACCAGGGGTGGCCGCATTAGCGATATTGTTACCCAGCACCGAGAGCGTTTGCTGCTGTGCTCGCAGTGCCGACAAGCCTATATCGAATGCCTTCATCGCTCCGTCTCTTCACGAACGAGTTTCAAACCGAAACGACGCAGGATTCATATTTCGCTGACCACTCGAATCGTATCGATCGGAACTGACTGTTCCCGGAAGCGACTCCAGTACCGTCAGGTAGATTCGTCGCGACTCATTCACGATCCATGCGGTGGAGTTCGTAAGAACCCGAACCTGACGCACAATCCGCTGCAGGCGTTGCTGAGCGGGAATCAGCAACGCTGCAGCGGCGGGAGTGCAAAATGGCAAGAGGGCTGAAAAACTTATTTCCTGCGTGAGAAGACCCAGGTATTGAGCCAGCCCCCTGATAACCTTCATACGATTTTGAAGCAGGAATGCCGCATGCTGCAGCGATTGCTCGAGCCTCTGACGCAATTCTCTTTGCTGAACGTCGTCTACCAGGCCAATCGGCATGTCCTGAAGAAGTCGCATTGTATTGCGAAGCGAAACTTCTTCAGCATCCACGTGTACTAATAGCCCCCTGAGGTTTTCAGGATGCAGCTGGACTTGTGATTGCACCGGAGCGGAACTGCTCATTTCGGTACTCCTCGATTCCCTTCGATTGCCTCTCGAACGTCATTTTTGGCTTGACGTATTCCTCCAGCTGCCTCATCGCGGCCTTGGAATTAAACAGATTCTCGAGACCAGTGTTAGAAGATTCTGCCAAGTGATCACCCATGAACGAATCAAACATACCGCCATAGGTATCACTGCTGTCACCCGGAAAGAACCCCTCACCCAAGCTGGTTTCTCGAAGCTGCTTAATCATCATCGACATGAACAGGCCTTCGAACTTCTGTATGGCATCCCGCACTTTTGCAGATTTCGGGGAATCGTCAGTGGCAGACTTCTTTGATGCTGCCGAATTCTCTGTCTTAACAGATTCTGACGCCGGCAAAGTAGGGTTTACACCGACGGACATTCTCGACTCCGTAAGGATCAGTCAGCTTTGGCTAAGATCAAACGCAGCGACCGCCCCAGGCCAACATTCTTTGCGTTTGATCCACAACAAGACACCCCAGGCTGGAACAAAGTACCTCAAGTCAGCCTATAACGCATGGATTTGCGACCGAAACGGTCCACTTACTTCAGCTCCAGTTCTGCATGCAACGCGCCAGATTCTCTGAGCATCTGAAAGATGGAACTCAGATCACGTGGGCTGACACCAAGAGCATTGAGCGATGTTGCAAGGTCACCGACCGTCACATTTTCTTCGATGACATTGATAACCGCTCCCTGTTCTGTGACGTCAATCGACGTATTCGGCACAACTGTCGTCTCACCTCCGCTGAAGGCGTTTGGCTGAGACACCTGTGGAGTTTCTGCCGTACTCACGATCAGATTGCCGTGGGTAATTGCGACCTGTGATAACTTCACGTCCGCCCCGAACACAATCGTCCCGGTCCGCTCATTAATAACCACGCGGGCCGTGTTACCAGGCTCAACCAATAACTCCTGACACTCGGCAATAAAACGAAATGGATCAGCCAGTGCATTCGACGGAATGCGAACGGCAACTGTTGCCGGGTCGGCAACGGCAGCACTCCCTGGCGCATATTGATTAATGGCTTTGCTCATCCGGTCCGCAGTGGCAAATTGAGGTGCGCGAAGCAAGAAGCGAAACACGTCCCCTTCGAAAATTTTACAGGGGACTTCTTCTTCCACAATTGCCCCCATCGGAATTCTTCCGGTGGTCGGATGATTCTTCTTCACGCTGGCCGCCGCGCCTCCGAAGTCACCCCCGTTTAATGAAATGGGGCCTGATGCGATGGCGTAGACCTGACCGTCATCACCTTCCAGAACGGTCTCAGCCAGCACGCCACCATGCAGGCTTTTCGCATTATCAAACGCCGCCACAACAGCATCCAGCTTCTGGCCGCGCTTTGCATAGGGTGGCAATATGATCTGAACCCAGACAACAGACATGTTATCTGTCTTTTCCTGCGACCGCTGAATGTTTTCACGGAGTGTGGGATCTGCCCGGTTTCCCATTTTCTGCAGCAACTGCAGAGCAAGCTGTTTTGTTGTCGGGCTGGTGCCACCCGTTCCGGCAAGTCCATGAACAAGCCCAAGGCCCTTGATTACGTTCGGATGCTCGCCACGAATCGTTGTGATATCCTTAACTCGCACCATCGGATTTCCAGCCTGAACACTCGTTGGCAGAATCCCGATCACTGCTGCAAACAGTGCACCGCGCAGGGTCCGACATCGACCCGCATTTTTCAAAACAGCCTTGAGTGACATGATCATGTTCCCCTGACGAACTTTGACCTCAGACGCGCGATACTCACGATGATCGAGATGCCTGGCAGGAATTGGCAACAGCAAATTCTCAAAACGGCCAGACCTTGTTCGCCGCGCGGCTGAACCATCCCTGACGAACAAAGCGGCGAGATGCCCCTTCGCCTTCGTAGACAGTTTTCAGATCTGCCACGTATCGAGAGTGAATCTTGTTATCAGGCCCCAGATCGATTGGGCGAACGACTCCTGACATCACAAGTGTTCGTTGCTCACCGGCGATCGTCAGAGAACGACGCCCTGCGATGACCATGTTGCCGTTGGGCAGGACATCTACCACTGTGACTGTAATGTGATCGGTGTACTCTCGCGAATCACGATAATCAGCCTTGCCCGAAAAAGCTCGCTTGGCCGAGTTAGCAATACTGAGCGAGGCGCTCGCGGCCTGGGCCCCTAAACCACCGCCGGACGCTGCTTCCACGTCGGAATCAACGCTGTTGCTGCTGGCTTTGTTCATGGTGTTATTCTCGCTGTTCTGCACCTCGCTCGATTCGCTGATGATGACCGTCAGCAAATCCCCCACATTTCGAGCGCGAGAGTCATAGAACAAGTAGGCTTTCTGCGGATCTCTCCTCTGCCAAAGTGAATCTGCATAGACGCAGGGAGCGGTCGTTCCCAGTCCTGCCACACACACCCACAACAAGGCGCGATCCCAGTGTGTTCGCTTCATCGTCTACTCTCCCTGTTTGACGTTATTCCACTGCAGAGGCGACTGCTACGCTGCGTCCAGTCTCTGGACAAGACTATCGGATCTGTATTCTCACCATTCCCGGTCCGAGAACCTTTCCGACAATCTCTTCTTTTGAATCGAGATTCATCAATTTGATGTGATCGCCAACAGCACCATCCTGCAGGGCCTCAGCATTTCTCAGAGTCGTGCGCAGCTTTCCAGCCACCGCATTGACCATCACCGGTTCGCCTTTCTTCACAACGATCCGGCCGCCAGTGCGACTCGTTTGGAGATCCCGCATCTGTAGAATCGATCCGGCCACAACGTTGGCTCGCACGTGCTGCCCGATCACCTGAGCTTCTTCAAGTTCGTCCATCTCCGTGCCGAGGAATCTGTTTTCGAACTGTACTCCTCGCTCACCAATTGGAATTTCGCGACTCAGCGATGTCCTGGCAACGGCAACACGGTGACGTTTTCGAACGTCAAACGCAGCAGTGCGTGTCGCCAGCATTTCTTTGTCCTTCCAGATCTGAATCTGCATCATGACCATTCCAAGGCCTCTTCGGGGCGGAATGACTTTGACATGCAGGCCGTCACGTTCACGGATATCTTCCTTGAGTGACTGCACGAACATGTTCTGTAAATGCACGGTCAAGTCTTTCTCATCAACTCCCAACATGTCCTGCATAGCCCTGAGGGCTTCCTGTTCGATATCCGCGTCTGTCAGTAACTCTGACTCTTTGAATGTGACTGTGACAGACTTACTTCCCGTGATGCTGAACTCCTCTACGCTCCAGCCTGCGAGCACCAGGCGAAGACTGATCGACATCGCGGTCACTTCTTCCGAGTCTCTGGTCAAGTCCAGCAGACGCAATTCAAGCTGCTCGGCTCTCGCCAGCGTCGGTGTATCTTTGCAAGTCAGCTCTGCCACATCGCCAAGTAAAACCTGTGTCGATCGAACCGTCGCCGAATCCCTGAGTTCAATTTGAAGTACTGCTGTGGCTGCAATAAGTGCCTGGGAAAACACGATGGTGACAATACCGGTTACTGCGAAACCAAATAACAATGAAGTGTGTTTCATACGATTACCTCACGATATCAACGGATGTAGACAGCATTTCATCGCCAGCACGAATCGCTCGTGAGTTGATCTCGTAAGCACGCTGCGCACTGATCAGTGAAATCAATTCCGTTACGACCTCAACGTTGGAGCCTTCCAGGGATCCGGAGCGAACAACTCCGTAACCCAGAGTGCCGGGGTTGGCCGGCTGCGCAGCGCCGGATGCGGCCGTCGCGGAATAGAGGTTGCCACCTTCACTCGACAGACCTGCGGGGTTCAGAAATGTGGCGATCTGAACCTGCCCGATTGGCGTTGGAGCCTGATCCGATCCCGTGGGAGCCCCTTGGACAGTGCCATCCGCACCAATCGTGATCTTCGTGATGTCAATGCCCGTCGGAATTACGATGTTCGGAATAAGCAACTGACCGTCAGCATTGACGATTCGCCCCTGATCATCCAATCGAAAACTACCGGCTCGTGTATAACGAGTCTCCCCGTTCGGGATCTGGACCTGAAAGAAACCGTCTCCCTCGATCGCCAAGTCCAGAGGATTGCCGGTCTGTTCCGGCGTGCCTGGTGCAAAATGTTTGTTGGTCGCAACAACTCGAACACCGTTACCAATTTGAAGCCCGGTCGGAGAAACCTGCCCATTGGCAACTGCCGTCCCCGGCGCCCGATAGTTGGTGTATATCAAGTCCGCAAAGTCGATCCGGCTACGCTTGAATCCAGTGGTATTGACGTTCGCCAGATTATTAGCGGTATTGTCAATCATCATTTCCTGGGCCTTCATGCCCGTCGCACTCGTATAGAGAGCTCTCAACATGGATCAGGATCCCTTGCAATGAAAGTTGGCACGCTGATTAAAAAGTTGGAAACACCTGGGACTTATCTCAATCCAATACGTCGTTGAACTGCTTCCGCGATCGTATTGAATGCTTTCTGTGCCGCCTCAAAATGGCGGCTGCCTTGAATCAGATGAATCATCTCATCGATGGAAGAAGTGTTGGCGAGTTCCAGCTTCTTCTGAAGCACCTGCACATCAGAAGGGATCGGAGCCGCGTCGCCAGTTCCCGTAAACAGCGACGAGCCGGCTGGTGTCAGGACTCTGTTGTCTGCAAATTCCACAAGCTCTAACTGGCCAAACTCCTGACCGTTTGCCGAGAGGCGACCATCCGATGAAATCGTGATGTTCTCTGTATTCGCATCAGCCGGAAGTGTTATCGGGCCAGAAACCCCCATAACTGGCAGCAAGTCAATCGTGGTTAATTGGCGATTTGCGTCGACATGAAATGAACCGTTACGTGTATAGAGCGGTCCGTCCGGCCCCTGAACTGTAAAGAATCCTTCTCCACCAAGTGCCAGATCCAGGGGTCGACCCGTGTCTTCGAAGTGCCCTTGAGTAAAGTCGTAGCTGACAGGCAGCGTGGCTGTGCCGAGCAATTTCGACGAATAAACTCCATCGGACGATTGCTGCAACGGTGGCATCAGACTGTCAAAGGTCGTCTGTGAAATCATCCGACGTCGATAGCCGGGCATTTGGATATTGGCAAGGTTTTCTGAGGCGACCTCATGTCGCTTCGTTGACGCGTCCATAGCGGTCGCCGCGCTGTAAAGTCCGGTGATCATTGGCATTCATCCCTGAATCGCATTACCCATGGCCAAAAAGGCGCAGAGAGAGCGACGAAGGGAATGCAATTCACAGGCCGAACATGGCTGCAATTCTTGCGATTGTAACGATCGGGCCTGTTTTGTCAGATAATTCGTTTATTCTGAATAGGCAATCTGGACAACGATCAAGTCCGCCGGTGAGTCCGATGGGAAAATCTTTCCCTCCTACGGTCGGAAAGATTTTCCGAGTTCCCACTTCCGTGTCACGATCCCCATAGAGAGGAGATATCCACCCACATGACAAAAAGGAACAGCGAAATGATGAATAACAAGCCGACTCCGTGAGCCCATCCGATCACTTTAGAGCTTGGCTTGCGGCGAGTGACACCTTCCCATAACAGGAAAACCATATGTCCGCCGTCCAGAATTGGGATCGGCAGGAAGTTCAGGATGGCCAGGTTAATGCTCAAAAAGCCAAGAAACATCACAAGATCAATGATTCCGCGTTCTGCGACCATGTAACCAATCTTGGCGATTCCCAAAGGTCCACTTAAAGAGTCGACCGACACATTGCCTCGAAACAGCGACCGGAGTGTCATATAGATGGAAACCGCTGTCTTCCGCGTGCGACGCACGCCAAGGTTGAGAGCTTCTCCAAGAGAATCGCCCTTTTGAAGCTCACGATCGTCCTGCCAGATGCTCCCGTTGAAGCCGCGAAACCAGCGATACCAACCCGTAGCGACTTCATGGCTCTTTAAAACTTCAGAACCGGTTTTTTTGCCGTCATCAAAATAGATCCGAAGCTGGCGATTCGGCACTCTCTGAATTTGAGCAAACGCCCACGCCCAATTGATTTCTTCCAGCGTACCCGGTTCCTTCGGATCCAGTGAAGACAGGTCAAGTACCTTGGGAGTTTTGTCCGCACCATAAGCATCAGGGCTGCCGTTTTCCGGATCGGCATGGATCAAATCAATTCCTGTAATCTTCATGTCTGGCTTGAACACACCCAGTTTCTCGGCTTCGGAACCTGGCAGAACTTTCGCAATGCGGAGTTGTACCTGATAACCAACTCCAATCGAAGGAATAATCAGTGGGCTCGCCTTGAAGTCCGGCGAATCTGACCAACCAGGCAGGTCGTTTGGCACTAACTCCAGCTCAACCTGTTCGTTTCCTTCCGATGTCGCACGCTTCACAACAACTTTGACAGGCTTGCCGGCGCGCTGCCCAAAGTACACTGGCAGCTGCAACGGGTCGATATTCCTTCCCGGCTCCTGATCATCCACAGAAACAATCAGGTCGCCTTCTTTCATCCCCGCCAGCGCCCCCACGGAGTTATTTTGAATCGCGCGAATCGGTCCCATGGCCATCCACAGACCAAGGGGACGAATCTCTGAAGGCGGGACCGTAATTTCAACCTTTTTTGCTGTCAAAGACCGAGTGCCATCCGCATTTTGTTCACGTCGTTCGACGGTATAAACGAGCTCTCGATCAGCATGCCGCGCTGTCATGCCAGTCAACTTCGAGAACGGTAAGGGGGAGTTGTCTGATGATATCTCTGCTCGAGCATCGGTCGCTGCCTGCTCAGTCTTTGCACCTTCGCTGGAGGCCGTATCAGCGGCCGCTGCCACAGCAGGGGCACCCGGTCGAATAGCGATGATCTTGTCGCCGGGCAGGAATTCCGCTGAAGCTTTCTCCAACGGCAATCCGCCGTCGGATATAAGCTCCGGCTTCTCGATTTGTTCAACGATTTCAGTCTTTGTACCGGGACGGATACCCACCGAACGCCCGGGCGATGATTTCATCGGCGTCAGCACTTCATTAAATGATGTGCCATTTTCGTGAGTCCCCTCAATCGTGACGTCGCCAGACGACAAAATGACAGCTTCCTGAAGGTCACTGAAACTTCGGATTGGCTCTCCATTGATGGAAGCAATGCGATCGCCAGGTCGTATGCCCACCTGCCATGCAGGAAAGCCTGGAATCACAGATCCAACGACCGGCGCTGGTTCGAAGACTCCAAACCAATAGCATGTTGAGAAGAATAAGAAACCCGTAAAGACGTTCATGATCACGCCAGCAGAGATAATGGCCATTCTCTGAGGCACAGACTTGGCCGAATAGGATCGAGGGTTCTCGGCAATCTCCGAACTGGTCATCTGGTTAGGATCCATATCGTCCTGACCAAGCATTTTTACATAGCCACCAAATGGCAATGCCGAAAGCGCATACTCGGTTTCGCCTTTCTGGCGACTCCACAGTATCGGACCAATGCCGATGCTGAACCGTTCGACATTGACGTTGCACCATTTGGCGACGGCAAAATGGCCCAGTTCGTGAAAGAAGATCACGAGTCCCAGTCCGAGAACGACCGACAAAATGTTCATCAGTTTCGTCAACACAGCGCTAAAATCGTTCGCTGCGAAAATTTCAATGGCTAGGTTTTCCACCGAGCTGCTTCCTCCCGAGCCCAGCCGTCGATGTGAAGCAATTGCTCCATCGTGGGCCGTGCGTCGAATTGATGGTGGTTCAAAACGTCTTCAACAACCTGAGTAATCCTAAAGAATGGCAGTTCACGGTTCAAAAACCGTGCCACAGCCACCTCGTTGGCGGCATTCAGGACAGCGCCGCAAGTTCCGCCTCGCTCAGCCACCTCAAATCCCAGTCGCAACGCTGGAAAAGCGTCAAAATCAGGCGGAAGTAGTTCCAAAGTCTGCGGTTGAGTCCAATCGGGTTTCCGAGCTGGCCCGTCTGGCCGGTCCGGAAACAGTAAAGCATACTGGATCGGCAGTCTCATGTCCGGTGGTGACATCTGGGAAATCACAGATCCATCCCGAAACTCCACCAGCGAATGGACATACGACTGCGGATGCACAACGACTGAGATTTCATCTGCAGCCAGCCCAAACAGCCATCTGGCTTCGATGATCTCCAGAGCCTTATTCATCATAGTCGCGGAGTCGACGGAAATCTTGGGGCCCATATTCCATGTGGGATGCTTCAACGCCATTTCCGGTGTCACATCCTGCAATTGAGCCTTCGAATATCCTCGAAAAGGGCCGCCGCTGGCTGTAAGCACAATTCTGCGAACATCTTTCCTGCGCCCCGATTGCAGACACTGGAAAATGGCGCTGTGCTCACTGTCCACGGGAATCAGCGTCGAACCGGTCTCCGCCGCTCGACGCATGATCAGGTCCCCGGCCACTACCAAGGACTCTTTGTTTGCCAATGCCACTCGCTTTCCGGCGTCCACAGCGGCCCAAGTTGCGGGAAGTCCTGCTGCGCCCACCATCGCGCAAACGACCGTGTCGATTTGCGACTGCTGGATCAACGTTGTGACTTTTTCGAGTCCCTGGTACCACGTGACTTGCCGGGATTGAGTCCCGGATTGCATATCTTGCCACGACGGCAATGCGACGTCCGATGAGCCAACAAGCGCCCAGTCCGGACGAAACTCCGAAACCTGTTGGCAAAGCCTTTCCACGCTTCGATGGGCGACCAGCCCCGCAGCGCGAAGGCGTTGGGAATGCATTCGAACGACGTCGAGGCAACTAGTTCCAATCGACCCGGTCGATCCGAGAACTGCTATAGAAAGTGGGGACGCCAACGTACAGGGCTCATTCGAACGGAAACAAATGGTATCAAAGGGTTTGGGCATTCTAGGCGAAAACTGGAGTTTAATGAAAGCCGGAGATTTATCACTCTCAATCTCCCTCGCCACTCGCTCCAGGGTGGAGGCGCCGCAGCGAGCGGGCTGGGGTTCCATGGAGTTTTGTTCACGGGCCCGCTAATTGATGGCATCGCGACAGGTTTTGCCAGCCGCTTGAGAACAAAGCCTCACTCACAAACGAATGCTTGTGCCGGTTGATGACAACCAAAAGTGCCTGAAGCTGAGCCAACGCAGCAGTGTTTTGCGCAGAGCCTGAAAAGATCTGGATGTTGTATGAGCCGATCGATCCAGATCGCAGCTTACAAAATATCCATAATCGGTTCACCTTCGCAGATTTTAAACGGACGTCCTGCAAGGTCGTGGACCTCGTGAGCCGGATCAAGACCACAGGCGTGACAGACCGTGGCCAAATAATCGCCTGGCGTCACTGGGTTCTCTTTCACATAAGCGGCCTGCTTATCGCTGGCTCCGTAGACGGTTCCGCCCTGAACACCGCCACCAGCCAGAACTCCCGAGTAGCAGAATGGCCAGTGGTCTCGTCCGTTGGCTCCATTGATCTTCGGCGTTCGACCAAATTCACCGACGCACGACACAAGTGTCTCATCCAGCAGTCCACGATCAAACAGATCTTCCAGCAATGCTGAATATGCCTGATCAAAAGCCGGCAGACAGTAATTTGCTTTTAGCATCCCATAGCCAGTTTCGCCGTGCTCAAGGTCAAGCAATCCGCCATGAGCATCCCAGACGTTGTAGACTTTCGCTCGCGGCGTAATAAACATCCAGTTGACCGTCACCAGTCGGACACCCGCTTCGACAAGGCGCCGAGCAGTAAGAAAGCTCTCGCCGTATTCGTTGCGGCCGTAACGATCGCGAATTGCCGGGGATTCCAGTTCCAGATTCAATGCGTCTTTGACTGTGGTGGCGTGGATCAGCCGATAGGCGGACTCATAGATGTTATCGAATGCAACACTTGATGCATCTCGCTGGACCGCGCGGTCTTCAGTCTCCAGCAGACTTAATAAACCACGCCGTGCCTGTAGACGAGCAACCGACACATCATTCGGGAGCGCAAGAGGAATCTTGTTTTGCTCGGCATCCGGACGCGGTCCGACTTGAACATGATTGAAAACTTCACCCAACTCGACCGGATCATGTACCGCTCCAAGAAATCCTGAATGAGTGCCGGCATAAAACAGTCCATCATGAGCCACAGGACGTGGAATACTGAAACTGGCCGGCAGAGGAGACTTTTCACCGAGGTACGAAAACATTGAACCGATCGACGGAAAATCGGTTCGCGTTCGACCGTTGGAGGGAAACGTTCGCGGAGGACTCATCGCACGTCCCGTCAGCGTATGATAGACCGACACTCCATGATCGGTTGTCGAATGAGTCAGTGAGCGGATGATCGACAGCTTGTCTGCATGCTTTGCCGTCTGCGGCATCTGATCGCAGAGTGAAATCCCGGGCACAGTTGTTGCGATGGGCTGGAACGGACTTCGAATCTCCTGCGGAGCGTCCGGCTTTATGTCCCACATATCCTGCTGGGGCTGTCCGCCCCACATGAACAGAAAGATGCAGGACTTCGCAGACCTCCTAACCGAAGCGATACCTGATTGTTCAGTCGCCATCAATTGCGGCAAAGTCAGAGCGCCGCAGCCAACTGATCCCAGTCGCAGCATTGCATCACGACGGTGAAGCATGTTTGTTTCCTCAGCACACACGAGAGCATAAGAAACCCGGCCATTCCTCGCTCTGCTCCTTGTATCATACTTTCGGGCCATTCCCAAACATTGGCGGGCAGAATCAGGCCCTCCAGCATCACAAATCCGCCTCAATCAGTATTTAGATCCCATCGAACGTTGAACTCCCGGTCCGGAACCACCATAAAGCATGTCCTCGCAATTGCCGGGCAACTGGCCAGCACTCCCGCCAACGACAATCTCAAAAGATCACGAGGAGAAGACACGTTGAACAACGATTGGAATTCTCGAGAAGTGATTACGGTCCACGGCGTCATCCGGCCCGACGAAATGGGTATTACTTATCCGCATGAGCATCTGTTTCTCGATGCGATGGATCATTACAGCAGCTATGGCTATCAGCTCGTCATTGATGACGAAGACATGATGGCTCAGGAGATTCTGGAATTCACATCTCGCGGCGGCCGAACAATCTGCGACGTGACGCTGGATGAGATCGGACGAGACCCTGAACGACTGGTTCGGTTTTCACGTCGCACCGGAATCAACGTCGTCATGGGGTGCGGCTGGTATCGAGACTTCGGGTATCCACCGGTCGTGGCAGAAAAGTCCAGCCGCGAATTAGCCGACATTCTGGTCAGTGAAATTGAATTTGGTGTTGGGAATACTGGTATTCGAGCCGGCTTCATTGGCGAAATCGGCACGGGGCGACATTACATCAAACCGGCCGAAGAACGCGTTTTTCGAGCTTCCGCATTGGCTCAGGCTCGCACAGGAGTTGTGATTTCCACGCACACAACTCGATGGGGAACTCTGGCCCTTGAACAGATCGCTCTGCTGGAAGAATCTGGAGCCGATCTATCGCGAGTCATTATTGGGCACCTTGGCGATCGAATTGGGGTCAAGCACCTGTTGCCCATTGCGGAAAAGGGTGTCTACATGGAAGTAGATAACATCGGGTATCTCGACTACCAGCCGGAATACGTCCGCGCGGACAACGTGGCCGCGCTGGTGAGGGAAGGTTTTGTGGATCGCATACTGTTGTCGGAAGACATCTGCATGCTGAATCACCTGAAGTACACCGGCGGCAAGGGTTATGGATATCTACTGGACGTGTTTGTTCCACTGCTGAAAGAGCGAAGTGTAACGGATGAGCAGATTCATCAGATGATGGTGGTGAATCCGGCGAATGCATTTTCGAGGAAACGGCGCGAGAGATAAGCAAACGAACGCAACCTTTCTGTGGATCTATGATTTCCAGTCAAGCCGCAAAGCGATTTGACCGCAAAGCTTTGATGACCTTGAGACACAATGAAACCGACAGAACAATTGGGCGTTCACCCGATCATCAATGGCGTGGGTTATGCAACTCGGGTCAGCGGAAGTTGTCCGCATCCTGAGGTGATTGCGGCGATGAGCGAGGCGAGTGCTCAGTACTTTGAAATCGATGACTTGCTGAAAGCGGCCAATTCTCTCATTGCCAGTTGCACGGGATCCGACGCGGGCCTGGTGACTTGTGGAGCTGGTGCTGCTTTGACACTGGCGGCGGCCGCTTGTCTGGCCGGTAATCGCCCGGACATCATGGATCAGCTCCCCGATGTTTCTGGCTGTCCACGCGATGAAATCATTTTCCCGATCCCCGGCCCGTTTGATTATGACCATGCACTTCGACTGGCCGGCGCTAAGTTAAAATTGATCGATTATCAGGCAGCCAATGCATTGCAACAGATTGAGAACGCGATCTCTTCGCGGACAGCTGCGATAGGTTTCGTCTGGCTGCGAGTCAATGAAAAACCGGACATCCATGCGTTCATCGAGTTGGCTCATCGGTACCGACTACCGGTAATTGTCGATGCCGCCTGTGCACTGCCACCCACGGAGAATTTGAGAGCATTCAGCCTGGCTGGCGCAGATCTGATTGCTTACAGCGGAGGCAAGCATCTCGGGGGGCCACAGGCATCGGGAATTTTGTGCGGCCGCCTGGAATTGATTCGCAGTGCCTGGGTGCAGATGGTCGATATGGACGTTCGCGAAGGCACCTGGTCGCTGCAACACTGGATTTCGGAGGGCTGGCTTTCGAGACCTCCAAGACACGGAATCGGTCGGTCAATGAAAGTGAGCAAGGAAGCAATCATCGGAGTCATGACGGCTCTGAGACGGTATGCCACACGGGATCATGCGGCGGAGTACTCAGGCTGGCAGACCTTGATCGACAAGATCTACAAAGGCATTTGCGATGTGCCGGAGTTGGAGATCACTCGGCTTGATGCCGGTATGAACGGGCAGCGGTATCCGAATCTCAAGTTTGAATCGGGGTCAGGGCCGAACGGGCTCAGCGTACGCAAACTATTACTGTCACTTCGCAATCGGCACTGCCGAATCATTCTGGCCGAGGATGAACAGACTCCCGATCGCGCGTTCCTCTTCTCGCAATGCCTTCGACCGGGAGACGATCAGGAAATCATCACTGCAATTCAAGAGGCGGTTATGTCCCATCGGGAACGGATCGAACGATGAGTGCCTGCACTTCACTGATTCGCAACGGACAAGTTTACGATGGCACCGGAAGCCCGGCCAGACGAGTTGATATTCGCGTGGCCCATGGATTGATTCAGGAGATCGGCCCGAACCTCATCCCACGGGGCGAGGACATTGTCGAAGCCGATGGACTGGTTGTTGCACCTGGTCTGATCGACCTGCACGTGCACGTATTTAGCGGCATCGGGCTTTACTCAATCGACCCATTCCAGGCAGGACTGCGAACGGGCGTTACAACAATGCTCGACACCGGAACGGCCGGATCACTAACCTATGCGAACATGGCCCGCTTCATCATGCCAGCAGCACAAGAGGACATTTTTGCACTGCTGAATATCTCCATGATCGGCGCGATTCAGGGGCATCCAAAGTTTCCGCCGTATATGGGTGACCTCAACGACGCTCGTCACGCCCATGTTCCCTCTGCGGTGGAATGTGTGAATCGCTTTCCAGAGCGGCTTGTTGGCATGAAAGTCCGCCTGACATCCGGGCTGGCAAACTTCGATGAGCAGAATGAATGGGCTGGATTCCACGGAGTGCTTGAGGCATCGGAACTCACCCAACGCCCGTGCATGATTCATCACGCAGCGTCGAAGATCCCCATTGATACAGTCCTGCAATCTCTTCGGCCCGGCGACATGTACACGCATCTTTATCATCCGCATCCCGACCATGGTTTCGACAACCACGGCGCGCCGCTGGATACGATCCTTGATGCTCGTTCACGGGGTGTGCTGTTTGATGTTGGCCACGGTGTGGGGGCGTTTGTGTGGCGAGTAGCCGAACCAGCGTGTCAGACATACGGTTTCTGGCCCGATACGATCAGTACCGACATTCATCATTTCAATCTGCACGGCCCGGTATTCGACCTGCCGACGACGATGAGCAAATTCCTGTACCTTGGCATGCCAGTGGAGCAGGTCATCCGCGCGACGACGTCTGCGCCAGCCGCGGCAATGAGGCTTGGGGATCGCATCGGAACGCTGCGGACAGGACTTCAGGCTGATATCGTGCTGATGAAGCATGAGCGAGGGTACTTTCCTCTGGAAGACGTCGAAGCTCAAATCCGAATCTCACCGGAACGACTTGTCTCAATCTCTGTTTGCAAAAGAGGCCACTGGTCGGCCTGTGGTGGAACATGATGAATCGACCTTCCTCGATACGTTTTGCTGTGGCTGGCCTGCTGACGATCATGGCCTGCCTGCTCTACCTTGACCGGTATGTTGTGGGAATTGCATCGGAATCCATCCGAGTCAATCTGAAGATGACCCAATCGCAGATGAGTTGGTTTCTGAGCGCATTTTTCTGGTCGTACGCACTTTGTCAGGTTCCGGCAGGATGGCTCAGTGATCGCTTTGGCCCACGTAGGATGCTGACCTTCTACATTCTGGGATGGTCGTTATTCACCGGGTTACTGGGTGTTGCCACGCAAGTCAGTATGGTGCTGTTGCTTCGTTTTCTGTGCGGCGCTACTCAAGCTGGTGCCTACCCGGTTTGTTCGGGTATGGTTCGGAACTGGTTCCCAGTTTCCTCAAGAGGTGGCGCCAGCGCCGTTGTCGCAATGGGTGGACGATCGGGAGCAGTCCTTGCACCAATTCTAACTGCCTGGCTGATGCTGACGTTCGCAGGTCGCTGGCAACCCGTCGTCATACTTTATGGCTTTGCCGGTATTGTTGTCGCGTTCGTGTTTGCCTGGATCTGCCGTGACACGCCGCACGATCATCCGCATTGCAATAACGCAGAACGTTTGATGATCGCCGGTAGTGCCTCTAAGGGTGAAGCCCGGCTGTCCAACAACGCAGACTCTCAGAGCCCGGCCACTCAACGATTCCCACTGAAAGCTATGCTGATCAGTGTCAGTTTATGGGGAAGTTCCTTCACACAATTCTTCACTAACATTGGATGGCTGTTTGTCGTGACCTGGTTTCCAAGGTATCTGGAGAATGTGCATCAGGTTCCTCTGAAAGAGCAAGCCCTGATGACTGCAATACCGACAATCGCGGGAATTATTGGAATGCTCTGCGGCGGTTGGTGGACCGACGTTGCCGTTCGCCGCTTCGGACTAAGGTGGGGGCGTTGCTTGCCGATTTCGATCACTCGATTCACAGCGGCATCTGGATACGGGCTCTGCCTGGCCCTGAGTATGTTTTATGAACCCGATCCTGATTCGAGATGGTTGCCATGGATGATTGTCGTGGGCCTCAGCATCGCCACATTCAGCTGCGACATCGGTGTTCCTGCCATGTGGGCGTATTCACAGGACGTGGGCGGAAAATACACGGCGTCTGTCATGGGCTGGGCCAACATGTTTGGTAATCTCGGCGCAGCAGTCGCACCACTCTTGTACAACGCCATCCTCGGTGAGACGCCAACCCTGTCGCAATGGAGTTACCTGTTCCTCTTCTGCGCCGTTGTGTTTGCCGTCTCCGGATTGACGGCATTGGTCGTTGATGGAACTAAACGGATCATCAATGAACGCCCCGCTACCGCTTGAATTTATCTTCAGGCGGACAGTGCAGCGCGCACGCCACTCATCAACGCCATCGATTGAGATCGGATGGCGACTCGGCGAAAGTTGCAGATGACGCACAGCAGATCCACTTTACACGTCAGGCACTGACGCAGAAACGACATTTGCTGTCAATTCAGCACAGAGACGCTCGTCAATCAGCCATCAGGAAGTCGGATAGTCATGTTCTGATATCGCCCGAGAGCTCCGAAGGACTTTGGATCAAAACCACCCCGTTCGAAAATGGCCTGGCGAGCATCCAGATTGCGGCCCGCGTTGGTTCGGGCCATAGTCCCCCAGCCTGAATTCTGGTCCTGAGTTGCGGAACTCTGATGAACCCGGTACCGCAGTACGATCTCACGAGAGACGGCAAAGCGAACACCATGATGAAGCAAACGCTGCTGAAACTCAGAATCCAGACTGGCTCGATTCATGAGCCGATCGCCAAAATCAGCAAAGCCGCCGAGTGCCTGAAACGTTGACACTCGGAAGACTGCTGTTGGGTTCTCAAGGAAATAACTGTGTCTGCCTCGAATCGGGAAGAAGGACCCTCGAACGGAGGCTCGAGTCACTTTCTCTCGCGATTCCAGTCCCTTCATTGTCGGTAGAAAAACATTTTCGTCACCAAAGAGTTCTACCTTAGCTCCATAGACATCAGCCCCTGAATAGTGCAGCACCTGAACGGCTCGATGAAGTCGTTGCGGCAGACTGATGTCGTCCGCATCCTGGACGGCACAAAAAGTTGTCTCAAAATAACGGCATATGTTATTAAAGGACTGAAACTGACCAATGTTCTGCAGGTTTCTGTAAGTGCGAATCCTCGGATGGCGTGACCAGGTGTTAAGAAACTCGGATGTGTCCTGCGGACTGGCATCATCTATTAAATGAATCACGGCATCACAATCACGCTGCTGCAGCAAAGCCTCAAGGGATTCGGTGACGTATTCCAGGTGCCCATAAAAAGGCAGCACCACGTCGCACGCTACCGGTACTGACGGGAAATCTCTGGCAAATGACCTTAGCAGGTTCCCTTTTTCCGCCGCTGCATAGAATGGACACGCGGATGCAACGGCCAGCACGTCATCATCAAGGATTTCCACTAGAGCCTCGTCACTGATAACGATGCCGCGCCCTTCCCGATTTGCACGATACAGGAATTCGATATCGTCATCGGGAACATCGGCCACTCCACCCATATCAACAAACGAACACCGCCTGAAGACCAGAGTCCCCGGATGAACCACTCGCCGATATGAGTCATCCGGCATGGCCGCCATTGGCAATCCCGACCCAATACAATGAGAAGCGAAGAACTCGGCACCGGAAGACTCAAGCCTACGGATGGCTTTGCAAAGCCGTTTCGGATCGCTGACACCATTCGCGGCCTGGACGGCGATCAAAGACGACGTCAAGTCTCCAATCAATGAGTGAACTGCAGACAGCACCGAGGTGCCACTCGGAAGCTGATAAATTCTGACATTCCATCGCTGGTGGAATTCCTGGAACAACTCGGAAGCCGTGCCAGTATCCACAAGGTGCAGGAAAGGCACGACATCGGATTGATCCAATAGGCTTTCGATGGATTGCCGCAGGAGTTTCGAAGGTCGATCCGCACACAGGACGACATCACAGGAGGGCAGTCGCTCGACGATCGTTCGATTTCCCTGATTGGTCAATGCGGCTTCAGCCGAATTCAAAAGGCCGTCTAATCGTAATCTCTCACGCTCTGAAAGCTTTGGCGATGCTTCTGCATCCGACAATGTTTTTTCACACAGCAGCAGTAATAACGAAGGAAATACGGGATGCGTTTGCAGCATTTTTCCGCTTGCATGCTCAAGACATTCTGAACACGCACTGCGCGGGATCCGAAACGAACTCGAGCATTCGCTCCCAACAATCTGCTCCAGTAATCGGCAACGAGCAGTTTCACTTGATCCCTCGCCATCAATGTCGTATCGAAATAAGCACTGCACGGGAAAAAACCACTTTCTGCGTTACGGATGCGTCCAGGCGTTTAAGGAAAATCCCTGACGACACACCACGAGGCTGGCTATTGAAAAGTCCTAGACGCAACTGACCCATCTTTCTCAAGCATTCCAGTGAGTCTGGACCGCGGCTTTCTGTTGCGATAGTGAAAGATTGGCGGAATGACTGCCGCCGGCATCATGATGATCATCCACAGCGGACTTGCGTCAGCGGCTGGCAGAAGTCACAGCCGAGCTTTTGACGCCAGGCATGGGACCTGCGGACGCTCACCAGTTTGAGTGCCACGTGGAAAGACGTTGGTGAGCTGGGCCGGTCCTATGAGGATTAGTGTTTCAAATCACTGTGTTCGCCGCCTCATTTAACAGCTGATCAAAAGCCTTTACAATCGATTGGTTCACGATTCACTTGAATAAAGTCACGGACTTTTGTCACTTCTGCACAACCACAGGCCCGAAGCATTCCTGTCGCAACGCAAATCATTAAACTACGTCGAGCAACTCGTGCTGATTTTGGGTTCCGTGCTGGGATGTCAAAGAATCGATGGCAGAAGACTCTCACACAAATCCCACGTTGCTTCTCAGCGAATCCAGAGCAAACGAGCCTCTGCGGGACGTGACGCTGCTTCCAGTCGCCGTTGGAGGTCTTGAGGCAACCGCAAACGACGATGACTCTCGAATTGGCGCTTTCATCGGACGTTATCAGATTATCCGACAGCTTGGAAAAGGCGGCTTCGGGACTGTCTATCTTGCAAAGGATTCGGATCTTGATCGACTCGTTGCAATTAAACTGCCTCGAGCTGCCGCACCCGAGGACCAATCCTTCCGAAAAGCTTACTTGCTGGAAGCCCGCACATTGGCGTCCCTGGATCATCCCTTCATAGTTCCCATCTACGATTTCGGTATTGTTCCGGACGGACGATGTTTCGTAGTTTCTAAATACATAGAAGGTCGTGACCTGGCAAAGACGATTGCGAATGCCTTGCCACCTTTGAATGCAGCAGCGCGGATTCTGGCCGATGTTGCCGAAGCTCTGCATCATGTTCATCAATCGAAGATCGTACACCGTGACATCAAACCGGCAAATCTGCTTCTGGGAGAATCCGGCCGCGTCTACGTCGCGGATTTTGGTTTGGCATTTCGAGAAGACCCATCGCAAGGGAAGGGAGTAATCGCCGGCACGCCGAATTACATGAGTCCTGAACAGGTCCGTGGGGAAGGCCATTTGATCGATGGTCGCAGCGACCAGTTCAGTCTTGGTGTCGTCATGTATGAATTGCTGACCGGCGAACGACCATTCGCAGGAGGTACGGCCGATGAAGTCATGAAGCGAATCCTTGCAACAGAACCGATTCCGCCGAAGCAGAGAAATCCGAGGATTCCATCAGAGCTGAGCCGAGTCTGCCTGAAACTGCTTTCTAAGCTTGCCAGTCAGCGATATTCAGAAACAATAGAATTGGCCAATGATCTTCGTGAATGGCTTCGTCAGGCCGCAGTGAATGGAACTGAAAATGACGAACACGAACCACAACTCCACAGTCGTTCAAACTCAGCAGCAGGATTATCCACGAATGCGGACCAGCAGCCCACTGTTGTCACGCGCGGACTGCGAGCATTCACTCGCGCGGATGCCTACTTCTTTCTCAATCTGCTTCCCGGTAATCGCGATCGAGATGGCTTGCCTGTAATACTGTCTCATTGGAAAAACTGGGTAGCGACGCGAAATGATTTTCCGGATCTGCAGCGCGTTGGCGTGATCTCAGGTCCCACAGGCTGTGGAAAATCGTCGTTGATCAGGGCCGGCCTGCTTCCCCTGTTCGACTCCAGTGTTGTCAGTGTACTTATTGAAGCATCTCCTGACGTAACTGAACGACAACTTCTTGAAGCGCTGGACCGACGGTGGTTTGACACTCCGACAACGGGCACACTTTCTGAGAAGCTGACTGCCATTCGCCGAGGTGCCGGCGTACCACAGAACAAGACCCTCTTGCTGGTAATCGATCAGTTTGAGCAATGGCTGCACGCCCATCCAAATCCCATCGACTCCGAACTGGTCCGCGCAATTCGGCAATGCGACGGTGTCCGAGTCAAGTGTCTGGTGCTGATTCGAGACGATTTCTGGCTGGCACTCAGTCGATTCATGGAGGCCATCGAATCTCCCCTTCAGCTTGGTAACAACGCGACCATGGTTGATCTTTTTGATCAACGACATGCCAAAAAGGTGTTGACTGAATTCGGCCGAAGTTTCAATCAGTTACCACAGCGCTATGACTCAATCAGCCGTGACCAGGAAAAGTTTCTTGACGGAGCGATTCAGAATCTGTCCATCGACGGAAAGATTGTTCCAGTCCATCTGACTCTTTTCGCCGAGATGGTCAAATCGAGGGAATGGACTTCATCCACGCTTCGAACACTTGGCGGTTCGACAGGAATTGGAGCAAGATTTCTTAACGAATCGTTTTCTGCCAGTTACGCGCCTGTCAGCCAGCGATCTCATGAAGACGGGGCACGACGAATTCTGCAGGCCTTACTGCCGGATCTGGGTACTGAGATCAAGGCCCGACGCCGCGCACGGACTGATCTGCAATCACTGTCCGGCTATAAAGATGATCGCTCGCAGTTCGATCAATTGATGACAATTCTGGAATCAGAACTTAAGTTGATCAGCGCGACGCAGTCACACGATCACTCACGCAGTGAGCTGAGCGTTGATAAGACGGAGGTTTCCAGCTATCAGTTATCTCACGATTTTCTTGTGCCATCAATTCGTGAATGGCTGACGGCAAAGCAACGAGAATCATGGACCGGACGTCTTCACCAACGACTCTCAGAACTGGCGGGCCTCTGGAATCAACAACACGATAAACGATTCCTCCCCAATCACTGGGAATGGGCTATGGCGAGGTGCTGCCTTTCTGCAAGGGACCTGACACCATCCGAAGCTGAAATGATGGCCATGAGCGACAGGCGTTCCATTCGAGATTTGACGCTGGGCGTGATTGCTGCGGTGGCACTATTCTTCGTGGGGAATCAGTACAACGCACGAAATCGCGCTGAGACGCTCGTGACTCAACTCAGCACGGCCGAACCGAGTTTGACTCCGGGGCTTGTGGATCAACTCTACCAACTTGGCGATAGTGGCAAACGAGCAATCACTGACGCATTGTCGACAATTCAGACCCCTTCGGATCAGGGAATCCGACTTCAGGTCGCCCAATTGAAATGGTCCTCAGATTCCGTTGACACTGTGTATGAACATCTGCTGGACCACTCACCAATTGAATCTGTTCCCGTTTATTGTCAGGCCCTTCAGCCCTATGCCGGCCAACTGAAGAATCGCTGCTGGACACTGCTGGAAACGGCAACCAATGACGAATCATTCAGCCTGAAATATCGAAACTACGCATCGCATTTCCGCGCGGCTCAGTTGCTGGCGGTTCTCGATCCACCGGGCGACTCAGACACCAACGCCGATGCCAACACTCGTTGGGACCATTCGGCAATTGCTGTTGCCGATATGCTTGTTCAGGAATGCGCGCGCCATCCCGATCATTTCGCATCGCTAGCAGACTCCCTCAAGCCGGTTTCTGAACAATTGATTCCTCGATTGGCGATCAATCTTGGGGTCAGAGAAGAGTCCGTCACGGCAAGGTTCGCAATCTCACTGCTGGCTGCGTATCTTGAATCCAATCCTGAACTGCAGACGCGACTCTGCCTTAATGCATCTGACTGGCAGAAGGAACTGATCATCCCGGAGCGAAGTCGACTTGTGACATCGGTTCTCTGGGAGGTCGTTCGGAATTCAGAAAGCGTCACCGGAGAATCTGAGAAATCTCAGAATGCCAGAAGTCGAGCACTGGCGACGGCGTTGTTGTTGTCGCAGCCAACTGTTGAAAACTCGGAGGAACTCTGGCACGTTCTGCAGCACGCCAAAGACTGCACAGCACGCTCTGAATTAATCCGTCTTCTGGCTCCTTTCAATGTTCCCCTGACGCGAGTGTTCTCCCGCCTGCGGTTTGAGAATGACAATGGCATTCTTGCGGCATTGCTGATTGCAGTGGGAGATTATTCAAAAACTGACCCAGCAATAACCGACGATGTCCGACGACTGATTGCAAGTCTGTATAGTGACAACCCAAACTCAGGCGTTCATTCGGCCGCCGAATGGCTTATCGGGCAGTGGGGTGATGTCGAGACATTCAACACGGCCCCGCCAGAACCGACCGAAGTCAATCCACTCGTCGCAGGCCGACAATGGCTCAGAATAAATTTGATACCGGGCGTCAATAGCCAAACCATGGTGGTGATCGATGGTATCTCAAACACGGCAATTCGCCGCAAATACCTGATGGCAACGCATGAAGTCACCGTTGAGCAGTTTTTGACGTTCAATCCTGGACAGCATTACAACAGTGCCTATTCACCATTTCCCTCCAGCCCTATCAACGTCATGGAATGGCCTGAGGCTATTGCGTATTGCAACTGGCTTTCAAAAACTAACAATCTGCTCGAGTTTTATCCTGCCGATACCGACGACTGGATACCAACGGACGAGAATCTGAGGAATACGGGCTTTCGATTGCCAACCGACGCCGAATGGGAGTTTGCGTCCCGCGGGGAGACTCAAACTCACTACTTTTTTGGCACGGATCCCGAGATTTTTTTCCGTTACGGATGGAACGAGAACAATCACCGAGAATACTTCGACAAGCAGGCCATAGTACGGGCTGGAAGTACATCCGAACGTGAATACCTGCTCGGGACGATGCCCGTGGGACTGCTACGACCGAATGACTTTGGCCTTTTCGACATGTACGGAAATATTTGTGAATGGTGCAACGATGCATCGTTGCACATTCCAGGAGAACGGCAGATTCGAGGTGGTTCGGTGGGGACGTTTTCTCATCTGGCAAATTCTGACACAACTGCAAGCCATTCACCGCGAGCGAAATATAACTCAATGGGGTTCCGCGTAGTCCGGACTCTGTCAAGTGAATGAGTCAGATTGTGGCAACTCCTTGCTTTCCGCATCACGATCAACGAAGACAGCAACGCGGCGGCTCACATCCTGTGAAGCATTAAGGCGGCAGGCTCATATTGATCATGTTTCTTCACCAGACTCGACCAAGAAGTTCGTATCATTTTAAGGCCGTCGATAGAACCTGGGCATACAGGTCTTGTCGTGTATGAGATGTTGACAGGCGAACGGCACTGTTCGGACCATGGCAACGCAAATCTTCCTGATACAATGGCGACCATTCGGCGAGGTGGTGGCATTTCATCTCGTAAGTCGATGCTGATCATCAAAAGGTTTAAACGAGTTTGGTCGAGGGTATCGTCAGCTTCCCGCAGCGCCGGAACCGATTGACCGAGATCAGGAACGACTCGTCAGCGGAGCAATCGACGACTTGCTCACGGATGGAAAGATCGTTCCTGTGCAGCTGGCCTTGTTTGCCGAAATGGTCAAGTCGAAAGAATGGACTCCTGCTACGCTCCGAATGCTGGGTGGTACTCATGATCATCGACGAACCGGTGCGAAGTAAACTTTTCCCGGACTACATTTGATCGTGCTGAAGATCCCCTGAGGATTTGTCAGCGCGATTGCCATTGTCGAACGATAAACTCATCGATCCCATTTGTAGTTTCAACAGCCGCATTGTAGGATCGTCCAGTAGCTGTGGTTCTCTCAATTCCAGTGCTTAGAGGTCAGCCGATATGGTCAACGTTACACACGATGTCGAAATGGGTGTCAGCTCTCTTGGCCGAAGTGTTCCAATGGGGTATGCCCTCTGGGAATACACTGAAACTGGCTGGAATCTTCGAAAGAACGCTGCCGTTCCGGGCGCAATTCCAAGCCCAGCTCCCCGCGCTGCCGGTCAGTTCATCGGTCAGATCCGCGCAATCCCCTGTGTTGCAGCAACACAGAGTTGGTGAGTGTGATTCGCACGCCCGATCGTTGTCTGCTCCGTTCTACTGACGGGGAAAGCGCGTACTGCCAACTGCTGATAGAAATGCAGCAGGGATTGTCGAAGGACAATTCCCGTGTGTCACTGAGTATTTGTGAATCTTGTTGCCGAACGTTTCAGCCCACACAATTCGATTTGAACCCGGTCATTGCATCTCTCATCTGGTCCAACTGCGATCGGGCACTGAACATCGACCACGTCCGGAATGATGTGGAATTATGCAGACGCCTCCGCAGGACCCAGGATCACGCGGAAGCAAGTCTGCCGGTGGTTCTGCCTGATGAAGATGACCTTCCAAACGCTCCCATGCTTGCTGATCAGTTCGCAGCCACAGGCTCGATCGATGATCTGCGACGTTCACTACCGATCCCCGATCTTGAGGGTCGGCGAATCTATTCGTGGGCCGTCGGAATAACAACCGCTCACCGACGTCAGCCTACTGTTGATCGTTGCCTGCAGAGTCTGCGAGCCTGTGGATGGCAGGACCTGCACATCTTTGTTGATGGAGATGTTTCGCTTCCGGAAAGCGAGGTTTCTGACATTACGACAGTGCGCCGCCCACCAGCCGGAGCATGGCGCAACTTTTACTTGTCACTGGTTGAGTTGGTGCGGCGATACCCCGCAGCAGAAGGCCTGATGTTAGTGCAGGACGATGCTCTTTGGTCGTCTAATTTTCCTGTCCGTGAGTACCTCCAGGAGATTCCCTGGCCGAACGACGGTCGCTTTATCATCTCTCCCTATTGTTGTGCTGACTACACCGCAGATTCTCCAGGCTGGCATCAGTTCAAGGGACCCTGGCATTATGGAGCGGTCTCATTGATCTTTTCGCGTCGGTCAGCGGAGGAGTTCCTTTCCGACCCAGCGGTCATCGAACGCAGTCGCAGCGAATTCGCAGCCGGGATCGATACAGTAGTCGGAGAATGGGCAGCACGATCCAACATTGCAGTTTTTTATCCGACGCCCAGCCTTGTTCAGCATATCGGTGATGTGAGCACTCTGTGGGCCACTTCGCGAGCTGTTGGGCTCCGGCGAGCAACGCGGTTTATCGGCGACGAAGTTCGTTCCTCAGCCGAAAACGCAGAACGTCCCCGTTCAATCGTCTGCGGCTGGATTTCTGACGATCCACCAATCGTTTATCATTCGATGGGAGCGGAAGATCCAGGACGTTTCATGCCGGATGAACCGATTACGCGACTGGCCATGTCTCTTTGGCACCAAACATCCAGCGACATCGCTTTTCAAGACCGTCAGGCCAGGTCTCTTCGCCCCCGCCATAGCATTCATCACCTCGTCAACGACGAGAAAGTCTGCCGAGAACTGCAGGCCCAGGGCATCTCTGCGCATTTTGTGAACCACAATGCATTCCTCGACGAGCGACTCTTCTCGATCGAATTGACTGCGCCCAAAATCTACGATGCGGTGTATAACGCGCGCATGGCTCCGTTCAAAAGACACGAACTGGCGGCGGCAATTCCGAACCTGCTTGTCATTGGTGGAACCGTAACTCCTGAAGACACGGACGAGTATTTCCGAACCGTCAAAGCAAAACTCGCCAAGGCCCACTTCACTTATGACAGCGGCCGAAACTTTATTCCTTCAGGTGAAGTTAACCTGCTCCTGAATAGATCTCGTGTCGGGCTCTGCCTGTCGGCCAGTGAAGGAGCCATGTATGCCGCTACTGAGTACCTGCTGTGTGGGCTGCCGGTCGTTTCCACAGTCAGCGACGGCGGACGAGATTCATGGTTCGATCCTCGGTTCACTCGTATCGTTGCAGACCACCCAGATGCCGTTGCCGCCGCTGTTCAGAATCTGATATCCTGCAGCATTCCGCCAGATTTTATTCGGGCCGAAACGCTGAATCGTATGTGGGAGCATAGACGACGATTGCTGGATCTCGGTCAGACGATCTACACTGCGAAAAATGTCGGTCGAGACTTTGCTCGTGACTTCTACGAAAACTTCCGACACAAACTCGGCGAGTGGTGTTCGCCAACCGATATTATGCGGCGACGCCGAACGCAACAGCGACACGCCTGTCGAGGCTATTCTTCAGTCGTTTGCAATATCGGCCAACGCATGGAGAAGGCCAACAATCGAGGTGGTAGGCCGAAATCCCGAAATCCTGATTAAGCGGCAGAACATCATTTTCTGAAATGACTTGCGCCGCCAGACGCAATGGTGTGACGCTTCATGGATAGAATACGCCGACCTTGCAATTCGCCCGCGACTCAGATGGCAGCCGGCAGCATGCACAAGTGCAGCGAAAGCCAGTAAGTGGTCTCTAACAGCTTCTGAAATCCACAATTCCTTGGAACGTGTCCATGCCATCGGCGAACAGGTTTCGACACCAGACTTATCCAGCTCAACCCCGCCTCACTCCACTTCTGAAGTCGCTGCAATGTGCCGAGTTCAACCACGGCCACTTTGCAGATCTGCACAACACTCTGGCAGTCGGCAGAGTTGTGCTCGTTCATGGGACTTTTGTCGGTGACGATCCGCTGGGAATTTCCGAAACACTGAAGTCACTGGGGCAGGGTGTCCCGCTTATCGGTCCTCAGCTTGAGAGGCTTGCATCAGCAATTCAGGAGAACACTCGACCTGCGACTGCGTCGGTCATTCAGGACCTTGGAAACTATACTGACGCATACCGCGAGAAATTTCAAAATCTGGTCGGTGACGATCCTCAGGTTGAGTTATTGACGCCTCCATGGTCCAGCCAGAATCATCACCTGGCACGCGCAGACCTTGCGGTTCGGTTAGTTCACCAGATACTTCAGAACCCATTACCGGATGACCAACGCACTCTGCTTTGGGGACACTCTCATGCCGGCAATGCGTTCGCACTTCTCACAAACCTGCTGGCTAACGATCCGACGACTGTGGCCCAGTTCTTTGAAGCCGCCGGTGAACAAGGCGACTCGCACTGGAAGAACGTCCGGGAGCTGCTGCGCGTTTCTCCGACGCCGCACCCACTGGCAAAGAATGTTTTCATTGCGACGTTTGGGACTCCCGTTCGATACGGCTGGGATACGACCGGGTATTCAAAACTGGTTCACGTCAGCTTTCATCGTCCCTATGACTCAAAGTCTCCATTTCGCACAAAACCTCTCTTCCCTCCATTACTTCCAACCGAGGTTTTGGGGGCCACATGGGGCGATTGGGTTCAGGCCTTTGCGATTGCCGGAACAGATGTTTCTTCGCCACTTTCCAAGTCCGCGAATGAAAAACTGAGTTTGCTTCTTGAGTCCAGCCTGCCGGCACCAAAACACGGTCTTGATACTCAACTGATTCCTACAAAGCGACTTCGTGATACGTGCTTTTACTGGAAGCAGGGTACTCGTTGCCACACCGATGGAGTCAATCTGCTCGTGGACTATCTCCCCAGCGGCGACCAGACATCGATCGGACAATCGGTAGAGACTGCACTGCTGGGACATGGTGTTGCGACCACAGTAAAGTGGCTGCCGACACATCTGCAACTCGTGATGGAAGCGATATCGACAGACGGAGATTTTGACAACTTTCCTTGAAGGCTTACTCGTTCTCTCGATCGATACGACAAATCTTTGCGGCTGTAGAGATTCTGATGAGCAGAATTCCAGCCCGCAAGACACCCATCGCAGCAAACAGTACGACAGACGCTTCCACGATCTTTGGCTCTGTCGTATTCATCGCAAAGTTCATCCCGATGCGCAGAATAACAAGAGAAACGGCAACCAAAGCCCATCCAAGGATTTCACGCAACCAGAACATAAACTTAACCCTGCTGTTTCTGTGACTTTATCGCCGCGATTCGTTTTCGGCGAATCCGTAACCGACGCAATACAATCATTCGCAAATCACGATAATGGATTTTTACAAATGCGGATCGCAGATAAACCCGAGACTGAGCGGCCGTCATTTGCCTCCACGAGATTTCCGACACCACAACCCATGCGGCCACAAGGGAAATGATAAGCACGCCAGCCATCGACATTTGCGGATCGATATTCGCTAAGTCGCGAAGATTACTCGTCAAGTCGCGATTGGACGGCAATATCCACAATAGACTTCGAGCAACGGCAGTACAACAAAACAGAAGAATCAGGCCTCGGATTGCGGAAGCAAAGATTCGTGAGATCACTCCCCCGGTATCCCTGCGATTTTCCTGAGAAGCGTCTGTCATATCTGATGAAAGCAGATTCCTTGCAAGACTGAAAATTGTGTCTCTGGCGATCTGCTGCAGCAATAATCGCTGTCGAGCCACAAACATCAGTACAGCAATGACTACGAAGACGAAAATAACTCCTCCGGAGCCATTCAGCACCAGCAACTCCCGACCTTCCCGCAGAAACAGGTCTCCCTGCACCAGCATCAGCACCAGAATTCCACCCCAACGCTTTAATGTCAGAAAAACCAAGGCAATCAGCAGCAGCTTAATCGACCACGGAGCTTCTGGTGCCAAAAGCATCAGCAATGTGCCCACCGCAGCAAACACAGACAGTTGCAGCAACAATCCCAGTTGAACATGTTCTCCTGCCCGCTCAATGACATGAGAATGATCTGCGGTGCCCGTGCCACTCATGTGATCTGATTCAGCATTGCTCATCGCCGACCTCCTGCTTTAGAAACGCGTCCCGTTCGAGCAATCTCCATTTCGGACAGGACAAGCTGAATCGCATTCTGTTCGCCCGCAAACGCCACGGTTGCCCCCAGACGTCGAAGATCCCTTTTCAGTCGTACAGACAATTCTCTTGTGCGAGTTTGTTCGGCAGTGAACAGTAGATCTTCCGCGTCATACGACGAGATCTCTACCGAATTCGCCACTGGACGCCTGAAAGTCGGGGTCGGACAAACGAACGCCATACGATGATGACGGGCCAGAACCATCTTTATCGCTGGAATAAGATGGGAGATCCCGGGAGCACATTCCAGAAGATCGGCCAGCACCACAAACACTTCATTGTCTCGAGCCTGCATCACGGCCGTTGTCAGAGCACTACCCAGCATGTCCATCCGAGCCATTCCGTCATGAAAGCCACGTCCTCGAATCGCAACGACCGGAGTCATCCAGGACAAGCCCGTTTGACTTAAGAAGTGTTGAGCAAAGGTCGCCATCAGGGCATCGTCGTGCATGAGCTGAACCTGCTTCACTGGCGACATCCGATAGAGTTCCGCAAACACTCCGGCCAGCAGACATCGATCGCGATGCAGCTTCGCTCGCCAGGGCAAAATTGGAAATAACGTAAACGGAACCTGATTCACTTTCAGGTCCAGCAGCTCTGGAAACTGCTCTGAGGCAACACTCAGCGCAAAGCTCAGAAGTGAAGGCGACAAACGATCGGGCAGAGGTGCCGGGTTCACGCAAAAATCTGAAATCGCTTCCAACAAGCGGTGAAAGCCTCGCTCACCTGCCTGCGGTGACACTCGTTTCATTCCACGCTCATCGAATAACACCGCCCCCACGGGATCGCCGACTGAGATTGCGGTTCTGGCAACACTGGCTCCCACGTAAGTCAGCTGGTCCAGTAGTCGCATTCCGAATCCACCAACACGAGTGCTAATGGAGCCATCCAGAAACAACTGCAGGCGCACGGGCACTTCGGACTCGTATTGTCTTGTCATCAGCTTGTCACGGCGAGCCGAAACTTTCCAGGCAATCGACTTTGGCGGATCGCCATCCACATATTCGCGCAGTTCAAGCAACTCCGAGCCCAATCCTGATCGCTGCAGCCGATGAATGCCGTGCTGCGGCAGTGAATTAATTCGCTTCACGAGCGGTTGAGTCTCGCCGACGTCCGCATACGCCGGCAGTATGCGAAAATTCTGAACCAGTGGAATGAATCGCTCACAGCGAAAGAAACCCTGAGCATCCTGAAGCACAATTCGAAAACCAGGCAACCGCATTCGGCCCGCACCTCGTATTCGAGCCGTATACTGAAACGTAAACGAACTAAAGCGCGACCTTGTTGTCACTTCATTCTGGCTGTCGGTAACGTCCATATTCTCAGGCACGACGTCGCGAATCTGAAGCACTGGACTAATCGTTCCTCGAGACGATTTGACCACAACTGTCATCGTGACCAGCCGACCGGCCCACAGCAATCCGGTCGGTTCATTCCGTCGATTGACTCGACGCTCAAACTGCAAATGAGGCAGTTCAACCCACACACGCCACGAAAAAAATATCCATTCGGCCATCAGCCACAACAACACAGCCAGTGACAAGGTGGCCAGCCCCGTCTGACCACGCAGGATGCCAAGGAATAGCCCGGCCAGTCCCGGCAGGGCCAGCCATCGCGCAAGTGCCGTCATCGTCGACGATCCTGAAGCACGGGCACAGTCCTGATCAACTGCTGAACGACAGACTCAATCGTCTGGCCATCCATCTCGGCCTCGGGCCGCATGATCAGTCGATGACACAGTACGGGAAGGCAGACAGCCTGAATGTCTTCATGAGTCAGATAATTGCGCCCCGACAGCAGCGCGTGCGAGCGACCTGCTTTCATAAGATTAATGGCGGCTCGTGGACTTCCGCCCAGAGTCAGATCCGGATGCTGTCGACTCTGTCGCACCAGATCGACGATGTATTCCTGCAGCTCACGTGTTCCATAGACGCTGTCAAGCTGCTTCTGAATCGCGACGATCTCGTCGGCATTTGTCACCGCCGTTACCTTCACCAGAGGACGGCTATGCAGCTCCAGCATTTCGACTTCCTGATTGCGCTCCGGATAACCAACATGGATGCGAAACAAAAACCGGTCCAGCTGAGCTTCAGGCAGACGGTACACTCCTTCCTGCTCAATAGGATTCTGTGTCGCAAGCACCATGAACGGTTCGGGCAACGGCAACGTCTTGCCTTCAATCGTAACCTGACGCTCCTGCATGGCCTCCAGCAGCGACGACTGAGTTCTCGCCGGTGCTCGGTTTAATTCGTCCGCAAGCAGCAACTGACAGAATACCGGTCCCTTACGAAGAACGAAATTACTGGTCTGGCGATCCAGAACCTGAGTCCCCGTTACATCCGATGGCAATAGGTCCGGGGTGAACTGCACTCGTTCGTAATGAATGCCCAACACGGTCGAAAACGTTCGACACAGAGTCGTCTTGGCTGTTCCCGGAACGCCTTCCAGCAGGACATGTCCGCCCGCAATCAGTGCCATCAGCAGCTGATCGGTAACGTGACTCATTCCGACGACAACTTGTTCAACAGCCTGCAAAGTTCTTTGTCGGAGCTCATGAACACGTTGAGCGAGCTGGTTCGAATTTGTCACGGTCACGGAGAATTCTTCTCGGGTTGGCTATTCTGGGGATGCAGTGGGATGCATTGGACTGAGCAGTCTAGCGTGTACCTCGCGCAAATGTGAGTCTCCTCACGTTTCTGTTGAGAGCCCCGATCGCCGTCGATCTGTGTGACGGCTTTGCGGAGGTGAGTCACGCGATCAACTCGCAAGTCCCAATGAATTCAGCGACAAAACAGCGTTAGTGAACTGACGACTTGACTCTCACCTGCAACAATTCGGTCGCAAGAAGTGCAAGAGGCGAAATCATGACCGCCTCGCACAGGCGAATCGCTGCGTCGATTTACAATCATCCCACCGCGATACTGCCAGAATCCGCAGTTCAATAACCACGCCCCGGAGTCCCATGATGAACTGTCCAGAGTACCTGCTGCTGATCCTTTCTATTGCAAACGGCCTGCTGGTTACTCCAGCGATAGCCGAAGATCATGCCGATCGCACCGTTCAGATCGGCGTGCCTCAGGGAAAAATTACGTCAGGCGTTTTTGAAGACAGCAAGAACTTCCCAGGGACGAAGCGAGAGTTCAGCGTCTACGTTCCGGCCCAGTACAAGGTCGATGAGCCGGCAAACTTGATGGTCTTCATGGATGGATCAGGCTACGCCAAAGCCGACGGAGCATTTCGAGTCCCCATCGTGCTCGACAATTTGATTTATCAAAAAGTGATGCCCGTCACGATCGCCGTCTTTGTGAATCCGGGCACGATCGCCGCCACGAATCCGGGGGCTAGTGATCGCAGCAATCGCTCGTTCGAATACGATTCGATGGGCGATCTTTACTCGAAGTTCCTGATCGACGAGTTTCTTCCCGTCGCGTTGAAAGATCTCAAGGTATCGACCGATCCTGCCAAGCGTGCGGTGTGCGGGATTTCTTCGAGCGGAATTTGTGCATTTACCGTCGCCTGGGAGCGGCCGGATCAGTTCGGCAAGGTGCTGAGCCACATCGGCAGCTTCACCAATATTCGAGGCGGCTGGGCCTATCCTGGACTTGTCCGAAAGACTCTCAAGAATCCGAAATCGATCAAGGTCTATCTGCAGGAAGGTCAAGACGATGTCAACAACCTGCACGGCAACTGGCCGCTCGGCAATCAGGATCTCGCTGCCGCTTTGCAGTTCGCGGGCTACAAGTACAAACTTGTCATGACCGAAGGCGGCCACAGCGGAAAATGGGCCGGCGAAGTGCTGCCCGATGCTCTTCGTTGGTTGTGGGATGATTCTGCCGAGTCCACAAACCTTCCGCATGTCGAAACAAAGCCCGAATGGCAGCCACATGCTGACGCTGTCCCTCGCGATGATGTTCCCAGGGGCACGGTTGAAAAGCTGGAGCCGTGGGAGTCGAAGATTTTTGCCGGGACGACTCGCGACTGGTCGATCTACGTGCCTGCTCAATACAAAGCTGACCAACCCGCAGCTTTGATGGTGTTCCAGGACGGCGAAGGCATGGCGAATGTCAAAGGGCGATGGCGAATTCCCGTGGTCTTCGACAATTTGATCGCTCGTGGTGACATGCCGACGACGATTGCCGTATTCATCAATCCGGGACATGAAAAATCAAAGCCGCAGGAGAAGGGCAAGCATTCCAATCGTAGTTTCGAGTACGACAGTCTCGGCGACCGCTACGGCCGTTTTCTGCTGGAAGAAATCATTCCGGAAGTTCGCAGGCGTTACACAATCTCCGACGACCCCGAGATGCACGCCATCGGTGGCTCCAGTTCAGGAGCCATCTGTGCGTTTACAGCCGCGTGGGAACGAACAGATTTTTTCCGACGCGTCTATTCCAGTGTCGGCAGCTATACCAATCTGCGAGGCGGCAATGTCTATCCGTCACTTGTTCGCAAGACCGAGCCAAAGCCAATTCGCATTTACATGGCCGACACAAGCGGCGACATCGATAATCCGTTCGGAAGTTGGCCGTGGGCCAATCAGCAGATGGCGTCAGCACTGCAGTACATGGGTTATGATGTTCGATTCGACTGGGCGGAAGGCTACGCTCACAACGCCGATTTCGGCGGCTCCAGGTTCCCTGACGCGATGAAATGGCTTTGGCGAAAGGACGTTCACAAACCTGTGTTCAACACAGCCGGAGATCTTGGTGGCGATCTGACTCTTCTGAACCTGTTAATCCCCGGCCAATCCTGGGAAGTCGCCGCCGAAAACCTTGGCTTTGCGGATGCCTTGTGCACAGACAAGGATGGAAACGTCTACTTCTGCGACATGAAGGCTCCGGCCGTGTATCGCATCAACGCGACGGAGGCGACTCGTACTGAGATCGCCAAAGAATCCGTCAGCGGTCTCGAATTTGGCCCCGACGGGTTGCTCTACGCATGCCAGGGCTCAAAAAACCGCGTGATCTCCATCAATACTACCAGTGGCGAAGTGAAGACCGTGGCCGAAGGTGTCAAACCAAACGACCTCGCTGTGACCAACGACGGTTTTGTTCTGATCACTGAAACCGGGGCGTCTCAGGTGACCGCGATCAACTCCCGAACCGGCGAATTGAAATCCGTCGACACCGGCATCAGCAAACCAAATGGCATAGCTTTGTCGAACGACGGAGGAACTCTTGCGGTCTCAGACTATGGAGGTACGCACACTTGGACCTTCCGGGTCAACGCTGGCGGAATCCTGGACGCCAAAATGCCGACGATGCCCATGCGTCTTCCAATTGACCCGAAAGGCGAATTCAAATTCAACGAAGCCCCGCCGTATGTTCAGGTCGCAAAAGGCGACGGCATGGCCGTTGATAAAATCGGCCGCTATTACGTCACGAGCGAACTCGGCGTACAAATCTTTGATCCCACAGGCCGCCCTTGTGGCGTTCTGCCAAAGGTTGATGCCGGTCAACCGCTGACAACCTGTATCCTGGCAGGCCACGACCACAGCACGCTCTACATCGCTCACGGGATAAAAATTTACCGCAGGAAGTTAACCGTGGAGAAACCCAAGTAGGTTCTTTATTCCCGAAGGAACTTTCGCCGGAGAGCGAACCCAAAGGTGCACTGTGCCCGAGCTTTCACTGTGCCCGAGCTTTCACTGTGCCCGAGCTTTCACTGTGCCCGAGCTTTCACTGTGCCCGAGCTTTCACTGTGCCCGAGCTTTCACTGTGCCCGAGCTTTCACTGCGGCTGGGTTTACACTGCGACTGCGTTGCAGCTTGCCACTTGATAACGCTTGCACACGGGTTGCGGCAAGCCGCGAAGTCCTGTTCGGCAAACACGACCTCACTTTAACGCACAGTACATTCTGTCTCTTCAATTCCCCTCTTCAATCAAGCGGATCCACCCGTGCTCCGCCAGCCATTCCAATGACTGCGTCTGCCACGCGTCCCACATGGGGCCCTTGTAACCGTTGAGGCCGTGGCCGCCTGATGGAAGTTCCAGGTATTTGGAAGGAATTTTTGCCGACTGAAGTGCATCGAACAGTGCCTGGCTGTTGATACTCGGGACAGGTTCATCGTCAACGGCATGAGTCAGAAACATCGGCGGCGTTTCTTTGGTTATCTGTTTTTCTGCCGAGAATTGATCCATCAACTCCTGCGATGGATTCACTCCCAGCAAATTGGTCCGCGAACCACCGTGAGTCTTCGCGTCCATCGTCACCACCGGATACACGAGCACTGCAAAGTCCGGACGACTGCTCGGGCGTTCCAGCGGGTCGGCGGAGTCGGGACTGCCTGCGTCGAAATGAGTCGCCGCGGTTGAGGCCAGATGGCCTCCCGCAGAGAAGCCCATGATGCCGACCTGAGATTGATTGATGTGCCATTCGGTTGAGTGCGCTCGTACGATGCGAATCGCTCGCTGAGCATCGAGCAGCGGAACAAACGAACGACCTGCCGGCAGACGATACTCCAGCACGATGCCAGCAATGCCGTGCGAGTTCAGCCATTTCGCGATCCCATGACCCTCGGCGCTGGTGACCAGTCCGCCGTATCCGCCGCCGGGGCAGATGACGATCGCCGAGCCACCTGGTTTCGTCGGCAAATGAATCGTCATCTTCGCTTCAGAGACTTCGACAGTGTCGTTGTCGATCGGGGCCTTGTCGGGCCACAGCCGAACAGCAAAAGGTTCTGGTAGTACTGGTACTGCTGCATCATCATCCTGCGGCGAGACCAGCAGTGACGTCAGCACTTGAGCGTAGACTCGATGGCCGAAGTCGTTGGGATGATTGACGCCATTGCCCGTCAGATCACAATCTTTCTTGCGGTTCAGCATCTCGGTCCAGATCGAAGTCATGTCCGCCAGCACGATACCAGGCTTGGACAGTTCCTGCAGAGCCGTGCGGTACTGCGGAAACAGCTCATGCTTCAGCGTCACCCAGTCGCGATTGCCGAGCATCGTCGCGACAAGAATGAACTCAGCCTGCGGCTGAGATTCACGCACAGCCCTGACCATGGCCTTAGTGGTCGATTTGTATTCTTCAGCGCTGCGGCCTGACGAATCATTCATGCCGAACGCCAAAATGACGAGGTCCGGTTTCGCGGCCACGACATCCGGAATGCGAGTCAATCCCCATGGCGTCGAGGTGCCTCCGACGGCGAGGTTAATGAGTGTGATGTCTGGCGAATATGTCTGCTTCAGGTGTTCGAGCAGCAAGTCCTGATAGGGCGGCTGATGAGGACTCGTGTTGGCCCAGCCGGAAGCGTTGCATCCCGTGGAAATGCTGTCGCCGAGCAACACAATGGAGACCGCTTCTTTGTTCTTCAGTTTCTGAATCGTCTTCGGCAGAGCCCGTTCGTCAAAGACAGGAACGGGGGACGGCCATTTTTCGACGGCGTGTCGATAGCTGATGCAGACCTGCATTTTATGGTACTCAGCCCCGGCCCCAAACATGATTTCGCCATTACCGTCGCGATGAGTCAGCTTGTATTTTTGAGATCCCGCTGGAACTCGCAACTGATCGGCGGTGAATGAAGGAATCCGCGAATTCTTCGGGAGCGTGATCTCGCGCGATCCTTCCTTGACGATATAGTCACTCCCCACTTCGAACGCCATTGCCCCAGGCACTCGCCAATCCACTGCACGAGTGACGCTTAGCACTTCCTGAACCGGAAACAACAACTGGGCCGTCGCTTCACCGGTCGCGGGATCTCTGATGAACAATACCGACTCGCCATCGACAGTATCACCTTGCCAGAATGGCCGCATTAATGCGGCGGCGTTTTGCCACAAAGTGCTTTCTGAGGACTTTACGTCTTCATCCGCAACGAGACTCACATTGAGAAGCGTCCCAGTGACGAAGACGGAGCAAACAGCAATCGCGTTGAAACTCTTCATCTAAACTCTTTCCGGAAGGGATGCCCAGAGATTGCTGTCGCCGTCAAGTGACATAATCCCGACATCAGTGAGACTGTTGGCTCCATGATCATAATCATTAATCATAATCATTCACACGGATTCGTGAGAACTCCCACCAGGGCTTTCGTCATGGAAGCGTCTCGACTTCCGAAGTGCCAATTTTCATCAGAGTCGTGCCGAATACCAACCATGCCGGCTATGACTCCGACGGGCTCAATGCCACCGGCCGGTCACTCCTTGCGCAGTACAAAAACAGCATCTCCGAGCCGATTGTCCAGGGGCAGTGGTTCACTCAGGTCGTAGCAGAAGTCGTAGACATCCAGAAGCCTCAGAGCAGGTACTGATCGCAGCAGGGATCGAAACTGATCGGCTCGATAAATCCGAAGCTGATGATCGGTCGACAGGCGAATCACCTTGCGAGGCGTCGTAATCCTGAGACTAAATCGAATGATTTCGACCCGCTTCCGTCGGCTGAAATCGAGTACTCGAACGGTGGTTGTTACGCGAGTCTTTCCGCGAGTAATACTCCAACGCTCGCAGTCGACTTCGTCAGCATCGGGGGGCAGAAGGTGAAATCCCAGCAAATAGATCCCACCTGATTTTAGATTCCTCGCAACACACTGCAGATGTTGTCGCGCCGACTTTTCACTGACCAGATGCCTGAATGTGTTCACCAGACAATGAGCAAGATCGACCGACTGCCGCAGCTGGAAATCTGTCATGTCACCGCAGAAGACGTCGGCAGATAATCGCTTTCGTTGCAGTTGACGCAATGTCCAGTCAACACATAATGGGTTCAGGTCAAACGCCGAAACGTTGAGATGCCGCCGTGTGAGTTCCACAACCTGTCGCCCACCTCCGCATCCAATTTCAAGCACCGAGGGCGACGAGCAACCAAGGTACTTCTCGGCCGCAGACTGGATAAAGTCCGCTTCGAACGGTGTTTCATCACTGAAGGCAAGGTCCCAGTAGCCGGGAGCATCGTAACAGTGGGCAGAAGATGCTTTCATGCCGTGCAGGATTCAGGCCGGCATCTCAGGTTATCGCTTCTTCTTTTTTTCATCGAAGCTGTCGCCTAAATCATCGTCGAAGTCATCATCGAGCGCGTCGTTGTCGAAGAGTTGCTCACCGTCATCGCCACTCTCAGAATACTCCGAATCTTCATTGAATTCGCTTTCGCCGTCATCAGGCTCGTAGTCTTCTTCTCCTTCTTCGTCATCGACAGAAGTCGCTGATTTTCGCGACGCTGACGCGCCAATACCCGCGCCTCCTGACACGTCTGCAGCAGCAACCGGGACTGGCATTAATCCGGGGAAGAACATGAGGGCAAATGGAAGGAATGCGACCGCAGCGCTTCCCGTGGCGGCAAGCACCCACACAATCCAAAGCGTAACTTTTACGGTGGCTGTGTCTGACAGCATACCCTGCAACAGCCCCATGACCAGAAACGCGAGCAGAATCGCGCCCGGGATCGCGGCAATGAACGACAACAGGATCATTTGTTTTTTGGACATGAACCAAGTCTCAGACTCTGCAGATTTCGACATATTCGCCCGCCGCGCAGGGGCGACCGGCGAGAACTTTCAGGATTTATCGTCATCGTAAGATCGTGGAATCAGCCGCCGCAATGGCTGTCCTCAGACTTTGGCACTTTTGCGGTTGAGTGAGAGTTCTGACAGATTTTTCAAATTTAGCGATTGATTCGATTAAGAAACCTATGCAACGGTTGAAATCCTTCCCCCTTGTGACCACCGGATAACAGAAAGCTGGCACAAGACTCAGTCAAAGAATGCGTTCGTTCACTTGTTTCCTGGAAAAACCTTCTCACGATACCTGCAGCAAAATGCCCGTTTCAGGAAACCAATCCAAACTCAACGGACATTAATCAACATTGCCCCGAAACCGACTGAGGAGTCTCCCTTGCTTCGAGCATTATTTCTTCTGACGTCGATTTGCCTCTGCATCTCCGTTGTCATTGGCGTGGCCGCTGATCCGGAAACCGTCGTTTCTACAACGCCAGAGTCTCCTGATGCCGCTGATTTTCCAAGGCAAGTTCAGGAACAGGCCATCAAAGACGATCAGTCCCCGGCAGCCCACTGGGGCACTAACCCAGCCAAATACACTGAATGGAAATCTCACTCCAATCGGCTGATTCCTGTGTATGCCTTTGGGACGAAAGATGGTCCACCCGGTATTGATCTGGGCGCGTATTCCGGAACTCACAGCCTTTATCGATCCGAAGCAAAAATTCAGGCTCTCTATGGCTATGTTCCCGAAAAGACCGTCAACCCGAATGCTGTCTGGATGGATCAGACAAACATCTTTGAAATCCAGCAGGCCGCTGCATCCGCAGGAAGGAAGTACATTTTCCTCGTGGTGTTCGACGGCATGGACTGGCAAACTACCCGAGCCGCTGCCATCTATAACGAAAAGAAAGTGGCCTATTCCGAAGGACGAGGCGTTGGAACGCACTTTCAGAGTTTTCAGGCAGGTGGAACGACTCAGTTCGGCTTCATGGTGACGAGTGCTCACAACGAAGGCACTGATGTAGACGTGAATGCCCAAACCGTCAAGAATCCTGGCGGCACAGTTCGAGGTGGCTACGATGCCGCCAGCGCGGGCGATTCCCCATGGGCAGTGTCATCAGATCCTGGATACCTGATTGGCAAGCCGAAGGATGGGAATCCCAAGCATGCCTATACCGACTCTTCTTCGTCCGCGACCAGCATGACGGCAGGCATCAAGACATTCAACGGAGCCATTAACGTCGATGCCTCGGGAGAGCCAGTTCAGACAATCGCTCACATGCTGCAGGAAAAAGGCTGGCGTGTTGGAGCGGTTTCCTCTGTGCCCATCAGCCATGCAACACCGGCCAGTGCTTATGCTCATAACGTGTCACGGGATGACTATCAGGATTTGACTCGCGACATGCTGGGACTTCCATCTGTACGACACCCCAACACACCGCTCCCCGGAATGGACGTCGTTATTGGCGGGGGCTATGGGAATGATGGTGATCCCAGGAAAGGCGGCGAGAGCCAGGGTGCCAACTACACTCAGGGCAACATCTATCTAACGGACGATGATCTGAAATCTGTCGATGTTGCCAACGGCGGAAAGTACGTGACCGCTGTCCGAACGGCGAACGAGGAAGGAACCGAGTTGCTTCGCAAAGCCACGGCCTCTGCCATCTCCGGACGGCATCGCCTGCTGGGATTCTTCGGCATCGGTAAATACAACGGCCACTTGCCGTTCGCAACCGCAGATCAAAGCTATGACCCAGTTCCCGGCGTCAACAAAAAAGCCGAAGAGTACACGCCGGAGGATCTGACCGAGAACCCAACGCTGGCAGAAATGACAACGGCTGCCGTGGAATATCTCGCCAGCGATAGGAAGCCGTTCTGGCTGATGGTTGAATCCGGCGATGTCGACTGGGCCAATCATGATGACAACATCGACAACTCTATTGGAGCTGTTAACAGCGGGGACGACGCAGTCAAGGTCATCACGAATTGGGTTGAAGCTCACAGTAACTGGAATGAGTCTCTGGTTATTGTCACAGCCGATCATGGCCACATGTTGAATCTCGTGAAGCCGGAACTTCTTGTTGAAGGAGCCGGACCAGCCCCGTAGCCTTGCCACGCCTGCCCTACATGAAAGTGGACCTGCATTAAATCAGTAGACCCCTGCTTCATCTTAGCCACCGACGGTAACTCTCATCTCGTGTCGACTTTTAAAACCTGAGTCTGTAATGGAAAATCTCTCTCATGTTCAACAGACAGTTTCTTCAACCAATTCTTCTCGTTGTCGTCTTGATCTCAGAGTTCCGCCACATCCAATGCTGCACAGCACAGGATCGAACTCGCCAACCAGTCACGTTAACTCCGGAAGCGGAGGCTGTTCACTTCAGCGGTATGCTGTTCGATGGTCACAACGACCTTCCATGGGAGATTCGTGAGAAAGGAAACTCCTCCTTCGACAATCTGGATATCTCCAAAGATCAGCCGACACTGCATACGGACATCACGCGACTCCGCAAAGGGGGGCTGAAGGCACAATTCTGGTCGGTCTACGTCCCTGCTGATGCTGACAGGAATGGCGACGCGCTGTCTCAGACACTGCATCAAATCTCCATTGTCAAAGCCATGATGAAGCGTTACCCGGAAACATTTGAGTTCGCATCCTCGTCATCCGATATCGACCGCATCGTGCAGTCAGGAAAAATTGCCTCAATGATGGGCATCGAAGGGGGATACAGCATTGAGAATGAAATCAGCAACCTCCAACGACTTTACGACGAGGGTTGCCGATACATGACTCTCACTCATTCAAAGTCATTGACGTGGGCGGATTCCGCGACCGATGAACCGAAAGCGAATGGTCTGTCAGACTTCGGACGAGATGTCATTCGCGAGATGAATCGACTGGGAATGCTTGTCGATCTGTCACATGTTTCCCCGGAAACAATGCGCCAATCATTAGCTGTGACAAAGGCACCCGTAATTTTTTCCCATTCCAGCGCGAGAGCGATTTGTGACCATCCGCGTAATGTCCCCGACGATGTACTTCCATTAGTCACGAAGAACGGAGGCATTGTGATGGTCAACTTTTTTTCCTCGTTCATCGCACCGACCGAAGTTCTGAAAAACGATAAGAATGCTCGAGGAACTCTGCATGATGTCGTCGATCATATTGACCATCTGGTGAAAGTTGCCGGGATCAGCCATGTTGGAATTGGATCAGATTTTGACGGCGTTCCTCGCTTGCCGGAGCAACTGGAAAGCGTGGCAACTTATCCGCTGATTACTCAGGAGTTATTGAATCGCGGCTACGACAAAGAATCCATCCACAAAATTCTTGGTGGCAACATGATGCGAGTTCTGCGGGAAGCTGAAGCGATTGGCAAGACGCTGAACACTCGCTGAATCAGCACTTCACCATGACCCATTCGGCGTCCGGATTTCACTGGCCCTATTCAACAGAAAACTAAACATGGTTACGGTGGAACTTACCGAGGCAACGGCCGTTGCCCCCGGGCAATCGGCAGAAGTCGTTGCCAACGGAAAAATCTTTGCCATCTTCAATGTAGGTGGCAATTACCACGTTCTGGATGGCATCTGCCCCCATGCTGGTGGCCCACTAGGGAAGGGCATGCTGCGAGGAAATGTCGTGACCTGCCCGTGGCATGGATGGCAATTTGATGTCACCAACGGACACCACTGCCTGAATCAGCGGTTGTGCCAAACGAACTATCCAGCTCGAGTGGAATCAGGCAAAGTGGTAATCGAACTCGAATGAAGCGTTGCCCAACAAAAAAACAAACGCCCAGAACAGAGTTCTGGACGTTACATTTTTCTTTGCTCGCAATGAGCGAAAAAATCATGTTACTTTTTCAGCTCTGCCTCAATCAGACTGATCACCTCATCGGCATCAGGGCTGGTACGCGGGCCGATTCGGCCAGCGACTTTTCCGTCCTTACCGACGACGAACTTTTCAAAGTTCCAGCTGATCTTGTCCTTCTTCTCTGAGTGACTCTTCAAGAAATCGTACATCGGAGCCTGCTTGTCACCATTCACTTCAATCTTACTCATCATCGGGAAAGTGACTTTGTAGTTTTCGAAGCAGAATTTCTTGATGTCTTTCTCGGTTCCAGGCTCCTGACCACCAAACTGATTGCAGGGGAACCCAACAACAACAAGTCCCTTTTCGGAATACTTGTCGTGAAGAGCCTGAAGCTGCTCGTATTGTGGTGTCAAACCGCACTCACTGGCAACATTGACAATCAGCAGGACTTTGCCTTTGAACTCAGCCATATCGACTTCTTTGCCGTCGATCGACTTCATCTTAAATTCATGCACAGACTCAGCGGCCACAGCAACACCTCCAAAAAGACATCCAAAGGTCATTGCAACAGCCAGCGCACTCCAGAACTTCATATGTCATTCTCCTGATGCAAACGAAAACCACAACGCAGCCACAACGGCGCACTGACATCTCAGTACAGCCGGGCGAGAAACAGATTGCACCTATTGTTACCCAGCCGATGCCAAAGGCAAGTCCGCCGAACTTCAAAGGCAATTCTCAATTGCAATGAGGTGACACGGCAAATTGATTTGTCTGCCGTGATCGGTGAAAATGAGGCAGCGAGATTTCCGCTGCGAAACTCAGAAACCGAGGCCTCATCGTGAAGCAAACTCTGGGAATGTTGATGCAACTCGCGGCCTTGTCGATGCTGCCTGCCGTCGTTGTTTTTCAACTGTTTTACGGCATTCCACTTATCGTCATGCCCATTTCACTGCTATGCGGCATCTGCATTTTCAGCGTGGGGACTCTGCTGAGAGAATCGGGAGAAAGTTGAAACGGCAGGTGTATCTCGGAATTGCAGGATGGATCCGCTGGCGGTTATTTCCCTCGTAGAAAATTGAAAAGCAGCCAGACCGGTGACAGGAGAACTCTCAGCCATCCACATGGCCGAATCTTCATCTCAAAGCAGTGCGGACAATAGAATTGCCGCAAACCCAGCAGCGCGAGCAGGAACCACACGCTCGCCAATGGTACTTTTAGCAATGCATTTCGGCAGAAATGACACTTGTATCGGATGGAATCCATCCAGGATGGTGAATGCTTTGGAGCACTCATCGATTTTCCAACTGTTTTTGTTTTTGTTAATACAGACATCTGGAATCTCTTTGAAGGCCACTGTCTTTCGCCAGAACAGGCTTCTCGCGGAGTCAGGAGGCAATCTACTGGTGTTCCTGAACAGCAATTCAGATGCCAATTACGATGTTCACTGGAAACTGCCTGCGGCGGTGTGTTATGTCAACATTGCCGTCGGCGATACGGCAGCAAGTGATGTGTCCAACCTCACAACGCACCAAAAACGCACACCGAACGAGCTATCCTGCCTCGCACCTTCCTCAAAAATAAATCCACCTAGGTGATGGTAACCCAAACACCTAGATGTACAACAGAAATCAAATCGCTGAAAAGCCTTTTCCCAATTTTTTCTTAGACAATGCGGAATTACCAGGGAATGTGCAGCTAGGGTGCGTTCCTGGAGATGGCCATAATGACACGATCATGCACGTTCCCATTAGTAACAACCATACCCTCGTTGACCGCCATTGCAGAACCGTGGCTGAAGTCGGCAACACGGCCATTAATGTCCGTGACTTTACCCCCGGCTTCCTCAACAACCAGAACTCCGCCAGCATGATCCCAGATCTTTTCCTGGTATCCTTTTCGCGTTGGCAGCCGCAAATAAAGATCGGCCTCACCGCGAGCCACCACAAGGTATTTGCACTGACTGTCCATCCTCACCGGCTCTCGGTGAATCGCCAGGTCTGTCGCAATCAGCCCGGACCAATCATGAGAACTGTGTCCCGATTCCACTGACTCACAGAACTTCAGTTCCGTGGCCTCGTCAGTATTGGAAACGTGGATCCGCACTGCAGCAGATGACGGATGATCCAGCCTCTGCATCCACGCTCCCTGTCCCTTGACCGCCCACGCCAGCACGCCAACGTCGGATGACGCAGAGTCGAACGGGAGATTAGGACATCCCAGCACGCCGACTTCGATCTTTCCGTTGACGATCAATGCCAATGAGATTGCGTACTGTTCTTTGCGCAAAAATCCTTTTGTTCCGTCAATCGGATCCAGTGTCCAGAAACGCGGCGAATACTCGGACGCGCCGCCATGATCAATCCAGTCGCAGATTTCTGATGAAGTCGCTGGTTGCCCTGCTTCAGAACACTCCCGAACAACCCGTTCAAGAAATGAATGGCCCGAAGGTTGCCGAAGTTCGGCCGCCCCCTCTTCGCCAATCACAGGATCATTGGGAAAAGCCTGCCGCAACGAACGACAGATCAATGCCTGACTCGCGTAGTCGGCGACCGTAACAGGACTGTTGTCCTTTTTTGCCAACGACTCCGTCGTAATCGAAGACTGCACTGTCCGGCAAACTTGAGCAGCCTGTCGTACTGCATTCAAGGCAACACTGAGTTCATTTTCCAAGGGCATTTCAATTTCCGAATACGAACCAGTCACCACCGGAAACGATAAATTCGTGTGGAGAGTAGGCCTGATGGAGTCCTGAATCAACACCAGCATTAACGCGCCTCAGCCGCGTCGATTTGCAGGCGTATAGACCGCCGCAAAGCTGATTTCTGTTCGGAGAGCTTCCGATGCTTCCGCTCGACGAGCTTCAATCCGTACACCATATGGCTGACGCACCGCCACTTTTATGCGAATGGACTGATCATCGGCCGGCTCGCACTCGACTTCGGGCAAACCAGCGAGTGGAGGGGAAAAAGGCACATGCAGGTGTGCACGCTTCTGACCGACCTCGAAAAACACCTTGACAGTCCCTTCAATCATCTCCCCGCCATGCTCATCCCGAATTCGCTCGAGCGAGATATCGCCGGATGGCTGCGAGACACTTCGAGTGACTCCAGCAGCAGGCATCCTGGCTGCGGATTCCATCAACTTTTCGTCATCGCTATCGCTATCGCCATCGTCATCAGTCAGAACACCAGAATCGGCTTCGACCAGACTCGCTTGCTGTTGGCGAATCTCTCGATCCAGTTCCTGAAGTGTTTTCTCTCTTGTCGCTGAAACCGATTTCGTCAACAACATTGCCGCTGTGGAGGGTTCCGTAACCGCCCGCGAACCAGAAGCCACCTCAGGTACACGAATTGATTTGGGATGCTCGATTGTTGCCAAAACGTCCGTCAGATCCGGCAGTGGATTCGTGGAAGTCACCAGTTGCGACGCGGCGAACGACGTCACCGCAGGTGTTTCGTGTAAGCTGAAAGCAGTCACATTGGACGCAGCTTCAGGCTTAGTTCGAAGTGCTGGAGGCGAAACGACTATCGGGAGGGCAGAAATCGGAGGCAAATTTAAGACCGAAGGTTTTGCCTGTGAAAATGTGCCCGTAGGCAATGGCGGAGGTGACTGCGAAATCACGCGCGGCGCAATCGGGGGCGACTGAAATCCAACTGGGTTGTTTGCCCGTCCGCCTGGCTCGGTCAGTGGTCGACGCCCAGTTGAAGTTTCAGAGGCTGTGTCAGAAAAATCCGATGCGGGCTTTGCCGGAGCCCGTAGTGGTGTCAAATTCCCAAATGATGGCTGAACCTGCATGCCTGGCGAATTGGCGTTCAATGAATTCGAATCCGAGGCATCGTCCAAAGGGCGACGACGGTCCGATCGTGACGTCTCCTCCGCGCGCCGCGACTGTGAAACTCCGATGCGACTCAATTGTCGACCCGTCCCGAGAAATGGATCTCCCCAGGGATCGCGAGCCTCTGTTGATCTGGATGCACTGGCATCCTCTGCTGGACGACTCAACCAATACGCTGTTCGTGGAGCCACGTCTTCGAAATGAACCTGTGGCTCGTCCACATTCAACTCTGTCAGGTACGCGTCTGTCAAAGGCTGAAGGTAGGTTCGACGTTCACGAGGGATTGCAAACACTTCCTCAGGCAATGGGCTCATGATAGCAATCACGCCAAACACAAAGACGCCGATTGTCAGCCACGGCTTCAATGGAGAACCCACAGGCATCAGGTGGTAGGCAATAAAGCATGGCGGAATAAGCGTCAACATCCCCGAAAAGAACAATCCCGGGGACTCCTCTGCCGACTTTCGTCCGGGCGAAAACAACATCCAGCCAAAGATCGCAAGAAATGTTGCGTATGCCGAAAGCAATAGAGCAGCCGGCTCCCATGCCTGAATGCGAATGATTCGCTTATACTGACCATACCAAAGCAGTCCGGCAACGATGACCAGCGTCGCCCATGCAAGAATCGCAAGTGCCCGACGCCCCTGAATTCGGCGACCGTGTGATGATGTCATGAAATAGGGCCTCCTGCCATCGTTATTTTCCCCGCCGCGCCAAGCAGACGCCACCACCCATCTTAAATAAACTTCCGGAACTACCCGAAATCTAACGCTTCAACGGGAATCTCCGCAAGCTTTTCGGGCGCGAACTTGGACAATCATTCCAGACCGCAGGCCTTCAGGAACACTTTTTCAAACAGTGGATCAGGAATGAGACAGGGATGCTTGTACTGTTCCGCGCTTCCGCCAGCCCGGGATTGTCGCGCTTTGGTAAACGATTTCCACGCATCATGCGGCAATAGTGTCACAACAATGCGTCCCAACCGGCCGGTCTCTCGCTTTTCTTTGTACTCCAGATTGCGATGACAAAGATCCACATCAACGGCCGCCCCAAACCGCATCATCAGATCATCAGAAGCAGAAACGCCGGGCGACCCGGGCTGTTCGAGACTGAACTCTTCAGCACCACCTACGTATAACGTATAGCCGGGTGGCTGACCCCAACCTGGTGTCAACGTAAAGATGCGCGGACGAAAACCGGAGCCAGCCGACGCAACTTTGACACATTCGACGACATGGGACTCAGCAATTTTTTCACCGGTGATACTCGAGATATGAGCGCCTTTATGACGGAACTCCAGAATGGGAGTTGTCCCATAGAATCCAACACACCTCACCACATCGCGAATGTTGTATCGATACAGGCCGGAACTGGTTGTCAATAAAATGAAGTACTCCTGGCCCTCAGTCAGTTCGTGAGCCTCCAGAACAATCGGCGTCGCAGACTCGGCTTCCCGAACCGGGATGAATTCGAAAAAGTGTGTCTGGATCTCAAGCACGCCCGCAGGACTATTGTCTTCCAGCGGCAACGTCATTCGTCCTTCGCTTGCATGAAGTCCATGATCTCGCACGGGGATATTATCAAAAAGTTCTCGCAATCGTGGAATGTAAGCCGCTGCGCTGCCGCCGCACCAGACGCCCAGGATTCCCAGCATCGGCCAGCAAAGTCGGGGGCGAAAGTAGCCGTGTTCCCTGAACACCTGCGACAAAACGCTGGCCCGCGCCGGATCCGGCTTCAATGTGCGAGCCAATGTGGCTCGCACGTGTTGGGGAAGTTCGCATCCACGGATGCCGCCGTCGCGAATGTCTCGAAGTAAATCCTCTGCACGACCCGTAGCGGATTCAGCCAGTTGCAGCAGGGTGCTGGGATTGGCCGTGATCTGCATACCCACCCACGGATCCGCAAGTGCCAACCGCATGATGACATATCGCTTCGAATCCGCATCTCGAATCTCAGCCACCGCAGCCGGCACCGTATACAACGTGCGTACGATGGGATTCTGCATCGCAGCAACCAACCCACTGATGTTTCCACACGGAGTCCTGTCGGCCGTTTCGAACTTTCGATGACTGCTGGTGATCTGCAAGATGTTCAGCTTCTGCAGCAAGGCATGTTCGGAATAAGCTCCGATTCCCCACATCTGCCAGCCGCGACGGTAATCGGCCAGAAATCGACTCGTCACAGGAATGAGTTTCGACTCTGCCGTTGTGCCACTCGTCACAGCAAACATCTGCAGCTTGTTCGATGCGCCAAGCAGGGCAGAGTGTTCCCCTCCAGCAACTCGTTGAACATAAGGGCGAACAAGTTCATAGTCCGAAACAGGAATCGCTCTGCGAAACTGCTCCAGCGACATGTCACTCGACAGTCGGTGGTTACGAGAAAACGCACTCCCCTGATTCAGACTCAAAAGATTCTGCAGAAGTGCCCGCTGACGTGCTCGACAATCAGATTTTGCGGCCGCCAGAAATCCGCTTCGCGCGCGACGCATGCGACGACGCAGAAATGTTCCGGCCATCGCCCGTAATCGAAATGCCAGTGGGATCGAATTCATTAAGCCGAATCAGTTCGGAAAGCAGTTACGCAAAACACATCGACAAGCCTTACATTCCCCGTGGATGTCGCTCCATTCTCTGGGTAGGCGACCCCGCTCCCCGACGACGAGCATCACTCGTTCACGCGCAGGATGAACGGCATCCTAAATAGACACCAATAAAAAAGGCACTCCCGACCAAACAGATCCGGGAATGCCCTTGTTTTTTTATGCGTCGTAACGCAACTTGTCTTACTTCTTGCCGCCCTTGGCCGCGCCTTTGGCGGGAGTGACTGCAGCAGCCCCTTCTTCCGCCGTCTTCTTCTTCTTCTTGCCGATGAGTGCTTTCTGCACCCGAACCTTTGGCAGTCCGAATGGGCTGCGTCCAGCAGCGAAACGGTCTTCTTCCGTCAACTGAGCAATCCGCTCACCGCGTGAAAGGACATTGCGGGATCGAGAAAGGCCAAGTCGAGTCCTGAGGGTCTTGTCAACTGACACGTGAACACTCCAATCGCACTCTGAATTCTAAAAATGCTTCGAAACAAGTCCATGAATCGAAAGCAACGATATCGATTCTAATGATTCCCGGTGTCGTTGCGGCAGCGTGAACCCGTGGAAAGTCGAGGAGTGTATCGACAAAACTGGCGGTTCTCAACCACGGGTTTGACAGTTTTCCGCATGAAAATCGCAGTGAGAACCACAAATCCTTGATTCTCGCGGGAGGACAACCTCTAAAAATCGCTACTTTTACTCGTTTTTTTGGCAATCCGCCTCGAAAGCCCTCATCAAACTCAGCGAACCCGAGTACCGATTTCAGCGAAGTTGGACTCCCCAGAAACCAGAAACGTTCGAAACCTCTCCCGCTGTTTGGCCATGAATGGTTCTTCTGACGACTGGCGACCGAATCAACATTCACGGTTTTTCCGATGACGCTGATGCCTGCTTGGCATCCCCTGCAGTCTTGTCATCTGTCGTTTCCACAACAATGATTTCAATTGAGAACGACCCAGATGCTCCGCCCGCCCCGCCTATACCTGCGCCAAATCCCGCAACTCCGCTGGCTGCTGCTTCGCCGCCAAAACCTTGCCCGCCACCGCCAGCACCGGTTGCGGCCTGGATGAACACATCGACGGAACGCTTCGTTCCATTTTGCGAGGCCTTAAATCCATCCATCCATAAGATCCCTTTCGTCTGATCAGCTCGCCGAACCCCACTGCTTCGCGATTCATAATGATCAGCAATTTCTTCCTGATCCTTCGGACGCTGCGGGCTGAATGATGTGCGAGCATAATAGACTTTGGTGATTGCAGGAGCCGACTCACTCAAGGCAGCACCCGCCGTCCCTGGCAGTGTGAACATTCCCGAGAATTCCGCGATCGCATTCTTATGTAAACGCACGGGAAATGAGTCACCGGACGGAGTCATCCTGCCAGGCTTGGCCGACAATGCCCTCAGACGATCCCGCAGCGAAATGGCAAGATCCTGACCAGCCAAAGTCCACGTATCCAACGTTACTGGTTGCCCGGCATTGGCTGTGCTGCGACTAACCTTCGGACGAGGCAATGATTTGAGAACAACAAGCATCCCCGGATCGTGGACTCTGTTCAAAAATAGACCCACTGAACTCAATGAACTGACTCCGGTTGCGTGACACTTCAGGAACAATGCAGCAACAGCCTGACGAACTCGATCATTGGGCACCGACGCAGCGATTTGAACGAAGTCGCCACCGCCTACAAATCCGCCACCGATTCCAAGATCTGTCGAAGATTCGATCTGCTTGACAAGCGCATCGACACACTTGGGGCTCCAAAGAAACTTTGCTGATCGAGTCAACGCGGCATCAGAAATTGTCTGACCATCCACGCCAGCTACCACTGCAACCCCAGAAGCTGCTCCAATACCCGAGGCTGCTCCAGCGGCAGTTCCAGAACCATCGCTGGCTGCCCCTGGATATCCGCCAGCGGCCACTCCCGGATAACCTCCGCTTGCCGCACCGGCAAGACCCGGATAGCCTCCGCTTGCGGCTCCGGCTGCTCCTGGATAACCACCTGAAGGCTCAGCACCACCAGGCATACCTTGCATCGCAGACATCGCACCAGAACCCATCTGCCCGGAGGCCGCGAATCCGCCCGGGACCGGTGCACCACTTTCAAAGCCCGTCAACTTATCGGCAGCCGCTCCTGAGACCTCAGCCATGACTCCTAGAGCAACCGCTCGACTCTCTGGAGGAATCTGGGCGGTTCCGTCAATGACAGAAAGCAACACAGGTTCGATAACCGCCGAATTAGATTCAATATGTCGAAAAAGCCCTCGAACAACTAACTCTGTTGCGTGAGTCGGTGCGAGCGGCGTCTTAACAGTCTGAGCCGTAATGCCATAAAGCGTTTTCCAGGCAGGTGGAGAACCGTTGCGTATCAAAGCATCGATGATTCGCTCAGTCAGAAAAACGCTATCCAGACCACCACTTGTGACGCCATCAGCGCCACCAATCCCCGATGCATTGCCTGGATAGGCGCCGCCAGGGTACTCAGGCATCGCTCCCGCAGAGGCTGCGGCTTCGGCGCTTCCACCCTCTGCCATCGCCGGAGGCGTGTAAAGATCCGCAGGATTCGGGGTCGATGAAGCCCCCGGCGCAACGGATATACTTCGTCCAGCCATTGCCCCAACACCGGGGCCTTGAAAATACGCGGTCGCCGATTCCACAACCATGATCGACAGCGAATCCATTGCCAGATTTGTCGACCGAGGTCCCCGTAAGGATGGTTGTCGTGTGGATCCCAATGGTTCGCGTGACTGAGGCTGCGCTGCTCCTGGAGGAGCGGCAGCCCCCGAAGGAGTTGCACCGGCCGGTGCCGGCATTGGATACGCCGGTGTCCCTGGTCCCGCAGATGAGCCTGCGCCCGGGTAGCTTTGTCCGGAGCTTCCGGCACCTGGATAGCCTTGTCCGACGCCGCCGGCTCCCGGATAGCCCTGGCCTGGATATCCGGACATCACTCCTGACTGGCCAGGTACGGCAGAACCATTTAATGGATTGGCGGGAGGAGTAACAACAGCGGTCAGAAGATTCGTCAACATTGTGCCAATCAGGGGATCTCCCGGCGACGCTTGCACACGAGCATCGATAGCATCCAGAATTCTTGGATCTCTGTCCCGTACGGCATCCAGTAAATCCTGATCACTCCACATCGCGACGCTTTCGGGACGGACTGGTACAACTGGAGCAGTAATGCCACCGTCACCAGGAATTCCTGAACCGCCCGGCATCTGCATTCCGCCAGGCGCCATACCCCCTGGCATCATTCCGGCACCATATCCACCTGGCATTCCAGACATCGAGCCCTGACCAGAAGCTTCTGCACCCGGCGGCGAGTAGGCCATCCCAGAGGAACCCGAATCGTAGCCTCCACCGGGAGGCATCGAAGCGGCCGCCCCCTCACCGTCCGCCGATACCGGAGTCTCCGCCGTGGATTCCGAAGACGCTGTTTCAGCCGCAGGCTCGTCGCTTCCACCACAACCCACGGCAAAACACAAAGCCCCGGAAATCATGGCTTTCGCCAAGCACTGCAGAAGGTAGAACGCCGTTGAATTTTGAAACACGAGAAACTCCCGTTCGTTACGAATGGAATCAAGAGAATTCACTTGATGACAAACTTAAGGCGTGAACTCCGAAACAGTTTGCAATGGTGAGCGTAAACAGACAATGGTAGCCTTGCAAGTTGCAGTGAGGCCCTGCTAACGAATCATACGCAGATTCATGTCCGATTGATCCCCTCAAATTCACACTTCGACAGCTCGAAAACCAATTCGTCGAAGCCAATCGGGGCACGCCGCTCAGCATTGCTCTCGCCGAACAGTGAATCCCAAAACTGCAACCACCGCTTCTCGACTCCAACTCCGCACAACACACCGCTTGGTGCTCTGTCAAGTCTCACGTGAATGGTAACCCTCAGCAGACGGCAAACATCGCCAAATTCCTGCTGCACGGAGGTCCATGGAGGCAGCCAGACCGTCACAGATTTGATCATTGTTTGCAACAGATGACTCACAGGCGTGCATTTGGCACACTGAATGCTAAAAAGGTGATTCTGACGAATAACCACGATATTCGTCAGGATGCTGCTCAAATAGAAAGCACGGTCGCTTTATTTTTTTGCAACGGAGCCACTTAGCGGGGTCTTGTTGCACGGTTGAAACGGGCGAGATCGATTTTGGTGTCGGCGTCAGGCACCGCCCGGATGTTTTGACCAGGAGGTCGCTTCCGTCACGGGAAGCAGGAGCAGCACGAGCAATTTGGCCAATCACCGGTGTTTTCATGCCGGAAACGAAAAGCCATCGGCTTAAACAGTGTCCGTGACAAAACAGATTTTCCCGGGAGGAGTAAGCAGAGAATGGCGAAGTCGAAATTGGAATATATCTGGCTGGACGGCACTAAGCCTACTCAGGTGCTGCGTTCTAAGACCAAGATTGTGAAGGACTTTGGTGGTACTCTTGAAGAATGCCCCATCTGGTGCTTCGACGGAAGCTCAACGAATCAGGCCCCAGGGGGATCCTCAGACTGCCTTCTGAAGCCTGTGGCAATTTTTGAAGATCCGGGTCGCGTCAATGCGTTCCTGGTCATGACGGAAGTTTTGAATCCTGACAACTCCATCCACGACTCCAACGGTCGCGCGACCATCGAAGACGACGGCGATTTCTGGTTCGGCTTCGAACAGGAATACTTCCTGTGGGATCGTGAAACCAACCTTCCTCTTGGATTCCCGGTTGGTGGCTACCCAGCTCCTCAGGGTCCATATTATTGCTCAGTCGGTGCAAAGAACGCCTTCGGACGTGAATTGATCGAAGAGCATCTCGACCTTTGCCTTCAGGCAGGCCTGAACGTCGAAGGCATCAATGCAGAAGTTGCGACCGGTCAGTGGGAATTCCAGGTCTTCGCCAAAGGCGCTCAACGAGCCGGCGACGAAGTTTGGATTGCTCGATATCTGCTTGAGCGAACTGCCGAAAAATATGACCTGTCCATCAACTGGCATTGCAAGCCGCTGGGTGATTCAGACTGGAATGGTTCCGGCATGCACGCCAACTTCTCGAACTCCGTGCTGCGAACTTGTGGAAGTAAAGAAACCTATGAAAAGATCTGTTCCGCATTCGCTCCGCGAATCAAAGAGCATATCTCTGTCTACGGTGCTGACAACCACTTGCGATTGACTGGCAAACATGAAACTCAATCAATCGACAAGTTCAGCTTCGGTGTTTCTGATCGCGGTGCCTCGATCCGAATTCCCGTGGCCACAGTTCAGAACGGCTGGAAGGGCTGGTTGGAAGACCGCCGACCTGCATCCAATGCAGATCCTTATAAAGTGGCGGCCGAAATTATTCGCACCGTCAAGTCTGTAAAGTTCTGATAGCCTCGCACTGTCACGAGGGTCTCCACGTTGTGGGAGCCCTTCGTGGCTTTCTATCGGAGGTGATCATGTTGCGAATTAAACGCGACGCTGGCCGTCCGTGATGATTCACGATGGGAACGTTTTTTCCGGACGAAGCAATTCCCTGGACCTGGATCAGGTACGAGATCGGCACCCGATGGTTTCGACTGAAGTTCGTTAAAGAATCATCCATGAACCTCTGATGGAGCCAGTCACCCCGAAACGCTTCGGTTCGTCCGTCTCGTTAAGACGGTGGCTGGATCGGGAGTCACTGCTGATCGAGGGAGCAATCCTTCGATCAATCCTCCCTGGCTGTCCGGTGGTAACATCGGGCAGCCTTTTTTTTGGATGAAGTCGCTCGCCAACCTGACCGCAGCAGTCAGCGTCCCAGCAGCATGCCGAGATACTCTTTGGTGAACGACCATGTACTTCCAAAAGCAGCACCCTTGGGAATCATTGCCTCAATCCGCTGACCAGCAGTGGGCGATTGATTCTGCGATGAAGATCGAAAATCGGCTGGCAGAGGAACCGTCGTTAACCCGCTTCTGGCAGCCAACCGAGTGGCTCGTGGCAAGTGCCAGGCCGATGTCAAAAGGCCAATTCGAATCTTCGAACCCCGGAATTTCAAGCCAAGATTCTGCATTTCCTCGGAAGTATTCTTTCCGCCAGCCGTATCGATCGACGTTGCAGGAACACCGAGCCTCACAAGAATATCACGGGAGGTCTCAGCAGGGTCGATTCCCGTCGAATTCATGGACTCAATCCTTTGGCCTGTGCAAATGAACTTCGTCGATGGATCTCGATGATACAGCTGCGCAGCAAGAATCATCCGATCTCCCGAGCTGTTCCCCTGTAATCGCCCGTTGGCTCCCAAACCGCCGCCGCCGCCAAGCACAACGACGATATCCGCCGGATCTTCGTCCATCGGGTTGATTTTGATATAGGGAGCTTCAAGCGCAAACGCCATCGCATCCGTGATGTAACCGTTGCCTCCCACCGAATAAACGACCCAGCAGAGCAGGGCACCCATTCCACCAACATTTTGTGCCGATTTCCGGCGCGTCGGCCAAAGCTGGATTGTCAACGCCGTGAGCATCAGCCACAGAAATCCGCTGGGCATGCATAAAGCAGTGCCGATCTTCTCAGCCGCATCTCGACCAAGACAGATCCAGACGACTGCCAGAAAAAGTCCGGCAGCAAACAGCAGAATGATGAGTACTTTCAGAAACGACGGTGACGGTTTCACGCTTCATCACTCTCCGGTAGGACCTTCGGATTCAGGTCCTACCGAAACCGCAGGCGCTTCAAACCCGACGTCGATCACCTCGGCAGCAAGATCCTGAAGTACGATCGTCGCATAGGTTCCTGCGGACAACACAAAGCCGACTTCAATGGCACCATCTTCTGTAAGATTGGCTGAGACCTCTGCCGGAAACTCCAGCATCTTGCGACGCACACCGGATGTCAGCTTGGCGTAGCGTTCAAAGTCCCTGGCCCTCAGTCCCATCTTTTCCTGCGCTCCGATTTCCATTTCTGCAATCGCACCGCCAGCAGCTAACATCTCAGGACCAGGCATCGGCCCTGCCGGTACGATTCCCGACGCGTCTGCTCCCTCGGGATATCGGTAAGGCTTAGTGCCTTCTTTACGAATGACCACATCACCAGACTGAGGCACTCCGATCGTTCCCGCAGCGACCCTCTGCGCCGCCACAAGATTAAAGACCGCAGATTGCACCGCACTTAGCGCCAGTCTTCGCAGCGTTCGTGAATGATTTTCTGGCCAGTGATCTTTGGGAAGCTTTCCCTTCAGCAGTCTCAACCCGTCAATCACCGTGTTACCGCCGTGACCAAATCGCTGAGGACCAAAGTAGTTTGGAAGCCCGCTCTTCACCAGTTCATTCAAACGGTCGAGAACTTTTTCAGCATCCGCCGCCGTGAAGGGCTCCCCGGGACTGCGCAGCACCAATCGAAATCGATTTCCTTTCAGATGCCCGGTCTTCAATTTGTTTTGATGGTACGTGACGTTCAAAACCGTCACATCGTCCGAATTCAATTTTTCGACATTGACCGCCAGACGCTTGGGAATGGAACAGTACTGCCGAGTCACTGCGTGACGATCCTTCTGGCCGGCCAGTCCGATATCTTTTGAGGGAACGGCAAGCAACTGGATAATCCGACTGACAAGCTCCGGTGACGAGACGCCGCGTTTTTCAATCCACAAATAAGCATGCTCTCCAGTGCCTGCCGGCTGGTACGCCGGAACTTCTTCGACTTGAAAATCTTCGACCGTAGTTCGAATGCGACAGGCAGAGATCACGGGCTCATGCAGCGCCGGGGGGCTGATAATCTGTGACAAAATCTCTGATGGAAGTGTCATTGAGCAGCTAACTTTAATGTTCAAAAGTGAGTATTCGGCCAATCACCAACAGAATCCACACAGACTTTGTCGGCGGGCGGGAAACCGAATATTGTAACCGATTCCACTCCCCGGAGCGCTCTGAAAAAGCCTTGCCTTGCGCACCCTGAGCTTTTTTCAGGACTGAGCCGCCAATTGACAGAGGCAATCAAGGGCTTCGGCCGTTTTTCAGGCGATTGCCCGGAAGGCTCACTTTATTCGGCCCTCACAGCTTTAATAGCCTGCCGAGAAACGACAACGCGAAACCAGCCAATGCGCAACGCATAAGCAGTCATGCGAAGAATATGGAGACGCACCTCCATCCAAGTACTGAACATTTTGTGGCAGAACGTTTTCCCGAATCCTCAACATACCCCAAAAAGCTGCTGATAATGGCTTTTCGTTGAGTTCAACAGTTCTCAATGAGTTTGGCACACGCCTTGCTTTTCGTCTTCTACGGAGGCCGTCAGCGGCGTGGTGGGACCCGCTGGCAGCATGATCTCCGCAGGGGTTTGAAGGAGGGGAAGGTCAGGAAACTCGCCTGTTCCCGCTCACATGGGTGCGTGGCCCGAGCGGGAAGCTCCTGCCGAGAAGTTTGCTTCGGCATCCTTCACGGTGGAAAAGGGGATGGATTCGTCCATCCCCTTTTCTTTTTGACGTCTTCAGCAGCAAACAATCCGAGATAGCCCTGAATTCAGACGTTTGCCAGGATACGGTTCTTCGAAGTTCATCAACAAGGATGTTGAGGGATGTCTGAACATGGAACCGTTCGCGATGAAATCTGGCCGCCGTTCTAAACTGCACTGGTGGGCCGTTGCGGGCGTCGCCGCCGCCTTTTTTGTCTGGAGTTTTGATCTCATTCCACGAGTTCGCTCCGCTGCGTCGGGGACTGTCGCCAAAACGGTTGCACATTCAGATTCGGCCAGGCGACAGATTGATCTCGACGAACCGCTTGATAGCGATTGGTCGCCCAAAGTCAGTCCAAGGAACTCTACAAATGCGTCTGATGCGATGGATCAGGACGATCCGCTTCGGGATGCCTTTCTGACATCTGATGATCCCATTCTGAATCCTCCGGCAGTGTTCGACGAAGCTGATCTGCATTCCAGTTCTATTCGAAATCCAAACCAAAGCCGACCGATCCACGATGCTCACGTGACAGCGGCTTCGTATGAAAAATCGCCGACTGCTGATCGAATATCATCCAGAACCATTCCGAATAATCTTGTCATACCCGCTGATATTGCGGAAAGCCTTCGCAACGTGGATGAGTGGTTTCGCGACGATCAAATCCTCGACGCCCACGCGGAACTTTCTCGCATCTATTGGAAACATCCCGAACTTCGCGAATTGATTCAGGAGAGAATCGATCAGACCGCCGCCATTATCTTTACAACTTCGGATCGCCAATTCGGACCGCCTCACTTTGTGGAATACGGCGAGACGCTCGAATCGATTGCCAAACAGTACAATGTCCCCTGGGCCTATCTGTCGATGCTCAACAAAGTCACCCCCGAAAAGCTGCAGGCTGGACAGGAACTGAAGGTTGTGCGAGGTCCGTTTGGTGTGGTTGTTGACCTCGACGAGTTCACTTTGACAGTTCACGCGCATGGCTGGTACGTGAATCATTATCGCATCGGAACCGGACGCAACGACAAGACGCCTCTGGGTGCATTTACCGTGGAAGATAAACTGGAGAATCCAGCCTGGTACAATCCAGACGGTGGGGTTGTCGAGCCGGACGATCCTGAAAATCCGCTCGGTGAGTACTGGCTGGGCCTCGGCAATCACATTGGGATTCACGGCACAAACGATCCTGACACGATTGGCCAGGCGGCCTCTCGTGGTTGCATCCACCTCGGCGACGACGATATCGCAGAAGTCTTCAGTCTGCTAAGTCCCGGCTCAAAAGTGTTGATCCGAAAATAGTATTCCCAGACAGACTCCATTAAAAAATCAACGACCCATTGCATGACTTGCATCTCACCCACATCAGACAAATCTTTATTCCAACCACCAACGGATCATACAAACCTCTGAATCCATCCGACATAGGCACGTTCAGTTCGAACTGCATAGTGCCGAATCCGCATCAGCGTTCGAATCTCCTGCAGAAGTGGCGGTTCACGAGGATCGATTCGACCGATCAACATTTTATCATCGACCGGATCATCACCACCGTGCCCTGAATTCACATCAGAGGTTCGTTTTTCAGACCGCTCTGCTCTCGCAAGATTCTCCAGTACCGACCGGACATCACTGAGCGTCACTCTTTGCCAAACCACTGCTGTTTGCCAATCTGGTCATTTCACTCAGAGACATCCTACACCTTGGAAATCGGCATACACCTCGCATCCCATTCCAGACTTGTTCAAATTGACGCCGCTCAGGCAGGTCGATACCGCGATCTCCGCGGCGCGTCCAATCTTTGATATTGAACGCGCCGTGTGATATTGGAACAAACCATTGTATTGCCCAAGATGGCTCGGGTTTGATCTGCTACCTGAAACCCCGAATCGACCCTGGGCACAAACCCTTCCGCCCTTCGATTTCCCCTTCAAATCAACCGAAAAATTCTGATGTTGAAACAAAAACTTGTTTTAGCCCACTTTTGTGACCTAGTGTTCGAATGCATGGATGTGCGTGTTGAATCGGAAACAGGCAGGTGATTCGGCATTGAGCGAATTGCCGCCA
>JANPHT010000443.1:0-1798 GCA_031424595.1 Planctomycetota bacterium
CGAACAACTCTGATCCGACGACTGTCTTTTGATCTGATCGGCCTTCCGCCGACCGCCGAAGAGGTGGCCTGTTTCGAGAAGGATGCTGACCCGCAAGCCTATGAAAAACTTGTCGATCGACTGCTGGCCAGTCCTCATTATGGCGAACGCTGGGCACGCCATTGGCTGGATGTCGTTCGCTATGCGGATTCCGATGGTTATCGCATTGATCACTATCGCCCGGATTCATGGCGATACCGTGACTATGTAATTCGTTCGTTAAACAACGACAAGCCCTATGATCGCTTTGTTCAGGAACAACTGGCCGGCGATGAGCTGTTTCCCGAGAATCCCGATGCTCAGATTGCGACCGGCTATCTGCGTCATTGGATCTACGAATACAACAACCGCGACGTGAAAGGTCAATGGGATTTGATTCTTAATGAAGTGACCGACACCACCAGCGATGTGTTTCTGGGCGTCGGCCTGCAGTGTGCAAAATGCCACGATCATAAGTATGACCCACTGCTCCAAAAAGACTATTTTCGGTTACGTGCGTTCTTCGAAGCTATCAAGCCCGACGACAGACATGTGGTCGCATCCACGGCCGAACAGCAAAGCTACGCCGAACAATTACTGGCGTGGGAAGCCGCTACTGCGGACATCCGAACGCAAATTGCGGAACTTGAACGTCCATTCCGGGCGAAAGCACGGCAGGACGGCATTGAAAAGTTTCCGATGGACATCCAGCACATTCTCACGGAAGAAAGTTCAGTCCGCAGTCCGCTTGATCAACAGCTTTATGATCTGGCGTATCGCCAGGTTGATTACGAATATGAGGGGCTGGACAATCGGATCAAAGGTGACGACAAAGAAAAGCTGCTCGCGCTGCGACGTGAACTTGCCAGGCACGATTCCATCAAACCATCAGCACTTCCTACCGCACTTGTCGTGACTGACGTCGGCTCGACAGCGCCAGCCACAAAAATACCAAAAAAGAAGATCGACGTCGGCCCCGGAATTTTAAGCATTCTTAACCCGGATGACATGCCGATTCCTCCAATCGAACCGCACCAGATGACAACGGGCCGCCGTTCTGTTTTGGCGAAATGGCTGACACAGGCTGATAATCCCTTGTCGACTCGAGTCATCGTGAATCGAATCTGGCAGGGGCACTTTGGGCGAGGCCTGGCGCAGAACGCAAGTGACTTTGGTACGCTGGGAGGTCCTCCTTCTCATCCAGAATTGCTTGATTGGTTAACACTGAGATTTGTCCGCGATGGCTGGGGGTTCAAAGAATTACATCGACGCATCGTGACTTCAGCGACTTATCGCCAATCTGCTGAACACCCCCAGTTGGCAGAGTTCCAGAAAATTGATCCACTCAATCGCGAATACTGGCGATTCAACACTCACCGTCTGGAGGCCGAGCAAATTCGTGACGCGATTCTCGCAGTCTCTGGACAGCTGGACCTCACGGCTGGCGGCCCTGGTGTTCAATCCGACGTGCCTCGCCGATCGATCTATCTGCGAGTCATGAGGAACGAGCGAGATTCACTGCTCGATGTTTTCGATCTGCCACTTTTTTTCTCCAGTACATCATCCCGAGACACGACAACCTCGCCAGTGCAGTCACTGTTGCTGTTCAACAGCCAGATCATGATGAATCATGGATTAAAGTTCGCAGACTCACTCTGGAAACCTGAAATTATTACTGCACTGACGCTCAATACAAACGGAACATCTGTTGCCGCAGCCAATTACAATATTACAAATCGGGTCATTGCCGGCGGATTGACCGCTGCAGGGACCAACGTTG
>JANPHT010000444.1:0-3561 GCA_031424595.1 Planctomycetota bacterium
GCAGGAACGTGTCTGGGTACCGGAATGACGATTCCGGCCATCTTTTACCTTGCCGCTGTAATCATTTGCCTCTTACCGGCAAGCGGATGGACCGATTCAGACCTGTGGCTTCCTTTGGGAACACCGCTTTTGCTGTTATTAGCGGAAGAGATCGCCACGCGTGCGTTGACGAAAAACGATCTCCGCAGTCTTTCGAATCACTCAATCTCAGACCAGGTCGATGAGAGCTGGCGCTTGTTTCAGGACCTTTACGGCCTGGTGTGGGCGCGAAGAGTCCAGGATCGAGTCAATCTGTTTGCGTCTCGTGAACAATGGGTGGTGATCCTCACACTGGACGGCTTTCGCGACGCCCTGGGGAATCCAGCGCCAGATCAGGATCTCGAAAAGCCCAGAGAAGCTTTTCGCTGGGTACTATCCCGTTTTGCCGATGAAGAATGGCTGAAGGCTCGACTTTACCGATTGCGTTGAGCCCACTGTGTCTGCCGACATTCAGCCATTTCATCGCACGGGTTGAGGATGGAATAGATTGAATTCATTGGACTATGTTTGTAAGTTTCGGCAACGGTCACACGTCTCCGACGACAACATCGCTGGTCTGCGTGGCTTGATGTTTCACGGATGTCGCCAGTAATCAGTGGACTTTCCAGGACAAATGAGGTCCGGGATGGTCTGCTTGATCTCTATTCTTTTCAATTTGTCGGTCAGGTTCCTCAATGCTGTTTAAACGTCTTGGAGACATCACAGCGAAGCATGCGTTGCTGATTCTGACCATCTGGGTCGGTGTCCTGACGCTATGTATTTTCAGTGCGCCGAAGTGGGAAGACGTTGTCCAGAACGGTGAGTTTGCGTTCCTGCCGAAAGATTCTCCCAGTCGCATTGCCACCGAAGGGTTTCGTGAGGCATTTCCCAACGATTTGCTTGCCAGTACGCTGGTGCTGCTGGTTCGACGCGAAAGCCCGGAAGGCCTCTTTCCGTCGGATTATGAGTTCATCACCACAAGGGTGATTCCCGAGATTCATCGAATTGCCAAACTGCCATTGCCCGATGAACAATTGGCGGCCGACGCGGGAATGATACCAGCGGAAAAAGACGCCTCGACGGACGTTGCGCCTAACATTGTGCAGGGGATCACGTGGTTCGCCGACAAGAAGATCGGGGAGCTGTTCATCAGCGAAGATAAGCAGGCCACGACCATTGTCATGGGGCTGCGAACGGAGTTTCTTGATCAGATTAACACGAACCTGGTCGATCAGGTCGAGACGTTTGTGCAGCAACTCTCACGAACTCCGGCCGGTCAGGACACATCACTTCCGCCCGGTCTGGAAATCTCAATCAGCGGCAGTGCAACTTTCGGTCGAGACATGATCCGTGAGGCCAAAAATAGCGCACGATCCACGGAGAATTGGACCGTGATTCTTGTCGTGGGCTTGTTGATTGCGATTTATCGCGCTCCAGCGCTGGCGATGATTCCGTTGTTGACGGTTGCCGTTTCGACGGCTGTTGCCTTAAGTGTTCTTTCAATTGCCGCACAAGCGGGGATCGTTAGTCTGTTCAATGGAATTGAAACCTATGTGACAGTGCTGATCTACGGCGCTGGAGTGGATTACTGTCTTTTTCTGATCGCGCGATATCGCGAATCGATTGACGGCGGAGAGACGATCGAAGAGGCCATCTCGGGAACTCTCGAACGAGTCGGTGCCGCGCTGACGGCCAGTGCCGGGACGGTGATGTGCGGGATCGGGATGTTGGTTTTTGCCGAGTTTGGTAAGTTTCGCCAGGCGGGGTTGGCGATTACGTTTGGACTCGGAATTTGCCTCCTGGCTGCTCTGACGCTGACTCCCGCGATTTTGCGACTCATCGGACGGTGGGCGTTCTGGCCAAACCTGCCGTCTCCCGCCTCACGCCGCGACGCCAGCTTTCCAAGCAGCACAGATCTGGTGTCCCGGCTTCAGAAGAAAAACCTGTTAACTGCCGGGTGGCGCTGGATCGGCGGTGTTTTGGAACGTCGCACGTGGGCGGCATGGCTGGGAAGCATCTTTTTGATGATGCCGTTTACCATCGTCGGCATCGTCTACTTTGGAAATCTCAGCTACGGGTTGTTGTCGGAGCTTCCAGCAACCGCTGCCAGTGTCTACGGCGCGGAGGCGGTTCAGAGGCATTTTCCGGCTGGCGAGGTGGCTCCGCTGACTGTGCTGTTGGACGCTGGTTCTCGCGAGTTTCATTTCCGCATTGAGCCTTCACCAAAGGGGGCCAGCGAATCTGCATGGCAGGTCGTCAGTCTGGATGAAGGCGGCGATGTGTTTGAGATGGATGCGTTTGCTCCAATTGCCGATCAGCCGGTCACATTTGCAGTGGCTCAGAAAAATGCGACGTACGCAGGTACGGTCTCTGCTGATGGCCGGACGTTGACGGGGAAGTGGACTCAGGATGAACGCAACTACGATTTGATTTTCAAAAAGAATGAAAGTCACTGGGTCGGAAGCCTGCGGGCCCCGGTGGTGGATTTCAGCCCAATTCAGGGTGAATCGTTTGGGATGGTTGAGAGTTTCACCAAAAACCTGGTCGATCGAAAGGACGAACTTGGCCTGCAGTCGGTCCGTTCGTTGTATGCCCCGAAAGGGCAGAGAGAACCCGGAAAAATGACCCTGGCCGTGCGGCAGGCTCAGAAGAAGCATGCCAAGGACTATTTTGTCAGCTCCACGAATCCTGCCGTGACTCGTGTGGATCTGGTGTTCAAGGAGGATCCCTTTTCGAGAGACAGTATCAGTAACTTCAGACATCTTCGGGACCGCATCAACGAACACCTTCCCGAAGGCCTGCGTGAAGCCAAACTTTCGTTTGTTGGCAATACGGCTGACATCAGCGATCTGAAGGATGTCACTGACTCGGACCAGATTCGCATCGATTCGCTGGTGATGCTGGGCGTGTATTTGATTCTTGTTGTACTCTTGAAGCGTCCGGGCGTTTGCGGCTATTTAATGTTTACGGTTTTCTACAGTTACCTCGCTACACTCGGGATCACTTATCTGACTTTCTGGGCCATGGACCCTGAAGGCTTTGCAGGCCTGGACTGGAAAGTCCCCATGTTCCTGTTCACGATTCTGATCGCCGTTGGTGAGGACTACAACATCTTCCTAATGGCTCGGATCGAGGAAGAAGAAAAGATTCACGGACCTGTTAAGGGCATTACGGTCGCTCTGGAACGCACTGGCAGCATCATCTCCAGCTGCGGAATCATCATGGCCGGAACATTTTCATCACTCATGGCAGGTAGCCTTGTGGGAATGGATCAATTGGGCTTTGCTCTTGCACTTGGTGTGCTGCTGGATACCTTTGTGATTCGGCCAATCATGGTGCCATCGCTGCTGATGTTGTTGGCAACTGGGCGACTTGGGATCTTCAGTCGTCTGGCGGGGTATGAAAAAAAAAGCGAAGAAATGAAATCACGAGCTGCCTGACAGAGACTGTCTGAACTTTCCTGTTGGCACAGCGGCCGGACTTTATGAATGTTTCCGATTCGACTCGTGCTGAGACTTCTCTGGCCAATACTCAGGCATGGTT
>JANPHT010000445.1:0-6978 GCA_031424595.1 Planctomycetota bacterium
GCGAATCATTGCGGCAACAAACGCAAATTTAGGGGAAGCCGTTCGAGCCAAACGGTTCCGGGAAGATCTTTACTATCGACTGGGTGTCGTGACACTCGATCTTCCGCCACTTCGAGAACGGCCTGAGGACATTCTTCCCCTGGCCGAGTTTTTCCTTCGTCGCTTTGCCACACAAGCGCGTCGACCCCACCTGCAGTTGTCCTCTGAAGCTCGGCGTCGGCTGCAGTCACACGCATGGCCTGGTAATGTGCGTGAGCTTCGCAACCTCATGGAACGCATTGCGTTTCTGTCTCCGGGCGATCGCGTCGAAGCCGAAGACCTTGCCTTCATTTTGAATCCCGATGCAGACTCGTCAAAGCTACCGTCCCTTGAACTTGGCTTAGACGACGCCACTCGCGAGTTTCAGCGGGATTTCATTCGCCGCAGCATCAGACAGGTGAGCGATAACATGACGGACGCAGCCCGTTTGCTGGGACTGCATCGCTCAAACCTTTACCGCAAAATGAAACAACTGGAGATGAAGGAAGTCGGCGGCGGCGAATAGGGCCATTCCCGCTCAACGTTTGTCAGAGTTGCCAGGCACATCGATACTCCGAACCTATCAGAACAGTCGTCGACAGATGCAATAATCAACTCAATGAGGGGCAGATCATGGATCATGCTGACTTTCTTGCAGAACATCTTGAGGTGACTCGTCGCTTTTTTCTCAGGGCGGGAGTGCTGGGGTTTGCGGCTGCGCAACGGCTGGCTCTTGCGTCAGCCGCAGTGAGACCAGAATCAGAGAAACATGTGAAACCTGAAAAAGCAGGAGTGCAACGAGACCCGTACTTCACTGCCGCTGAAGACTTTCGCGATGTTTCGCGTGGAACTCCGCTGCCACATTCGTTGCCGGATGAAAAGAAAAAGGTAGTCGGGCTGACTCGGGAATCGTGGCATTTGGAGGTCATCTCCGATCCGGACGATCCTGCAAAAATTGCCAGGTCACTCAACAAAGCCGATGGCACGGCACTCGATTTCGAAGCACTGCTGAAGCTGGGTGAAACTCATGCGGTGCGATTTCCAAAGGTCATGACATGCCTGAATCTCGGCTGTCCTCTTGGGATGGGATTGTGGGAAGGAGTGCCGTTACGCGAAATCATCTGGCTGACAAGACCAAGAGAAAATCTGCGCCGCGTGTTCTACTACGGCTACCATAACGACGATCCCGCTCAAATGTTTCGCAGCTCACTGCCCATCGGAAGAGTTCTTGAAGATCCTTTCGATCTACCGCCGGTCATCCTGTGTTACAAGTTGAACGGCGAGTGGCTTGATTCAGAACGCGGCGGACCCGTGCGCGTTGTGGTTCCTGAAGCGTACGGTTTTAAGTCAATCAAATGGCTGACGCATATCGTGCTGACCAATCTGGCACATGCGAATGACACTTATGCTGAACAGAACAACGATGTTGATAGTCCGTTGAAGACCTTTGCAGCAACTCTCATGATTCCGAAAGCCGTAAAAGTCGGAGAGCAGATTCCTGTTTCTGGCTATGCCCAGGTCGGAATCTCCGGACTCTCAAAAGTGCAGGTATCGATCGAGCCGAATTCCACGGAGCGTTCAGAGGACGATCCTCATTTTACTACCGCTCCCTGGGTTGATGCGGAACTTCTACCCGCTCCTCAGAATTGGGGACGACTAAAAGATGGTGCGATTCCTTTGCGGACCCACGGTTTTGATGACGCAGGAAACCCAAAGACCTGGCCACTGCGACTCACAAACGCCCACTGGGTGGCTGTATTGCCAGCCTCGCCTGCCGGCGAATATTCATTCCGTTGTCGAACAATTGATGAGCACGGTCTCGCTCAGCCAATGCCGAGGCCGTTCCGTAAGTCCGGCCACGCAGCGATCGAATCGACTGGAATCTCCGTAGTCGAATAACCGACCGGCAAGATGACTCTTGATTCAATCCATTTGACGGTTCCACAAGACAGAAAAAAGATTCCGTTGCGGTCCGATTCCTTTCTCGGCATGCGACAATTTTTTGACGAACGGAATCGACTTGATCTACATCCACGGTCGCAGCTTCTCAAAGATTTCCTCCAGAATCGGCACATCACTCTCGGGGCGTTCCGGGCTGGCTGGATGAGTCAATGATGTGGAGATCCACTTGCGAAGATGCAGAAACATAGCCGCAGTGTGCTTGTAGGCAGGAACGGGGACTCGGAATGCGAAAAATCCAAGGTACTGCAACACATCGTTCAGCTGGTAGAAGTCAGAATCACCGGAGGCCCACATTGCATCCCGTTTGGAAAAAATGTCGGGAGCAAAACTACTGAGCCCCAGCAGATAATCGCTGCCGTACATCACCATATCGATCGCCAGGTCGTTGCCGGTCAACACCATGAAGTCGGGACGCAATTCGTCGCGCCAAAGCAGTCGTTGCCATTCGAGATTTCTCTGAAGTGAAGAATGCTTGGCTCCAAGGCATTGAGGAACTTGCAGTAGTTCGCGATAGACCTCTTCACTGTAGATCCGGCCAAACGGCGCGAACATCGTACCCAGTTCGAAGCCAATGAAACGATCGCATTTCTTTGCAATGTGCTGATAAGCATCGACGATCGACGTGTCATGCTGCTGCGTCAGTCCATAAGACTGGAAAATCACCGGCGTTCCGCCGCACGATTGGATTTCGTCCATCCGCTGACTGTAAAGAGACAAGTTAAACGCACTGCCCGGAGTGTCCTTCACAAATGCACCGGCGACATACATTCTTCCGGCCGTGACCGCCTGCGTCCGACTCAGAACTTCCAGCCGCGTGGCATCATCCAGAAGGTTGATGTACCCCGTGTCCATATTGACGGCCGGAGCCAGGCCAGCATCGCAGGTTCGGATCACATGCGATTCAAACGACTTCCAGTCAACTTCACCTGGAGACAAGAATGGAAGCAGGACAGCCGACATTCCGGTGATGCGGCGACCTTGCCGGATAAGAGTTTGAGGATCATAATAAGGTCCGTTCATTTCCAGCTTCTTTACGGAGGTTGTGGAGATTCAGACTGAAGACGAAATTCTCAGTCAGCCTTCTCACTCGCTTTAAGAGTTCGGTGAAAGAAGTCGAGCACAGTTTCAAAGTCTCCGGAATCATCAATGGCTCTCCAGTGTTCAAGGGACTGCAGAATTCCATTGATAACGGCAAGGACTTTCAATCAGCCCTGAGGCCGACTCAACTCATCATTTCTGCTCCAGGGCATGTTGCACCAGTCGTCCGACATACTCTTCATTGTCGCCCGCAGTCAGTGATTCTCGCAGTGATGCGATGGCAGCTTTTCCCGCTTCATCGATTTCCAGCATCGCCGCATGGCGAATGAATTCGTTCTTGCGTCCCAGCATTTGCTGAAAGACGGTAACGGCTTCAGACAAGTGATCACCGCGAGCCAGTCCTGCAGCGGCCGCAATTCGCACAGCTGGATCCGTTTTAACACTTTCCCTCAGCAGCACTTCCATTCGCCGTTCCGGATGCGGCGCACGGCTGAGAAGTGAAACTTGCCACCACCGCACTGCAGGATCGTCATCGAGCGACGCAGCGATTTCGTTCGCCGTGATTTCATTCAATTGCGAAGTCTGCTTTGCCGCAGTCAACAAACGCGAGGTACGTTGCTCGCCGTCGGTCCTGTGGAGAATCTGCCATCGGTTTCCGAAAGTCTGCTCTTCCTCGTCCAGCATAATCTCAGGCAACAAATGAGCATCGCGGACTTCTATTTGCCAGGCATCGCAGGCATCGCGAAGGAATTGCAGAGTATTCTGCTGATCAGGCTTACCTGCAAGGTTGATGAGTTCCCACGGATCCGATTTCAGGTCATACAATTCTTCGGCCGCGCGGGGAACTTGAAACCATTGTGCCGAGGCCGGCGGTAGTTCATTTTTGGCCAGTAGGCGCCGCATTTCCCTAAGGATCTCATTTCGTTCGCCATATTCCACATGCTGCAGTGCGGGTCTCCACGGCATCAGGTTTCGGACGTAGCGGTGAGTTTTGCTTCTGACCGTACGAACCATATCGAATCGCTCGTCAAGTCGGTCGCGTGCTCCGTAGATAAAATGCCTGTCAGCGCCTTGGGCAGCTCCAAGAAACGGTACTCCGTGCATGTGAGCTGGCTGCGGGATTCCCGCGAGGTTAAGTACAGTCGGTCCGAGATCAATGAGGTTGATAAGTCGATCGTCACGTGTTCCTGGAGGCGAATCACCATATTGGCCTCGCAGCGTTTCGGGAATTCGAACAATTAATGGGACATGAGACCCGCTGTCGTAGGTCCATCGTTTGGAACGAGGCAATCCATTTCCATGATCCGACCAAAACATGACAATTGTGTTGTCAGCCAGTCCAGCTTTGTCCAGTTCCTTCAGGAGTCTGGCAACTTCCAGATCCATGACACTGATGATATCTGCCAGCCGAGTCAGATCGGCACGAACGGCAGGCGTGTCCGGGTAGAGCGGCGGCACTATCATATCTTCCGGACGATGACGCCGAACCTCAGGAAGCTGTTGAACCACATTCTCCCAGCCGGCGGGCCATACCTTGCTCTCGTGTGTCATCGTGAGATTGAAGACTGCGAAGAATGGCGATTCCGTGGGGCGGTTTTTCCAGTGAGCTTTTCCGGACGATTCGTTCCATGTGTCTTTTTCATTCCAATGAAGATTGTAATCCGTCTTGCTGTTATTTGTGCAGTAGTATCCAGCATCGCGCAGATACTGTGGGAACAGCTTGACGTGGCCGGGAAGTTTGGCCCTGGATCGCATGTGGTTTGCGCCAAGCGAGATCGGATACATGCCGGTGATGATTCCCGTCCGGCTTGGCGCGCAGACCCCGTGGCACGAAAAAGCTTGAGTGAACAGTGTGCTCTGTTTTGCCAGAGCATCAAGATTCGGAGTCGTCGCCGTGGTGTCACCATAGCAGCCAAGTTGTGGGCTGATATCCTCACAACTGATCCAAAGGATATTCGGCTTTTCCCCGGCGTTCGAGCCGCTGGGAAACAGTGCCAAAAGGATCGTGAAGACCGAACAGAGCTTTTGCATCATGGGAATCATTCGGCTGTAAATGCAAAGTGGGCTATGGAATGACAGCTTGCGAAGTCGCATGCTATCGAATTGATTGGCCGTCTGCATGCGAGCTGAAGAACATCGACGCCTTCAACGGAAGTGCATTCTTTCGGAAAAAGTTTTCGGCTCAGGCGATCCGGCAACTCGTGCTCAACACGTGGCCAGCCCACACCGGGGGTGCTCATATATCTCGGTCGTCTCAATCCGCGAGAAACTCCTCAATAAAGTACACACATCGCAATCCGCGAATGCACGTATTCGGACCCATGAACGCAGTGGTGTCGAATTCTGTGGAAAGCCCCGCTATCATGATTCACGCCTGTCGATTGACAAATAAGAAATCTCCAGCGACTCGGAGGACCTGATGCGTCCGTGGATATTGTCCGAAACCAATTACGCTCATGTGCAAGGCTGTGAATATCAGGTGGCCGTCCTTCCAATGGGAGCCACGGAACCTCATAACCTGCACTTGCCATACGGGACGGATACCTTTGAAGCCGAGGCCATCGGAAGTCGAGTTTGCGAAGCCGCCTGGAATCGAGGGGCAAGAGTTATTCTGCTGCCAACAATTCCCTATGGCACAGAAACGAATCAATCGCAGTGCCGACTTTCGATGAATCTCAATCCGTCAACTCTGGCTCGTGTAATCACGGACCTGGTGGAATCTCTTGAAGGCCACGGCATTCGCAAACTACTCATTCTCAACAGTCACGGCGGCAATGAGTTCAAACCGCTTCTGCGAGAATTGAATGGGAAGACAGCGGTGCAGCTCTTTCTCTGCGATTGGTTTCGAGGATTGACGGCGGACGTCAAGAAATCCATTTTTCAGGAACCCGATGATCATGCGGGTGAAATGGAAACTTCATTGGCACTGGCGTATTTTGGCGAACTGGTTCGAAAGAATCCCGATGGGACGCTTGCCGCTGATGACGGATTGACCGCAGAAACGCGTCTGCCAGCTGTCAATCACGGCTGGGTTTCGATTACTCGTCCCTGGCATTTGCTGACCACAAACACAGGAGCAGGAAACCCTCACGCCGCGACGGCCGAAAAAGGGAGGCGACTGATGGAGGTGATGGTTGAGAGGCTGTCGGCATTCCTTGTCGATCTTGCGAAGGCAGAACTTGACGCTCGATTCCCGTTTTAAGTTTGACCGGCAAGCTTGTCTGGCCGCGATCGACGTGATAAACAGAAATCCGCTGCTGGAGATTCCAGGCGTCCCGAGAATACATCCGGAGTTTGTTGTACAGGAGCAATTTGCGTGGCTGAAATCGACGTCTACAAAGAATGGCTGGGAATTCCGGAAGGGGATCGTCCGCCTGACCATTATACGCTGCTCAGACTTGTGCAATTTGAAGACGATGTCGAGAAGATTCGCGGCAACTACCGCAAGCTGAATGCCCACGTACGAAAATACGCAACGGGACAGTACCTTATTCGTTCGCAGGAACTGCTGAACGAAATGGCGAAGGCGATGCTTTGCTTGACGGATCCGGATGGCAAGCATGAGTACGATGCGTCACTTGGCAGGGAAACCACACAATCGGACGACGACGAACCCAAATCGACGCTGCAGTATCTTGTGTCGAAGAATCTGATAAAGCGGTCTCAGGTTTCCGAGATTGAACACTTTGCAGAAGCGCGAGGCCTGAATCATCGTGATGCGGTAATTCAAATGAAGCTCGTCGAGCCGGTCGATGCCACTCGCGCGTTGGCGGTCGAATTGCGACTGCCGTATGTTGATCTGGAAGACATGCTGCCGGAAGACAATGTGCTCGACATGATTCCGCGAAGAGTGGTGAAAAAACATTCGTGTCTGCCGCTATTTGAAGACCGCGGCCGACTGCTTGTGGCCTGTATCGATGAACCGTCGCCCGCTCTGGAGGACGAAATTCGACTTCGATG
>JANPHT010000446.1:0-2588 GCA_031424595.1 Planctomycetota bacterium
CTCAACCAAATGCCGGGGCCATGATGAGTATCAAAGCCATGCCATCCAGCCCGGGCAACCACCAGTCCAGCAGTACAATATCCCATGGACCCGATTGCAGCATTCGCCATCCGGTAGTGCCATCTTTCGCTCGATCGACGATAAATCCCTCTTCGCTCAGACCGCGCACCAAAAAGTCGGCAATCTGGTCTTCATCTTCGATCACCAGGATGTGGTTGCTCATACGTCTCACTTGAGCAATCACGCCCGGCTCTTTGCGAAAAGCCGGGCGTCAATTGCATATCGCCGCCTATTCTTCACCCACTTCGATATGAATTTCTACTTCGACGTCGGCCTCGATCTCCTTTTTGTCGGCCGTTTCCAGGATCACTTCGTACCCTTCAAATTCCATTTCACCATCTTCCACTTCATAGATGGCTTCCGCAGATTTCAGCGTGGACTTCGGGAATTTTCTCGCCAGGGCGTCGGCCACCAGGCGAGGCAGTTCCTTCAGTTCAATCGAACGCTCAACTTCTTCAATGTCACCTTCTTCGTCAACGGTCACGTCGATCGTTTTTCCCTTTTCCGACAGCGTCACTTCATAAATCACCTCGCTATCGCCTTCGTCCTTTTCGCCTGTGTCCTTTTCGTCGTCGTCCTTTTCGTCTTTGTGGTCAGCGTCTTTGTCGTCAGCGTCTTTCTTGTCCGTTTCCGTTTTTGCATCGTCATCGTCATCATCTTCGTCTTTGACGACTTCTTTAGTGGCCAACTTCATTTCCGCATCCGGAAACATCTTCTTAATGGATTCAACAACTGCTTTCGGCAGCTTGTCCAAGGGGATTGATTCCTCTTTCTCTTCTTCGAACGCCCCTGCGCTCGATGAAACAGTCAACATGCCAACCAATAATGCCACGACACTCCAAAGCCTTACTCCCATCGTCCTGTTCCTTTGTATCCCGAGAATCCGTTGCTGAACAACCGCCACCACACATGGCAGGTTCGTAATCTCGTAGTCATTGTAGCCAATTCAAATGAGCGGATCGTGAATCCAGGATGAAATGCTGTTCATCTTCGTCTCGAAACTATCCTGCCTCGATTACGTGCCGTAATTAAGGGGACTCAGGAGGCGGGAATCACAAGGACACAGCATTTAAGGATCGTCATACGAACCACGCCAGCAATTCTCGAGCCTCGCGGCGAGTGTGACCTCGAAGTGGCATTGGTGAGCGCAGACAAACAACCTGCAAGTATCGCAGGCTGGGATGCGTTGCTGGAATGTTGCGTGGTCAGAGCCTGGATTGGCTCCAGACTCAGGCGAATTGGGAAAGAGCGGTTGTGGCTTCGCGGAGACAGCAGTGAGCAAGGCAGTGCGCTTGTCGATCATTGTACTCTTCTGCTTCGGCGGCGGCGTTGGAGCTGACGGCTCGACGGATGAGTCGGGTTTTGATTGTGCCATGTCGCACTCGGCACCGGAAGAGCCATCTTCGGCGGCGCTGATCGTTGGCATGCCCGATAAGCCGCTCGACACAAGGCATCACGCTCTTATTCGCCTGCATTACCTCGAGGGGATGGACAAGGATTCCTGTCCGTCGATCGTCTGCTGCGGCGGACGTATGGAATTCCACGGCGCACCGATGGGCCGTACCTGGTTGAAGCTCGCATCGACTGCCGCTGCAAATACGACGATAGTTGAACTCCAGGAAGACCCGCAGGGCTGGCGCTTCGGTGATCGAATCATACTGACGGCGACGACCCGGCAAAACAAAATCAAGAAGACGTTCAAGCCGAGCACGCGCGACAGCACTCAGACGGAAGAACGTATCATCGCCTCCTCGCAGCGACCTGAGAAGAAGAGGTACGGTGTGATTGTTGTTGTGGACATGAGTTCGTCTCCCTGTTGGATAATGGTGAAAAAGGCAGCAGAAAGTATGAAAGAAGACGAAGAAGTCGCAAGCTTTCGAAGCTCTACTCAAGCCTCACGAGTTCGCCCTTCCTCTTGACGATGTTCTGGTAGTCCCATTGAATCAGTTTGGACTCTTTCAGCCATCGCCGAAGAACGTTCGTCTTGATCTCCGTCACGTTGTTGAAGAAGACCGATGCGTCTTTGAATTTTTTCCCGACCACATAGAGCCCCGGCGTTTGAAAATCCGCTCCGCTCCAGAACATCAGTCGAATCCCCGGCTTCTGTTTGCTGTATCCCACGATGGGATTGCCATCGAGAAACCACACCGGATGTGAGTGCCAGATCTTACTCTCGGCCTTTGGCAGTCCACGGTCGATTTCACTGGCCAGCATTTGGCAAATCTCCTGTTCACCATCATTATGGTTTTGGTGATAGGCGGCGATATCCGGATGCATGAAGTATCCTATTCAAGTTGATTTGACTAGCCCTTAACCAAGTAACCTCCTGTCTCGGTAATAACAAAGAAACACCCGGAATCCCTTGTGTGGACGGCGTATTGATGAATGTCAAAGCCATCAACAGCATCCATCACCCGGGGATTTCGAGTGAATCGTTCACAGAGTGTAAAGCGGCAGACGAAGGCGAGGAAGCGTCGGATTGAAAATGCTCGAAAGAAAAACGATGCGAAGCAAACAGGAGTTCAGGC
>JANPHT010000447.1:0-1885 GCA_031424595.1 Planctomycetota bacterium
GAGCATCGGGACGATGAGCATCGGGACGGCGAGAAACGTGACGGCGAGCATCGGGAAGGCGAGCATCGGGAAGGCGAGCATCGGGAAGGCGAGCATCGGGAAGGCGAGCATCGGGACGGCGAGCATCGGGACGGCGAGCATCGGGAAGGCGAGCATCGGGAAGGCGAGCATCGGGACGGCGAGCATCGGGAAGGCGAGCATCGGGACGGCGAGCATCGGGACGGCGAGCATCGGGACGGCGAGCATCGGGACGGCGAGCATCGGGACGATGAGCATCGGGACGATGAGCATCGGGACGGCGAGAAACGTGACGGCATTGACCGTAGTCCACGCCATTTTCCGGGAGCACCTAACATCGGTGCGCCAGACCGATTAGCAGATCAAGCACCGTGGAATCGAAATGCACCGGATCGACACCAGCAAACTCCGCGTGTCCATCAGAGCCCTTTCGGCACGCCTCCTTTTGCTCAGTTTGGCGGACCGGCAATGCATGGCAATCCGTTTGGTGGCAGAGATGCGGGCATCGGTGAAGTCTCGAAGATTATGTTCGAGCTGCTTGATTCAAATCATGATGGCAGCTTGTCACGCGAGGAATTCCAGAAGTTGACAGCGGCGGTGGAGAAAGCCCATCAGCCACACCCGCAGAATCATCCTTCGCCAGGGCCTCAGTTTAATTTTCGGCAGCCTCCAGGATTTGGAAACGGTCCGCAGCCTCTCAGGAAAGGACCTTCAGATGGTCACGCAAGAGATTCAAAAGGGCCTGACAGGACGCATTGAAAAATTCTGGTCAGATTCATTCCCGCAACGCTTAATACGGATCGAGTCGTCGATAACTGATTGTTCAATTGTTTATTTACATGACAACTAACGAGAGAATCTGATGTTTATTAGTAAAGCTAAACGACAAACGCTGAAGAAGGTTGTTGCCAGTCTTTGTTGTGCTGCCTCAGTGGCCGCCACTGAGGCTTCAGACTGGACTCGTTTTCGCGGACCAAACGGCACGGGAATCAGCCCTGACGCTGATCCACTGCCCACAACGTTTGGTGAAAAAGAGAACCTTCAGTGGAAGGTGGCGCTGCCGGGTGCAGGCGTTTCCTGCCCGATCGTTGTAGGTGAAAAAGTGTTTGTCTCATGCTATTCCGGATACGGTGTTGATCGCCAGAATCCTGGAAACATGAAGGACCTGAAGCGACATCTCGTCTGCTTCGATCGAGCGTCCGGAAAAACGCTCTGGGAAAAGACCATCGACGCTGTTTTGCCTGAAGACGAATACGTGGGAATGGGCGTCCCTGAGCATGGCTATGCGTCTCACACGCCTGTATCTGATGGTCAGAATGTCTATGTTTTCTTCGGCAAGTCGGGCGTGTATGGTTACGATCTCGACGGGAAGGACCTTTGGCACGCGAACGTCGGGACGCAGTCAGACGATCGTTCCTGGGGCTCGTCATCCAGTCCGATTGTCGTTGACAACGTCCTTGTTGTGCCCGCCGGTCCGGAAACTCGCGCGATTGTAGGACTCGACAAAACGACTGGAAAAGAACTTTGGAAATCTGAAAGCGATGGGCTCGGCAACGTCTGGGGAACGCCGTCTCTCTCGAAAGTTGATGACACAAGAACGGACATCGTGATTGGGGCTCCGGATGAAATTTGGGCCATCAATCCCGCCACAGGAAAGCTCAAGTGGTACTGCACTGCGATGGCAACTGACCAGTTCAATTCCAGCGTCGTCGTTTCGGATGGCATGATCTACGCGGTCGAAGGCCGAGGTGGTGGATCGATCGCCGTCAAAGCTGGCGGCAAGGGCGATGTCAGTGCAACGAATGTTGCGTGGTCAGGAAATGACAGCAATCGCTTCTCAACACCGCTTGTGTACGGCGGCCGGATG
>JANPHT010000448.1:0-6387 GCA_031424595.1 Planctomycetota bacterium
TTGAACTTCCCATCAAACTGACGACGTGTGCGTGACATCCGAGACCTCCTGTGCAGGCCACGATATCCTCATTCACACAAACGACTCCAGATCAGAAAAATCCACCTTAACCAGTGGTCCGAAAACCGGGGTCCACTTCAATCGGCCAACGTTTGGAACGCTCAGCCGAAGCTATTCGCGAGCTTTGGGTGCGGGCCGTGGAGATGTTGCAGCAGGAACTGGATGAGGGAAATGACACAATCATCCTTAAACCCGGCACCCCGGTCGGGCCCGTCGGATCCGGAAACTCGGTACAGCCAACTACTGGCACAATATGACGAAGCGCTGGCGACAGCTGCTGATGCATCGGCAGTCTCGCCACAGCCATTTGTTTCCAACCTGCCGGATGCCGAACTGCAGCGGCGATTTGACCGCGTTCACTTATGTCTTCAATTGCTGGAACAGGATCGTCGACGGCAATCGGCTTCGCTCGTGACGGGCGATGACCATAATTCCCTGCAACACCGAGAACAACAGTCCTCGAACGAGGACTCAGCGATGCCCCGAATGATCGGTCGTTTCCGAGTCATTCGGCGATTGGGTTCCGGTGGCTTCGGCGTTGTATTTCTCGCGGAGGACCCAGTCCTTCAGAGATTTGTCGCGTTAAAAATTCCACGCCCTGAGACGCTGGCGACAGCAGATCTGCAGCGACGATTTGTTCGCGAATCGCAGATCGCAGCGAAGCTGAATCATTCGCACCTTGTTTCCGTCTTTGAAGCCGGACAGGCTGGCACCGTGAGCTATCAAGTGACAGCGTACTGTTCTGGCGGGAGTCTGGCATCATGGCTCTGTGGCAACGATTTCGAACTACCAGCGTCCTTTGAATCTCACAGCCATGTTCCCCAGGATTCAGTCGCCTTCTTAGCGGCAGTCGATAACCTGAAATCCGCCGAAGCCTGCGATGGTGTAACGATTACGGCTCCCAGGCTTGATGCGATCGAGTCATCGACGGCACAGGCTGCAGCATTCAAGTCTTCGCACCAACGCCAGTTGCCAATCAGTGTAGCGGTCGAACTAATGATTGGACTTGTTGAGGGAGTCCGGTACGCTCACGAACATGGAATTCTGCATCGAGACCTGAAGCCTTCCAACGTATTGCTTCAGCCCAAAAGTGACTGGAATACAAATAAGGAATTTGACGTCGTTCGAACTGTCCCTCTTGAGAGGCTCTGCATTGAGTTTCAGCCGATGATCGCCGATTTCGGTCTGGCAAAACTATTTGAAGATGCAGAGGCAGCTCTTGTCTTTTCAAATTCTGCAGACGACAAAGCGACTCCGGAAATTGTTCGATCCAGCCACTCCACGACCATAGCTGGCACGCCCCAGTACATGGCTCCAGAACAATTTGAAGGGCGAGTTGCAGAGATCGGTCCGGCGACAGATATCTATGCCCTCGGTGCTATCCTTTATGAAGTGCTGACAGGGCGACCAGTGTTTGCAAAGAATTCCCTGCAGGCACTCCACGTTCAAGCCGCCTCACAGGCACCAAGGCCACTTCGGCAACTTCGTGCAGAGATCCCTCCGGATTTGGAAGCGATCTGCCTGAAATGTCTGGCAAAGCCGGTTTCCCATCGCTACGGAGCGGCGCAGGATCTCCTTGATGATCTGCAGGCATTTCGGCGTGGTGAAGCGGTGGCTGCTCGTCCATGGCCGTGGCATGAAAACCTGTTGAGGTGGTCCCAACGACGACCTGCCGTGGCCTCCCTGCTGGCAATATGCGGACTGCTCTTTGCGGCATTGCTGGGTTTTGGTGCGTGGCATCTCGCTCGACTGGAGCGACTCAATACAGAACTTTTGGATTTGGTCGGCGAGAAAGAGTGGCAGACGCAGTTGGCGACTGAAGCCAGCCTCCGTGCTGACGGCCTTGCAACTCTGGCCCAGGAACAAAGCGAAGCCGCCATAGAGGGACGTCGTCGGGCAGAGAGTCTGGCTCTTGAGACGCGACACCGTGAATATGCCAGCGGAGTGCTGCGGGCCGCCCAACATTTCGGTGACGACAATACGAACTTAATGAGCGAGGCATTACGAGATGCCATTCCTGCGCCCGATTCTGCCATGAACACGACAATACAGACTGATGACCTCCGCGGCTTTGAATGGCGTTACTTGTGGCATCAAAGCCGAAATTATCGCGAACTGGCTGGACACACCGATAGTGCTGTTTCTGCGATGCTGACTCCCAATGGGCAAAGCTGCTATTCCGTCGGCCGGGACGGTACTGTTCGTCACTGGAACGTCGCCACTCTGCGATTACTGAACACCTGGTCGTTGGGCGACGCGGCGAATGATTACCGAGTGAGGATGACGCCGGATTCGTCGCGTGCGATCATTGCAAGGCAGTTACTTGCCCGGGACGCCAGTGAAATCATCGCGTGGGACTTCAGTGCAGGCCGGGAAATTCAACGCATCGAGCTTCCCGGTCGCGTGGTTCATTGCGTTGAGATCGCAGCAGACGGTAATTGGGCTATCGTCGCGGGTACCGAAAGGAATCAGCACAGACCTATGATGGCATTTTGGGATCTGAGATCCGGTGCGCTCCAGAACCAGGCACGGGCGGGTATTATCAATTCCTCCGCCGTCGAAATAGAAAGTTGCGCGTTAACGAGCGATGCTCGAGATCTGGTTGTGCTTTGGAATTCTCCTGGGCCGACAAGTTGGAACTCTGCAATCCAGCATCTGGCATTAAAGTTTCCAGAAACTCACTCAGGCATTACCGGCCATGCACTTCCAATAATTGGTGCGACCGTCGGAGGCACCGAAATCAGCGAGGGTGTGGGAAAAGATCTGCGATTTTCCGCGGATGGACATTTGCTTGTGGCCTCAACCAGGAGCCCGGCAAAGATCGAAGTGTTTAAATGGCCGGAACTACAAAGTGAATCCAGGACAAACGACCTTCCGGATCTTGCTGATTCCGTTGCCTTTGGGCCATCCGGAAAATCACTCGGACTTGGATTGGTATTTCCTGGCAAGAGCACAGCGCCCGTCGCCAATGCCGATATTTCCGTTGGCATAGGCCCATCGCGCCCCGCGTTACAATTCTGGGATCATCAATCCAACGAACAAGCAGCATCGGAGTTTCCAGCATCGGTCGGTATCCTGTCGCTCGAGTATCATGCGCCGTCAAGCACATGGGTCATCGGAGAAAACGGTGGCAGAATCTGTCTGTGGCGACGTGAACCGATTGTGGCATTTGCGGAATTGCCAGGACATCAACCAAGTGAAGCCTGGAGCCTGGCATTTTCCGCTGATGGAAAGACACTCTATACAGCCGGCGACGACGCGTGCGTGCGAGCGTGGGACGTTGAATCGCGAAGGCCCCTTGCTGTTGGTGCAAAACACACGCAATTGATCTCTTGTGTTGCAGTGTCACCCGACGGAGCGTGGATCGCGACAGGCAGTTACGATGACGACGTGATTCTCTGGAATGCCGAAACGCTGGTGCCATCGGCTGTACTAAAAGGCCATATCCGTGACATTCGAACGCTGGCATTTTCACCCGACAGTAAATTGCTGGCAAGTGCCGGACGAGACTGCATCGTACGACTCTGGAACGTGGCTGCTGGTACTTTGAGCCATTCCTGTGCCTATACCGAAGGTGGCACAATTCGTGGGCTCGCTTTCCTGGATAACGAACGTTTCCTGCTTGCCAATGCGGAAGGGCAGATCATCAGCCAGACTGTCGGTGGTCAGGGCATTGTTCAACGCACTGAACCCGATGAAATTCATTGTCTTGCCGCAACTCCGCTTAAGTTGAGTCTTACACAGGTCAGCAGGCAGGTCGTATCGCAATCGGCGGCGGGGAATTCGGATGCAGAAGGCCATCGAGCGATCGTCGTTGGTCGAAAATTCGGGACGTTCCGATTAGTGCCCTGCGACATCAACGAGTCGTGGCTGGAACGATGTCATCATGGTGTCGATATACGCACAGCGGATTTCTCTCCGGATGGTCGCACACTGGCAGTGGCAGGCGATGACCAGGCCGTGCATCTTTGGAATGTGGCCACAGGACAGGAACTGCTCCGGTTTTCCAATCTTCCGGCCGCTGCGAATCATGTGGCGTTTGCACCAGATGGGCAAACGCTGGCGGCCGCATTACATGATGGCACAATTCGGCTGTGGTATGCACCCCGGACTGAGACACACTGAAGGTTGCCGTGTTTCGTCGTCCATTGAGGATCAAGCACGCGTTGTCTCATCCCCTCTAATTCGATGCCGAGCTGACCGACACGTCTTTGCTGACACGTGTCTTATGGATCGACCTTGAACTCGCGAAACTCGCCGTCGGATTGGCGAGCAAGCCTCTGAAGCCAGCTGGTCTCACGAGACGAGACTGTGCCATCACCAAATTTGATGACGTGAATGGTCGTGGTCCCCGTATGGCGTGCAACTTCTTTTAAATCCGCTTCGTATAACTCGGGCTCTTCACCATCCGTTAACAAATAGACCACATCCGGTTTCAGCATCAACGCTTCCAGCAACGCAGCTTTATGTTCGGTACCGTTGTTCGGCACGATTCGATCGACCTCTCGGGCAGCGGATTGCTTATTGAGCTCTGACGCAAAATGCAACTTCCGACCACTCTGGCCAGGCAATTTCAGGGGCTCTCGATATTCATTGTAAAAGATGACGCCAAACTGCTGATTCGGCTGAAGAAGTCGAAGGCTTTTCTTCAATTGGCTTTGAGCAATCTTCAGACGTCCGCCATACATACTGCTACTGGAATCGATAAGGTAGACGAATGTCTTGCCCGTCGCGGCAACGTCCATGAAGGTCGTATCACCGGGACCACCGATGCCGCCGAGCTTCGCGGCACCTCCAGCGTCCTGCGGTGCGATGAGTTTGCTTCCACCTCCCTGAGCCGGTCGCTGGATGCCGCCGATGGGATCTCCGGGACCAATCAGCGCTGGAAGCTTTGAGGAGGAATCACCTGCACTGGCGGATTGGTGTTCAGAGTTATTCAGCAGGTCCGTTATGTCGGGGGCTTCTGTGGGCAATCGCTCGCTCGTGTTTGCCTCACCGTTGGCAGTATCGTTCTGGCTCTGGTCATGGGTTATCTGATCCTGGGACGGTTGGTTCTTCGGATCATCTCCGGCTCCCGGAGCTTTTCCAATATCCGCGGAACCGCCGTCAACTCCGTCAAGCACAATCAGTCCGACATCTCGATAGGGCTCACCGCCCGGCTCGCCCATTCCAATCTTCTGGCAACCACGGAGCGACAGGCCGACAATCAGAAAAAGGGCGAGATGCAATAATACAGAACCTGCACCACCGGCGAGCAGAGATCGCCAGGAAGATTCGAAATGTGTGGGAACAGTTTTCATCGTCGGCTTCGCTGAAGAGTTCCGTCACTCCACTTAACTCGGCTGGCCAAACCGAGCAGGAATCCGCAATGCACTCGGCTATTTGGGTGCAGGTGCTGGAGCGGAAGGTGTCGCTTCCAGGGTTGCGTCTGCTTGAATACTTTGTTGAATCATCTGAATTACTTGTTCCGTCTGATCTTCTTCCTGGGCACCTTCGGGAGTCTGGAACACGAACGTTGCATCTTCCACAGCCTCATTCACAACCATGTTTCGAAGGTCCAAAGTGATCAGTGGTCGAACGAGCTTTTCAGCGGGGCTCAAGCTGCGTTTGAGGAACTGAATGCGGCGAGGCAGCATCGACTCCACATCCACATAAACACGAACGTACTCAGGCACTTCGGGTCGAGGATCGATGATCGAGTCTTCCGGAACTTTAAAGATCTCCTTGCGGACTTTCTCATTCCATCGTCCGGTCACCTCATAAACACTGCGTTCACCAACTTTGATCAACTTCACCGGAGCAAACTCCATCGTCGTTTGCAGACGAGAGACCAGCCCCCTTACGCCGCCGACACCGAGATCCATTGCCGCGTTCTTCGGATCGTAAGACTTTGTCGCTTCCGCGGCGGCAAGTACATCACGGATGTTTCGACGACTGATTCGTTGTGTCTCACCGTTCTTCCAGGATGTGGACAACACCTGCCCATCGCTGACCTGGATCAAGAGACCGCGATTCGTTTTTTCATCCGGAACGGGCGTTACGGCATCCAAGGTCAGTTGCTGGGCATCTTCCAGCTTTTCGCCGGACATTGGGTAAATCACATATTGAAGACTGACGCGATTTCCGGAGGCCTCCACATACTTTCCGGAGGCGGTCAATTTCATGCCGGCGATCAGAGTCGTCTGATGCAGATCACATTTTAAGGAATCCAGACTCTCGAGCTTTGAGCGAAGCTGGGTGAGAATCTCGTCAGCCTTCGGCAGAATAGCCACTGCGGCAGGATTTGCCGGAGCTTCCGTGTTCGAGGCAGCGGCAGGCGATTCCGCG